>CASEGE010000042.1 GCA_949287335.1 uncultured Olsenella sp. | reverse complement strand
CAAAGCCGCGTGCAAAAGTCGCGTTCGTGCCACATCAAATTGGGCTGTCGAGGCGTTTTTGGTTTTATTATTTATGTTGCTATCTGGCCTTTTCCGTTCCAGCTACTCGGGGCACCCCTAAAAACATGTGGCACGAACGCGACTTTTGCACAGCGCATCCGCGATTTGTGGCACGAGCGGCACTTTTGCACAGCCCTTCAGCTGGAACCGCGCATGAGGCGCCCGAGGAAAGCCTCGAGCGAAGGCGCTCGGCCGCCCTATCCCTCTTGCGCCGGCGCGCCCCGCCCATCAAGGCCCGCGCGGCAAACGAGCTCGCGCATCAGGCCTTCGTTGTCTATCACCGAGACTGCGGCGTCACCATCACGCGGGGCTTCGATGAAGACACCCACGGACGACGCGGTGCAGAGATGCGAGGTGAACTGCCCGGCACTGCCATCCAGGCCGTGAACACCGCGCACGTCATCATAGGGGATGACCACACGATTCCAACCAAAGACGGCCTCAAGGTGGTCAGAGTAGAGCTCCACGCGATTGCGCACCGCAGCAGGCAGAAGAACGAGCTCGGCCACAACCAGCACCGCAATCGGAACAAAGACGGGGAGGGTCGTCTGCAGCGCGAGAACGGCAACGATCACGGCAACCAAGCCGCAGAGCACGCCGTACCACGGTGCCAACCGTCCGCGAAACACAAGCTCAGGTTGTTCCCTTTGACCGCGCATATCCCGCCCCCTACCTCGCAGACGCGTACGCAGGTCCTCCTTGCGCTCATTTTAGCCCCGCTGAGGCTTCCACCCCTTGAGAACCATGAGACCAAGAAACGCCGCGAGCACCACAGCAGAGAGCACAAAGAGCGCAACCGGAAAGACCCAGAAGCCCACACGCTCCGCAACCACGCCAAAGAGCGGCGGCAGCGTGAGCGCCCCCACATAGGATGCCGCCATCTGGACTCCGATCACAGCCTGCGAGAGGTCGCGGCCAAAGAGCCGCGGCGTGAGGTGCAACATGTTGGGGTAGAGCGGGCTGTTGCCAAAGCCCACGAGGAAGAGTCCCACCGTCGCCGCCGCGAGAGGCAGCGGGGCAAGAAGCACAAGCACGGCAGCAAAGGTGATCGCCTGCCCCAGGCCCACGAGCTGCTTACTGCTGAGCCGGTTGGCAAGCACCCCGGATAGGAAGCGCCCCGCGGTCACACCCACATAGTAGACCGTCACCATACCAGCGGCCTCACCCGCGCCCATGCCGCGCGCGTTCACGAGGTAGCTCGACCCCCAGGTGTTGCAGACGCCCTCAATGGCCACGGAAGCAAGAAAGACGAGGCATGCCAGCCGCACGTCACGACGACGAACAAGCGCGAGCGGACTCATCGCGCGAACCTCGGGCTCGTCGGGGCCCTCGTTCGCCCCCGTCTCGTGGCCCACACGGGACCACAGCGGCAAAATCGCTATCGTGGCAGCCATAATCGCCGCCTGAACGGCCGCCGCCTCGAGGTAGCCATCGCGCCACGTACCGCCCGAGAGCGCCAGCGACATCAAAAACGGGCTCACCGTAATACCCACGCCATAGGCGCAGTGCAGGAAGTTCATATGTGTGGCGCGATAGTGCAGGGCCACGTAGTTGTTGAGCGCCGTATCGATGGCGCCCGCGCCAAGCCCCAGGGGAATCGCAAGCAGGCACAGCCAGACGAAGCTCGGGGCCACGGCAAAGCCCGCGAGCGCCGCAGCGGTGAGCGCGGTGGAGACTGCCGTCACCCGCCCGGTCCCAAAGCGTCCGATGAGCGCGGCGGAGGAGAGGCTTGAGACAATGGTCCCGCAGCAGGTGATCATCGTGACGAGGCTGCCCCACGAGACGGGAACGTCGAGGTCTGGGTGCATGGCCGGCCACGCCGCGCCAAAGAGCGAGTCAGGTATGCCCAGGCCCACAAACGCCACGTAGATGACAACTAGAAGCACAAGGGACACGACGCGCCCTCCCCCTTCACCGCTATGGAAACGTTTCCAACACATGATAGCGGCTTTCGCGGAAAAGCAACAGTCCTCTATCGCAAACTACAAAGTCACAACCATGACCAGTAAAAACAAGGCGACAAAGACAAGCCACCACCAGATCCCCCACGCCGGAAGAATCCACGTGTAGAAAAAGCTATTCGGCAGCGCCTCGGCGGGATCGCGCCCCTCAAGAAACGCCACGAGCCGAGCAGCCGTGCGAAGGTCATGAGTCCTCATGAAGCGGCCGATGAGATACCAACCCGCGCCAGACAAAAGCGCAGATACCCCAGTCACAACGACAAGCACAAGACGAGGCCCCTCATCCAAGGTGCTGCCCACGGCAATGCGAATCGCCAGGCTCACAAAATACGTCAGGTACACCAAGAAAAACGCACCGAGAAGCACGATGAGCTTGTGGCGATCCTCCGCCTCGGCGCGCACGGCCTCGACACCCCTCTCGCCCAGAAGCTCACTCGCCGAGATGCCCAGCGCCTCGGCCACGAGCACGAGGCTCTGCACGTCAATGAGGGTCTTGCCCGTCTCCCAGTTGTTTACGGTCTGACGAGCCACATAGACACGCTTGGCCAGCTCGCCCTGCGAGATGCCCGCCGCCTCGCGACGCTCGCGGATGCGAGAACCGATGATCTGCCGCGATGTCTGCTGCTCGCCCATGATGCCTCCTTGGAGCAAGGATACCCCCTGGCACCTCCGCAGCAACCCATCATGGGCCGCACGGCCTGTCCAAACCCTTTGACACCGCTATTGAGCTGGGACAACGATAAGACTGAAAAACTCTCCGCACCAAGTGTCACGCCGAGAAGAACGAGGCGTCGGCGGGGCGATACGGGCGCAGGCGCGCCGGGTCCACAGCAGTGTGGGCGCACGACGGCACGTCGTACCACTTGACGGTGTGTCCGGCGCCGTGGCTGCAGAAGACCGAGTCCGGCGTGTTGGGGAGGTCGGCCTCGGGATCGTAGGCCGCGGCGGCAACAATCTCGCCCGCATTGTGGCAGACGCGGTAGCCAGCAAGCTCAAGCGAGATGCGCCCTCGACCGCCTGTGTAGCGCGCCACCTCAAGCGCGTACTCCCCCACCTCGGATGCCGGCACCTCCCCCTCGATGCGGGCCATGTTGCCCGCTGCGGCCGGCGCACCAAACTCCGCCGACATGCGTGTGAGGTCGGTGAGCGCCCTGCCCACTCGCTCCTCGGGAACCGTCAGCCTAAATCGATACCACGGCTCCAGGAGCTCGCACTCCCCGCGCTCGCGAGCGCCCATGAGCGCCTGCCGCACGGCTCGATAGGTGGCCTGTCTAAAGTCCCCGCCCTCGGTGTGCTTGGGATGCGCGCGTCCCGCAAGCAGCGTGATCCGCACGTCAGCGAGCGGGGCGCCGATAAGAACGCCCAGGTGGTCGCGCTCCATGGCATTGGTGAGGATGAGGCGCTGCCAGTTGAGGTCAAGCTCGTCCGTGGAGCAGCGCGTGCCAAACTCCACCCCCGCCCCGCGCGGCAGCGGCTCCACCAGAAGTCTCGCCTCGGCGTAGTGTCGCAGCGGCTCGAAGTGGCCCACGCCCTCGGCGGGCGCGGTCAACGTCTCTCGGTAGAGAATCCCGCCAGGCCCAAACGTCACCACAAAGCCGTAGCGCTCGCGCAGCAGCTCGGCAACAACGTCCTGCTGAACCTCGCCCATGAGCTGGACGTGCACCTCTTGCAGCTGCTCCTGCCAGGTGACGCCCAGCATCGGGTCCTCGTCGGCAAGCTCGCGCAGCGCCCGCACCAGGGCGGAAACGTCCGCACCCGGCTCTGGAATCACCTGATAGGACAGGACGGGCGCGAGCACCGGGTTTGCGCCCTCAGGCTCCGCGCCAAGGGCGCTTCCCGGCACCACATGCGTAAGGCCCGTAACGGCACAGATGCGCCCAGCGCCCACCTCGGCCACGGTCTCAAAGCTCGAGCCCTGGTAGAGGCGCACCTCGTTGATCTTCTCGGCCCACGGTTCGCCGCGGTGGTCCACGCCCGAGAGCTGCATCTTTGCGCGCAGCGTCCCGCCCGTGACCTTCACCCACGCAAGGCGCTCGCCGCGAGACCCACGGCTCACGCGATACACCCGCGCCGCAAGCTCCTCCGGCCAGCGCTTCTCGGCAAGAAGCGCGCACGTGCCGTCGAGCAGCTCACGCACTCCCTCGCCGCGCAGCGCGGCACCAAAGAAGACCGGGAAGAGCGCGCGCCCGGCCACCAGACGCCGCAGCGTATCCGCCGAGAGCGCGCCCGTCTCCAGGTACTCCTCGAGCGCGTCCTCCTCCGCCGAGGCCACGTCCTCCAGCGCACCCGGCTCGCCCGCGAGCAGCGCCTCCGCGTCAACGCAGCCCGGCGAGAGCCGCAAGGCCAGCTCGGCAAGAAGCGCTTCTCGCCCGGGGTTTTCCAGGTCGCACTTGTTCACAAAGACGAAGGTGGGCACCTCGTAGCGTGCGAGCAGGTCCCACAGGGTCTCGGTGTGACCCTGCACGCCGTCGCCCGCGCCCACCACCAAGATGGCGTAGTCGAGCGCGGCGAGCGTGCGCTCGGCCTCCGCGGAAAAGTCCACGTGGCCGGGCGCGTCCACGAGCATGATGTGGGCGCCGTCCCCAGCGCCGCCGCGACCGTTCCCAGCGCCCCAGTCAAACGCCGCCTGCGCCGAGAAAATCGTGATGCCGCGCTCGCGCTCCATGGCGTTGGTGTCCAGGTGCGAGCTGCCGCTGTCCACGCGACCGGCGGCGCGCACGGCACCCGAGGCCTCGAGCATCGCCTCCGCGAGCGTGGTCTTGCCCGCGTCCACGTGCGCCAAGAGCCCCACGACCGCCTGCCTCACCCGAGCCTCCTCCTGCCGACCCCAGCCGCGCGCCGCACGGGGCTAGCGCTCGTCGATGGGCACGTACTCGCCGCTGTGGGGCATGACGGAGTTGTACGCCGGACGGATGATGCGCCCCGCGCCGTAGAGCTCCTCCATGCGGTGCGCCGTCCAGCCGGCAAGGCGCGCCATCGCGAAGATGGCGGTGTAGAGGTCCGGCTCGATGCCCAGCATCGAGTAGATGAACCCCGTGTAGAGGTCGATGTTGGCGCAGATGGGCTTGCCGGAGCCCTTGACGTCACGCATGACCTGCGGGCCAAGCCGCTCGATGCCCTCGATGAGCTCCAGGCGCTCGGCCTGGCCCTTCTCGGCGGCAACCTTGCGCGCGTACTTCTTCACGAGCTGCGCGCGCGGGTCCGAGAGCGTGTAGACGGCATGTCCGAGGCCATAGATGAGCCCGGTCTTGTCAAAGGCCTCCTTGCGGACGATCTTCTCGAGATAGCCCGCCAGCTCGTCGTCGCTGTCCCAGTTGCGCACGTGGGAGGCAACGTCGTCGATCATCTGCGAGACCTTGAAGTTGGCGCCGCCGTGCTTGGGACCCTTGAGCGAGCCGATGGCCGCCGCGTAGGCCGAGTACGCGTCGGTCCCGGAGGACGAGAGGACGCGCGTGGTGAACGTGGAGTTGTTGCCGCCGCCGTGCTCGGCGTGCAGGATGAGCATGACGTCGAGGAGCATGGCCTCCTCGTGGGTGAAGCCGTCCTCGCTGCGCAGGACGTCGAGAACCGTCTCGGCCATCGTGTAGCCCTCGCGCACCGGCGGCACCATGAGCTTCTCGTCCTTCATCTGCGCGGCGTGCGCGGCGTGCGCCACGGCGGCCGTGCGCGGCCAGCGGCCAAGGAGCGAGAGGGCCACGTCAATCTCGTGCGTGGGCGAGGTGTCATCGGGCGTGGGGTCAAAGGCGTAGAGCAGAAGCGTCGCGCGCTGCAGCACGTTCATGATGTTGTGGCTGTACGTGGCGCGCGGGAAGATGCCGAGGTAGCCCTCAGGGAGCTGCTTGCGCGCGTCGATGCGGGCGCGGAAGTCGTCCAGCTCCTCGTGGGTGGGCAGCTTGCCGGCAATGAGCAGGTAGGCAACCTCCTCGTAGCCAAAGCGGTCCTCGGACTGCGCGGCGTCGATGAGGTCGCCCACGTGATAGCCGCGATAGATGAGGTCGCCCTCGTCGGGCTCGACGCCGTGCTCGGTCTTGTTGTAGCCGTGCACGTTGGAGATCGTGGTGAGGCCCACGAGCACGCCCGAGCCGTCCGCGTTGCGCAGGCCGCGCTTGACGTCGTACTTGGTGTAGAGCTCGCCCGGAACCACGTCAACGTCCTCGTAGCCGTGATAGAGCCCGTCAGAGACCGGCGGCAGCCCCAGGCCCACCGACGGCATGGGGTAGGCATCGGCCACGTGGTCAAAGGCCGGCGTGTCGCGCGGGGTAAGGATGGGCCATCCGCCGCCCTTGGGAATGCGAATCATGAGCTACCTCCTCGGCGCCGAGAACGCCTCGGCGTCTCCTGTCCAGCCGTCCAGCCCGGGGCTAGAGGCGGTACATGTACTTGAAGACCTCTTCGCGCTGCATGGTGATCTGCACGCCAAGGCTCTCGGAGAGCTCCTCGAGGCGGGCCTTGAGCTCGGAGAAGCTCGCGGAGCCCAGGTCGATGAGCATGGTCATCGTGAAGATGCCCTGCAGGATGGTCTGAGAGATGTCGAGGATGTTGGCCCTGCGCTCGGAGAGGGCCCCGGCAACCGAGGCAACGATGCCGGGGCGGTCGCTGCCCAGCACGGTGATGATCGCGCGGTTCTCGGCGGCGGTCTCGTTCGTCTCCAGCTCGCTAGCTGCCATGGTTCCTCCTTGGGATAGGCACGTTTCGGTGACCTCCCATTCTAGAGGACGGAGCCAATCCTCGCAGCACGCACACGAGTCTGTGCGAATTCGGTAACGCACGGCAAGGAGCAAGAGCGCGCGGCGCGGCAAGAAGCGCTGGTCCACGGCGCGGCGAGAAGAGCGCGGGTCCTCCGGCGGCGCACGCCGCCAAGGCGGCCGCTAGTTCTCGCTCGTCTCGCCCATGCGCTCCTGAAAGAGCACCACAACATCCTCCGGCGTGATGCCCAGCGCGATGGCCAGCTCGGAGCACGAGCGCTCGCGGGCCTCCTTGAGAATGCGCTCGTAGGCAACAGGCGGCTTCTTGTTGCGCGAGGAGAGGTCGGCTATGCGCGCGCGGAAGGTCTTGACGATGCGCACCGAGTCGCGGCACGAGCCCTGGCGCATCTCGTTTTTGTAGTGCTCCTCCTCGAGGGAGTTGTTGCGGGCGCTGAACTCCTCAACCTGGATGGTGGGGTACTCGTCGATGATGCGCTGCGCCTCGTCGCGCGTGAGCACCGGACGCAGGCGCGCCTCGTTGGCAACCGGAAAGCTGATGTGCACGGGATGCCGCTTGCCCACGGGAAGCAGCTGGTAGACCGCCTGAGCACCCTCCGTCACATCCTCGACGCGACATACTCCCTGACCGGGATGGACAAGGTACTCACCAATGGCATACATAAGCCACTCCTTTCACGTTCAACCAGTATATCACGCAAAAGTCACGTAAAAGGAGATTTTCAAGCCGTTTACGGATAGAGTATTGAATCCTTACACTCGTCCAAGTATTTTATTGGGTTTACCTTCAGCGAGAAGAGCCGTCTTGCGGCACGCCCCTCGATGCGCGAAGGCACTCGGGAGACGCTACGACGCGTCAAGCCAGCGCTTGCGCGAGAAGAAGTTCCAGAGCATGACCACCGCCGTTGCCGCCACCTTGACGAGCACGTAGTTGAGGTCGAGCGCGGTGGTGCCAGCCCACATGAGCACCTCGTTTATCCCCAGGCCAATCACCGAGAGCACGATGAAGATTGCCAGCTCGGCACTGCGGCTCAGGTCCTCGCGGCGCGTGAACACAAAGCGCATGGACGCCGCGTAGTTAAAGATCACCGAGACCACAAAGGACGCCGCCGCAGAGAGCACCGGGTCCCAGCCGCCCAGCTCGGTGAGGGCGATGAGCACGCCAAAGTCGATGACGGTGGCAATCACGCCCACCACGCCAAACTTGGCAAACTGCGCGAGAAGATCTCTCATCGAGCGCGCCTCCCACCGGGGGTGATGCGGCACTCGACGGGGGTGGTGCGCTCGCCGGGGGTGGTGCGCTCGCCGGGAGCACCCTCGACCACGCGCTCCACGAGGTAGGCGTGGTGAATCTTGCGGTTGCGCGAGAAGTCCTCGGGGATGGTCTCCTCCGTAATGTCCGTGAGGCGTACGCCCGCACGCTCGAGCTTCTCCACGTCCGGCTTGAAGGTGCGCAGGTTGCACGAGAAGATCGCGGTGCCCCCGCGCACGAGCAGGCGAGATACGCCAATGATCAGCTCGGCATGGTCGCGCTGCACGTCGAAGGACGCCTTGCGCATGCGCGCCGAGTTTGAGAACGTGGGAACGTCGCAGAAGATGAGGTCCCAGCGGTTGCGCGTGTGGCGCTGCTCGCTCACCCACGCGAGGACGTCCGCCTGAACGAACTCGTGCTCACGACCGGTGAAGCCGTTGCGCGCCATGTTGCGCCGCGCCCAGTCCAGGCTCGGGCGCGAGAGGTCCACGGTCGTCGTGTGCTTGGCGCCGCCGTCGGCCGCATAGACCGTGGCCGTACCGGTGTAGGCAAAGAGGTTGAGGAAGCGCTTGGAGCCTTGCGTCCGCTTCATCATCTCGCGAATGCGGGCGCGAGTCTCGCGGTGGTCGAGAAAGATACCGCAGTCGTGGCGCGCGTCGAAGTTGACCTCAAAGGTGAGCCCGCCCTCGTCCACCAGGTGCGATCCCGCCGGCAGCTCCACGCGCCCCGGCTGGCGAGAAGCACGGTCCCGCCGCGACCCGCGCTCGGGGGCGCGCCCCTCGTCCGCGTACTGAGACCCGCCGCGGGCGCGGGTGCGCACGCGTACGCTCACGTTCTCGGGCGCCACGTCCAGCACGTGCGGCGAGATAGCGAGCACGTCCAGCAGGCGACGTCGCGCGAGCTCCGGGTCCACGCCGCGCGGGGCGGCATACTCGGAGATCTGCAGCCAGCGGCCGGGCGTCTCCGAGCCCTCATAGAGCTCGATGGCCACGGCGTAGTCGGGCAGGTCGGCGTCGTAGACGCGGTAGCAGGTCACGTCCTCGCGGCGCGCCCACTTGGCGCGAAGCTTGGCCACCTTGGCAAGGCGGCGCGCAAACTGGTCCGAGGCCGAGACAAGCACGGGAATGCGGGCATCACCGGGGAGCTCGACGGTCTCGCGGACAGCGGCGGCCGCGAGGTCCGACGCGCCGTAGACGCGGATGGTCGCAGGATCACGTCCCACGATGACCTCGTGCTTCTCGGCAGGCTCGGCGACAAGTGCGGCGTCGGGAGCGGCGTCGCGGGAGAGCGCGACCACGCGATGTCCCGCAAGCGTCGCGAGGGAGGAGAGCGCGGAGGCCTCCGTTGCGAGCGCCGTCTCGGAGATCCACGAGAGGTCCGCCACCGCAAGGGTTGCCGTCGTCAGCTCCGCAGCGTCAACAAACGCCACGTCAAGCGGTATGCCAGCCGCACGAAGCGCCTGACGGCAGGCCGATGCCGCACCCGGGCGGTCGTCAAACGCGGTAAGCGCGCAGAGGTCCTTCTCGGCTGCCTCGGCACGGGAGTCCGCCTCATCGAGAAGGTGCGCCCAGGCAGCAGCGTCATGTCCGGACCACCCCTCAAAGCCCCAGCGCGTACGCAGGAGCCCCGGAGCACGGTCGAGCGCCATCTGCGCCGCCTCGACGAGAACGCTTCCCTGCCCCGGCCAGAGCACAGCGAGCGACGCGTCCTCGCCGCGCGCCATGTTGCCCCAGCCGCCGGCGGTGAGCAGGGCCGCCGCATAGTCCGGACGCAGCGGCGCCACACGCGCCTCCGTGCGGGAGTCGTAACCGCGGCGGAAGAGCGGCTCGCCCGCAAAATCAATCGAGATGGTGGCTCGTGCACCGGAGAGGCGCACGGAGACGGTAAGGCCGGGGCGCGCCGTGTCCACGACCGGGCGCGCGCCGCGAGCGGACGTCACGCGGTCGACGATGGCGTCCTTGGCGCGCAATGCCACAAACTGAGTATTTCTGAGCTGGGCGTTTGTGCCGTGAGCGTCTATGGCAAACGTTGTCCCCGGCGCAAGGTGATCTTCCCACGCGATGGCCGAGACACCCTCGTAGAGCGCATCGGAGTCGTGCGCGTCCACGCGGGCGAGCACGAGAAGTACGCGCGAGGCCAGGCGCGACCACAGGCACGCGCGATACGCGTCCGCAAGCTCGCCGCCAAAGCTCACCTGGCCCGCCAATGGGCGCACCTGCGGCGTCTTGAACCCGGTCAGCTCATCCGCGAGCAGCCGCTCAAATCCCTTGGGACACGTTGCCACAAATTCCATCGGGTCACCTTTCGCCCGTCACGGGTCAGCGTAGACCCGCCGCGGGTGCGCCGCCCGCCGCGGGCACACTGCCCACCGCGGGTGCGCCGCCCGCCGCGGGCACCTCGCCCGCACATTCTGCCGTCCCGGGTATTTTCCCACGAATGGAGGCGCTTCACAGGCATCCCATCGATGTCGGCTCGTGCGGGATGGGACGCGTGGCGCGAGTTGGCAGACGCACAGTCAAAGGAAGCGCCACGAGTGCCGAGAAACACCGCCGGCCGTACCAGCCCCGACGACCCCCTGGCGAGAAAAGCGCCCCCTGTACCGGCCGCGGGCTGCCTGCGCCGAGAAATGCCGCCCCCTGTACCGGCCGCGGGCTGGCCGCGCCGGCAAATGCCGCCCTCTGTACCGTCTTATCGGGATGCGCGTCGAGAAATGAGGCCCTCTGTACCAGGCCGGCCGCCGCGGGGCGGCCCCGCCCCGCCCGGCGTGGCACACTGGGCGGCATTTCTCGGCATGGAGCGGTACACCCGACGTCTTTTCTCGGCATGGAGCGGTACATTGGGCGAGATTCCCCGGCAGGCCGCGGCACGCGTGGTACAGGGGGCCTCATTTCTCGACGCGCATCCCAAAAAGCGGTGCAGCCGGCGGCTTTTCTCGGCACCCGACCGCGGGCGGCGGGCACGCCACGAAACAAAGGGGCAATGAGCTACCGAAGTTCTCATTGTTACCCTCAAACGAGCGTAACAACACGGCGAGAAGGACCTGGGGCGACCGAAGACACCTGTTGTTACCCTGAACAGGAGGCAATGACAGAGGCCGGCTCAATCGCATAGCCTACATGGCCTTCTTGCGCACCGTCTTGAGTACGTTTCTCCTAAACGTGCCCCATGAGCCAAAGAAGCGACGGTCCGTCGGGGTCTCCTCATGCGCTTGGTATTTGAGCGCCGTCAGTTCGACCGCACAGGCGTAGTCGGCAGCCTGAGAGAGCCGGTACTCCGAAGGCGTCGCGGAGCGGAACACCACTGCCTCGCGCGCGATAGCGTACTCCACAGCGTCATGAAGCGCCTGGGTAACCGCATGCTGGCCACCGTCATAGTAGACCTTCACCAGGTCAAAGCGCTGAAGGTACTCCAGGTTGTCGAAGAGGAAGTTGACCACGTCCCTCCGCATCCGCTCGGAGAGGCGCGACGCACTCGAGAACTCGCGCTTGCGATACGAGAAGGTCTTGTACCGGATGGGCAGATGGTGGAAGAGGAGCATGAAGGACGAGAGGAGCGAGGCGCGCGAAGAAGAGCTCATCCTCTCGTACTCGTCATGGCCATTGAGCAGGGGCGACATGTGGAACGGAATGTTTGGCAGCCGCTTGTCATTCAGCGCACGCTCGTAGGGTTCGACAACTTTGTCAATTGACCTGTCCTGCTCATGAAGTACGAGCGTCAGCAAGTAATAGTTGGAGTCAAGCCCATCCGCACCCGACTCATCAACAAAAATGCTGAGCTCACGCATTTCGCCCCCTAAATACACAAAATGCCGGGGGGTACCCCCCCGGCGCTTGGAAGACCCCGAAGGGCCCAATACAGTTATACCACAGAAAACGAGCATTCATACGGGGCTTATACAGCGCTTGAAGAACGGAGGACGTATTCGCTTGCGCCCCACATTGGCCGATTGCAGTGCCGTCTCAAGCTAACTCATGAAGGCACTGCAAGAAGAATTGGATATCCATGCTGTAGTTTGGATACGCATCAAGGAGATTTTTGATAGAGACGGCCTTGACGAGAAGGACATCTCGCAAAGGGCCCTTATCTCGCTCCATTTCAAAGAAGACACGCTCCGCATCATCGGATTCGCATTCCGCATACCCATATATCCTGGTGAATTGCAGCTCATAATTTATATCGAGTACAAAATACTCGGCATACGAGAGGTCTTCGCTTGAAAGAATCGTCACTGATCCGGAGCATGCACGCAGCTTCTCAACAATCAGACATCGCTTTTCAAGCTCTCGAAGCTCCTCTCTCAGCTCTTCTAAAACAGCGGGTATCCCAGACGATAACGGAGTGCCCTCAGTAAGAGAAAAGAGAGCAGACGCCAGTACGAAGAACCTCTTTTCATCGGCGTCCCCTCCACCAAACTTTATCCCTTTACCGCCAACCACATCATATGTTTCAAGTGCGGTTGCCCAAGCGTGTTGCAAACGTGTCCTAATCTGAGTTTCGCAGTACAGACCATTCAGTCCTGCGCCTGGGGAACTGTGCCGCGTTATGATATGTATGCTCCTATACCCATCGTCTTTAGGACATTCAATATAATTCTTAATTCCTTTTTCAGGTTTTATTGGAGCACGCTCGACTAGAGCGTCGTAGAAAAGTTCCACATCTCGTTGGCCTGTCAATATTACGCGGCAACCAGCGATGTCATTCATCTCGTTAAGTTTTAGACTGAGGCCTGGTCGCCTCAGCTTTCCCACGATCGTATCCATTCGCTTTAATCGG
Organism: uncultured Olsenella sp.; assembly: GCA_949287335.1. Taxonomy (GTDB): domain Bacteria; phylum Actinomycetota; class Coriobacteriia; order Coriobacteriales; family Atopobiaceae; genus Thermophilibacter. The sequence goes on along the minus strand of CASEGE010000042.1, from coordinate 27,028 downwards.
CTGACAATGAGGACTTCTCCGGATAGGGACTCGCCGCAGCCGTCAGCAACGCTTCGAAGGAGTGTCTCCATCTCCTCGATGACTTCTTTATGCGCCGCGCGCCACAAATCTGCAACATCTAGCGCCCAGGAATACTCCTCGTCAGGCTTTTTGCGGGTCGCAAGTATGCGACCCGCTTTCTTCACCTAGCCTTTAGTAATCCTCGTTGTCATTGAGCTCCGAAAAAGAGGGGGTTGGTGCACTGGGGAGATGAATAGTACGCCCTGATTGCATCATTAGAGATAACAGCTTCGCAGCGATCACTACTGTCACATCCCTTTCGGGCATCCCTCCATGGGCTCTCGCCATGAGTTAAGCAGCTGAGCTCGTTCCCATCATAATCCCCGAGAACGGACAGCACGTGCTCAATCAGGGCTACAGCCCTCTCACCAATCCTCGACGTATCTGCAAGCGAGGCAAACGCACCCGATCCAACAATGAACTTCCCTTTGTGCTTAAAGAAGAGGGCTGGACACACGGGACCGTTTACCCACGCTTGGAACGCCTCAGGGAAGAGGGTCTTACCATCACAGACAAGAGAGAGCGCGTTGCAATAAAAGACGAGCTTCTGGAGCTTCATGGTCGAGACGTATCCCTCTTTATCAAGGATGTATTCTGCGATATCGAACACGTTTGCCATAAGTCCCTCCCTCGTCAATCCTTTGAATTCATAGCGTAGTTCCGGTTTACTCTACACACCAGACAATAGTCCGCCCTCAGAAATGTCAACGTATTCTTGTTGATAAAGATGAACACGTGTGTAGCGCTGGATGCGCCGCACGCCGATGAAAGTCTATCGCGCCCAGCGCTTCAGGCAATACACCATAACGCCCTCAAACGGCTCCCTTGCGCACGCCGATTCAAGATTCCGAAGCTTTCTGCGGGCAGCAAACGCGCGCTTGGCCTCGTGGGTCTTGGGACCCTCCCTCTCGATGGCCTTCTGCATCGCCTCGTATACCTTGGCACGATTCTGCGGCAGGAATGCCTCTCGGCAATTAAGGTTCAGCGTCTCGTCAAGATCGCGATTAAAGACAGGGTTGGTCGAGAAGATCTCGCCGTTGCGACGATAACGAATGGTATCAATATCGCTCTGAGAGCACGGGTCTATGGAAATGGTCTCATTGCCTTTGTGCGAGTCACACGTCTGAGTCTCATACGAACGCCCCCGCTCGTCACTTTCGCCCATACATGAGACGAGCATGTTCGAATAATCAACCGTTTGCTCCGGATGCCCCTCCGAGAGGCCGCCAGTCACCAGCCCCCATGATTCCCGTCAAAACGTCGTTTGCCGCAAGCCCGTAGCTCTCCCGCATCGGAGCATAGGCACAATCCTCGCCTAGGATGCGCACCTGCTTCTTGGAAACGGAGGAGATGACCATAGGTGCATGACTGGTCATAATAAACTGCACATTGGGGAACACCGCGCAGAGATCCCCAAGGATTCGCGCCTGCCAGCGAGGATGAAGGTGCAGGTCAACCTCATCGATAAGAACCACGCCCGGGGTCTCGAGAACGCGCTCCCCAAGCGCGGGATTGAGCAGAGCCATTCGGTAGGCAATGTCAGCGAACAGGCTGAGGGTAGTCCTATACCCGTCGCTCAGCCTGCTCATGGAAAGGCGCTGAACCGACCCGTCGGATTCACGATACTCAACGTCAAGGTCATTAACATCAAGGTTGTAGGTGACGTTCACGCGCTCGCAGCCAGAGATCTCCATAAAGCAGCGCTCGACAGCCCCGCGAACAGCAGTGAACAGCGGGTTTGGCCCCTGGGGTTCGATACTCTGCGCCCGTTGGACATCCTGCGCCGTCATCTTGTAGAACCAGTCGAGCATCCTCTGCGTACCTGCGGTGGCATCGAGGGCCCCACGATAGCCATCCTGCCGAGAAAATCCCTCGCGAGCCCCGCCGGGAAACTTGCCTTCGCTCGCCCAGAGACGTCCTGTGCCATAGTAGGCGAGCACAGGAAGCACGAGGTCGGTATCGCCCGCCTTTATCCTGTCCTTGCACTCTTCCGCAAGGTTCCAAATGCCATCCGGTTTTACGGAATACTCTCTGTCATCCGGGGAACCTAACGAGCGAGACCAAGCAATCTGCTCCGTGCCCCCCTCACCCACGAGGCCCCTTGCGGAAACGATAACGGGATACTGCTCCTGTCGATCAGTTATTCCGCCCATCCCATAGCGAGAAACGCGGGCGTCCGTTGACTCAATGCGTCGCTGAAGACCGAGAACAATGCGATACGTGAAGGAGTCAAGCGCGATGCGCGCCGCATCGAGCACAGATGACTTACCCGAGCCATTCTCTCCCACAAGTACGGTCATACGCTCGTCAAAGTCTATCGAGAAGTGCTCGAACTTGTGGAAGTTCGTAAGCTCGAGCCCGTCGAGTCGCATCTCAAACGCCATGAATGACCCCCGTTTTGCGGCGGATACAATACCTGCAGACATCGTAACTCATGGACTATCTGCCAGGCCTCCAGCAAAGAACGTTTTCCGCGATGAGACATTCAAGCCCCGCCATCGCAAGCGTCACGCCGCTACGCCCGCTCCCCCGCGCGCCTCCTGCCGGACTGACGCCCGACTTCCCCAGATCGATGAGCCTGCTCGCCAGCGCCCCTCCGGACATCCCCAGCAGAAACGAGATTCCCAGCATGAGAAAGTCGCTGTTCTGAAGCTGAGAGCTGGAGAGCGAGAACATCGAGACTAGCCCACATCGTATGAGGACAAGCGCAAACAGCGAGACCACTGGCACCGCAAGCAGGCGCGAATAGAGAAACGACGTAGCGCCAAACCGCCTCATCGTGGCAGTATCATCCCCACCATCCGCGTCCACGCGCCTCTTTTCAAATCTATACGCAAGCTGGTAGATGCGCCTCGTATAGTAGACCGCACACCCACAGAGGCTGGGGGAGGAGAGCCAAAGCATCCGAATCCCCTCGCTCTCGCTCCCCGGGGCAGCCCCCGCAAAGAACAAGATAGTCAGAACAAGGCCAAGAGCCATCTGAACCATAAACGAGAAGAACGTCCTCTTGAGATCGCCCATCGAGAGCACGTAGAGCTGGGAAGGCTCGGAGTCGAGGCCGAACTCGGACCTTAATACTGGCCTAATTAGACGACTCCAATACGACTGAAAAGCAGAGGCGCATGGTTAGAGCAGTTCAATCTAGCGAGAAGGACCGGGATGCACACCTCGTCTAGAATGAAGAGGGACGGGAGCACAAACCCATCAGATAAGTCTGTGCCTCGGATACGTCACAGTCCAAGCTGTACTACGCTTTGAAGCGACAAATCATCCGAACGGTGTGTATTATATTTTCCGTTGATGCTTTATCGTGTTAGATGTAAATAATTATATTTACCTATAATTCATCTTCGCTATACCACGTCAGGCCGCTGTCATCCCCCGGCATAGGTACGAGTTTGCTTAGTTCGCGGTCGGGTTCACGGGTACGGAGGAGGTTCTTGTGGCGGGGGTCATGGACGAGGAGTACTGGGTTCCGGAGCACGTGCGGGGCTACCTGAAGGACCTTGGGTTCGTGCTGCCGTTGGAGGCCATGGAGCCGCACATACGGTCGTGGCACGCGTGGATGCAGGCGTCGGGGGCGTTCTACGACTACCGGGACGCCGACGGGTTCGGACGGGTGCACGAGGTGCACCGGCGCTCGATCCACCCGGCGATGCGGGTGTGCCGCGAGTGGGGGTCGCTGCTGCTGAATGACAAGACGCAGGTGGTGTGCGATGACCAGGCGTGCACGGACTGGCTGGCGGGCTACCTCTCGCGCACCGGCTTCATGCCTGCGGCCCAGGCGACGGTGGTGCGCGCGTTCGGGATGGGCACCGGGGCGTGGGCGCTCTGGGTGGACGCCGGAGCGGGCGATGTACGCGTTAGGCACTACGACGCGCGCATGGTGGTGCCGCTCACGTGGGACGAGGACGGCGTGACGGAGTGCGCCTTCGTGACGCGGGCGTTTTGGCGCGGGCACGCGGTCGACCAGCTGCAGATGCACCTCAGGGGCGGTGCCGGCGTCGGAGCGGCCACAGCCGGCGCAGCTGCAGGTGGAGCGGGCGCGCCGGCGGTCTGCACGGGAAAAGGCGGCTATCGGATCGTCACGGCATGCTTCGACGAGCAGGGCAATGTCGTCGAGCCTGCGGGCGTGTGCCCGGTGTACGAGATCGGTTCGGAGTGGCCGACGTTCGCCATCGTGAGGCCGGCGGTGGACAACACGCGGGTGGACATGAGTCCCTACGGGCAGAGCGTGTTCGCTGACGCAATCGACGCCGTGCAGACGGTCAATTTGGCGTTCGACGCGATGATATCTGAGGTGGATAACGGCAAGATGCGCGCATTCCTGTCGGACGTGATGTTCGACCAGGAGGTTGAGGGCAAGGGACGGGGTAGTGTCGAGAAAGTTGGTGTAACGGCCCACTCGTCGGGGGCGTCGCCATCGCCCGGAACCGTCGGTCAACGAGCCATCCTACGCCGCCTCCAGCTCGTCCGCAAGCTCGAGGCTCGCGTCGATTGCCCGCTGCGCCACCAGCCGGAAGCCCTCCAGCTGCTCCGCGGTCGGGGGCTCGCGCCCGACGGCCGGCTCCCCCTCCTCGCCGAGCTCGGACATGACCCTCTCCGAGAAGTAGCGCGCGTCCGCCCACGCCTCGTCCTGGTCGCACATGACCGCGCCGACCAGCCTCCCCGTCGACGTGACCGACGGGAACACCTGCACCACGCGCGACCTGCGCTTTATCTCCCTGTTGGTTCGCTCCTGGACGTTGTTGGTCCTGAGGCGCTTCCAGTGGCTGCGCGGGAAGTCGAGGTAGGCCAGCGCGCCGGGCTCCGCCTCCTCGAGGGTGCGCGCCGCCTCGGGGCAGCACGACCCGGGCATCTCGATCGCCAGGTGGTAGGCGGCCCTTACGGCCCCCTCCTCCTTGAGCCGGAATACGGGCGCCACGATCCTCGAGACCCTGCGGGAGAGCCGGCGCGAGCCGGATGCCGCCCGCGCGCAGTCCCGCATCAGGTGCACGACGCAGCGCTGCCACGCCGCCCCCTGGAAGGTCTCCTCGACCGCCCTCCTCAGCCCCTCGTGCGCGTCCGAGGTGACGAGCCGAACGCCGGAGACGCCCCTGGCCTTGACCCTGCCCAGGAACTCCGACCACGAGTCGTAGCTCTCGGTGTCGACGACGCCGACGCCGAGCACGTGCCTCCACCCCTCGGAGTCGCAGCCTATCGCCGTGACGACCGCGGTCGACGCCACCCGCCCCTCGCGCCGGCACTTCACGTACGTCGCGTCGACCCAGAGGTAGGGCACGGGGAGCCCTCCCAGCGGCCTGGTCGCCAGCTCCTCGACCTCGGAGTCCAGATGGGCGCATATGGCGCTCACCTGGTCCTTGGAGAGCCTCTCGATCCCCATGGCGGCGGCGACCCTCTGGACCTTCCTCGTGCTGGTGCCGGTCGCGCACGTCTCCGCCACCGCGGCGACCACCGCCCGGTCGACCCGCTTGTAGCGCTCGAGGACGTCGTCGGGGAAGAAGCTGCCCGTGCGAAGCTTCGGAATCCGGAGCGTCAGGGTCCCCACGCAGGTGGCAAGCTTGCGCTCCCGGTAGCCGTTCCTGCTGTTGCCCGTGGCGTCGCAGAGCTGGTCGGCCTCGGCGCTCATGATCTCGTTCACGACGGACTCGGCGAGCTGGCGGATCACCTCTCTCAGGTTGATGAACCCATCCCCGAAGCGGGGCATCTCGGTCGCCGCCGCGATCGTCTCGTCTGCTATCCTGCTCATTGCGGTCATTGCCTTTCTCGAGAACCTGACTTGTCGCGATCTCGGATTCTAGGCAATGGCCGCCCCCGTATCGAAGAGAGCCTCTGTCTGCTTACACCAACATTTCCGACATGAACAGGGACGGAAGATGTCGATACCCTTCGGCAAGGCGGACTGCACCGTGTTCCGGAAGGTCATGAGCGCGGAGGACACGATACAGGAGTTCGCGTCGGCGCTGAGGGCGGGCGCAGGCGAAGGCGCTGCGGACGGCCCTGCAGATGCTCGGCGACCTGTGCGGCTTCGGGATTAGCTACTTCGACTTCGATGCGGCGGGGTACGTGAAGACCGCCACGGAGGTCTCGGCGGACAACTCGGCGCTCATGCGCAACATACGCCGCCACGAGCACGCGCTGGAGGGTGCCATCGTGGGCATCTGCCGGGCGTTGCTCGCGGCGGAGCGGCGTCTGGGTGCGCCGCTCCCCGACGAGGGCGAGGTTCGCGTGACGTTCGACGACGGCATCATCACGGATACCACCGCCGAGAAGCGACAGGACATAGACGAGGTGGCTGCCGGGCTCATGGAGCCCTGGGAGTACCGGGCCAAGTGGTATGGGGAGGACGAGCAGACCGCAAAGGGACTCGCGCCCCTCAACTAAGACTGCAGTCACCCTCAACTAACGCTGCGGCCAAAAACGCGCAGACTCTCTGACTCTCCCGGCCGCCTGACAATTGCGCCAGCCCTTCAATTTACTTGCGTACGCCCTGGTGCCACCTCTCGACGAGGGCTGCCTTGAAGACACAGGCATCCATGCACCTTCCGCAGCGGATGCAAAGCGCGGCGTCGACCACGGGATAGGCGAACCCCTCCTCGTCCGGCTCCATCGCGATGGCGTCGCACGGGCACGCGGCGGCGCAGGCGGTGCAGCCGCAGCACTCGGACCGATCCCGGTAGAGCTCGGGCAGCTCGCGTTTGGCGATGGCAGCGGGAGCTCCCGCGCCCCAGTTGCGGAAGCGCGTGGAGACGTGCGGGTGGTAGCCAGGCGAGGCGTCCACCCGTGAGCCGTCGCGGTAGCGATATGGGGTGTTATCCGGCGGGGTGAAGCCCCTGCGCGGGGTGAATTTTCCATTCCTCATGCGATCACCTTCCGAGAATCCGCTTCATAACCCGCTTGGCGTTCGACGCGAGCGAGCGGGCTGGCGAGACCAGGTACCGCTCGCGCCGCGCCATGGCGAGCAGGCCGTCGGAGTAGAGCCCTCGCCAGGGCCCGTCGTGCTCGCCCTCGTAGGTAGAGGGACGCTCCAGCATCGGGTTCCGCGGCAGAGCCTCTTCCATCGTCGCGGGCTCGAGGTCCGCATCGAGCTCGCGCAGGACGCGCAGCCCCGCCGGGCCGTTGGCGAGCACGAGCGACACGCCGAGCGCGGCGTCGTCCCCGCGCGCGTGGGGCGTCCCCTCCACGCCCCAGAAGTCCGCGATGGTGACGTCTCCCGGGCGCCCCGACGTGACTGTGTAGGGGCAGCGGTAACACGAGGGGCGGAGCATCCTGTTGTCGTAAAACAGGCGCTTCCACGCCTCCGCGAGGCGGGTTCCTTGCTCGGTGCACCCATCTTCCCAGGTAACGCGCTCGAAGTGACCCCAACCTCGGGACTTTGGCCTGTGCTCATAGCGAGCGACGCGTGCGCCGCGGGCGCGCTCCAGCTCCGCGAGCCAACCCTGAAACACCTCGGGGGACGGCACGCCGTGGCATATGATGTCAGCGGTCACTAGGACACCCCCCTCAACGTCCGCACAGGCCGCACGCACGGCCGCCACCTGGCAGGGTGTCCCGGTGAAAAGCACCGCATGGCCATCCTCGAGATCCTCCCGAACCTGCCTGATTGAGTTCCCCATGTCACTCTGCGAGTATTTCGACCCCATGCAGCGCTCGACATCCGCCATGGTCTCGCAGCGAATATGGCTGGCGCGCAGCTCCTCGTCGAACGCGCAGCCGTAGACCACACCGCTGAGGTCCCCTATCACATTAGACGCGAGCGCATGGTACATGCCCCCTGACGAGCTTCGACGTCTGACGCCATCATCAAGGTTCCGCGCCGCAAAAACAACCGGGTACTCACCGCGCTCCTCCAACTCCTCGAAATCCATTTTCGATGCCTCCCTCCAGGCATTATCTGCTGATTCTTGGTTGCTTCTCGCTTTTCCACCACTTCGCAGGCCAAGAGTGCACTCTTGGCCAAGTCCTTCGCGGTCCTCGCCAAGCCGAATACGCCGACAGATCGGTAGGCCGCCTCGAAGCCTCCGGCATAGAGCCCCGGTCAAAACCTTCGCGCCCCTCCTCTCGGGCAGGTGCGAGAGAATGGGCTACGCAGGGTTGACGACGTCCGCGATGGGCATAGGGACGAACTCGAGCGGGAGCGCCGCTGTTGAAGCGAGAGGCCGTACGACGCACTCGCAACGGCGTAGAACATGCCTCAGGGATCCTCCTGCCAAAGCGCACACGGCTCGAGGCCCCACCAGTCGTCGACTGTGAAGTCGCCGGAATGAGCCGTCAAATGATGACCACAGCGGTAGCATGGCTCGCGGCAGAGGCGGTCGTACCACAGGGCCCTCCAGGCGCGCGCCACGGCCGTTCCTGATTCCACAGAGCTGTTGACATCAAATCGCAATCTTCGCCCCTCTGGTGGGCACGCCGGATTCACGGCGGCCGTAGGAGGAGGCACGCTTCTCGACGCCTCACTCGAACATAGAAAGGAACGGCTGGAAGACGCCCGGGGAGGCGGAGCCCCCGGCAAATCAGGTCGCAGGTATAGTGCATGGCGACGCCCCCCTTATCTTCTGGCGACGAGCCTGCGGGCGCGAGCGATGAGGCCTGAGAACTGCTCACGGGCGAAAACCCGATAGAGCGCGACCGTAAGCAGCCCTCCCCAGAGCGCAAGGACGAGCACCGAGATTGCCCAAACTCCCCATCCGTTGCAGGGCGGCAGGACGACCAGATACGGCGCCGCGATTAGCGCGCACACCACGACCGCGAGCAGCATGAGCTTGAGAGTCTCCGCCGGGGCGGTGCCGGTCAGCTTCCTCGGGATGAAGTACATGAGATCAATGTCTCGATAGAGATTGGAGAGAATCATGCCCGCAAGGATTCCGGGCATCCCGAAGAGAACTCCGAGCACGATTGCCCCGACGAGCAGGATGGCAGTCTGTGTCGCGGTCTGCAGTCTGGTCTCGCGGTAGAGCCCCGCCGAGATGACGAGCAGACCCTGCGGCGTCTTGAGGTGGTAGAGCAGAACGTTCACCATGCACAGGGCCCCGACGAGCGGGTGGACGTAGTTGACATCAGCAATGTCGGCGGTATAGAGCCGCACGAAAGGCACGATAAGTGCAATACCCACGCCACAAGCCACACCCGACACCCCATAGGCCATCGCCTGGAACTCGCGGAATGACCGCTTTAGGGTCTCCCGCTGCCCCCGGGCGATCACATCACCAAAGGAGGCCTGGGTTCCCTGGCTGAACGAGCTGATGGCGTTCTGGAGCCCATTCGCCACGAGCATGTACACCGAGAAGACGCTCACGAGCGAGAGGTCCCCCAGCACGAAGGTCGCGACGATGGTGGGTGCGCCTGACTGCACCGCGCCGAGAACCTGCAGGAAGAAGGCATCCCAGCGCTGATCGAGCTTGAGACCGCGAGCATCCGCACTGAAGTCAATGTCCGGATAGTTCCTCTTGGCATAGACAACCAGAATCGCCGTCCTGACGGCAATGGGCAGGATTGCGACGACGAACAGCGCCACTATCGAGGCGCCAGCAAAGGTGCCCACGAGGACCACGGCGGTGTAGAGGACCTTGTAAGCAATCGTGGCGAGTTGGATGACCCAGTTGCGCTGCGTAGCAGTGAGGAGAACACGGTACTTGGCGAGCGTGAAGAAATCAAGGAAGCCCGTGGCTCCGAGCGCGAGCGTGAGGATGAACACGCCCACCGATGATACGCCCTCCACCTGGATGAAGACCGGGTAGAGGCACGCGAGGGCGAGCATGAGCGCCGTGAACGCCACGCCCGACTTGTAGTAGAAGACGCGCGCCGCCGAGACGACCCGACTCGCCCCCGCGGTATCCTGACGCGCGAGAGGCGCGTACAGTTGGAAGACGGCGGCGGACGATATGCCCGCCTCGACGAGCTGTACGTAGCTCACGAACTGCGTGAGCGAGGTAACGAGCCCGTTGAGCCCCGATCCGTAGGTGCCGATGAGGGCATGCGGCACGACGAACCCGACAACGATGTTGACCACTTGGAGCAGCAGAGAGCTTAAAACATTGCCCATGAATGCCGTGGTACGGCTCCCCGAGACTGAGGAGGTGCGCGAACGACGATTGTCTACTACTTTTTTCCTCAAAGGCATCCTATTCATCCAATCAGCTACAATCGGTTGGCACATGTGGAAACCAGGGCAGAAGCTTTGTGTATCCATCAAGCCCATCAAGCGAGCGCGTCTCTCAAAAACGTCAGAGACTTCTCCCTCTCAATAGCCATCGCAGAGTCAACGGCTTCGAAGTCAATCCGACTCGAAGGAAGCCCGTTGGAAATGTTTCTCCTTTCGATTCCTGCGAGCGAAGCAAGAGTCTCGAGCCTTGAATTTGAGTTTCCTGGACGATCGCTAAGGGAGTAGCAGACGTTCACGCCGAGCGCCAAGGAGAGTGCCATGCCATGAAATGAGCTCGTAACCACCAGCGCGGCACCACGGATTAGGCCGAGAAACTCTTCCACCGTCGCATCGTTTAGCGATCTAGCTTTCTTCAACAAAAAGGGATTGCTCACCCCAATGACTCGCATCTCGCAGCCGAGCTCTTTCGCCGCATCACGCGCAAAAGCCAACGTCTTTTCCTTCTCGGCAACGGTGTAAACGAGAACGTAGGAACCTGTCTCGCTTTTCGGCTCCTTAGCCATCCTGAGCCATGTTTCGCGCTCAACAAGAAGCGTCGGATCGAGGACAAGTTGGGCATCTCTTCCCGTAAGCTCCCGAACAAGCTGCACGCCTTGCAGTTCGCGCACGCTTATCGCATCGAACCCAGAGATGGCGGAGCCGCAACGCTCCGCGTATTCAGAAGGAAACACCGCCGCTCCGAAACTCGCTGCATATGAAATCACCTTCATATCAGAGCTCTGGGCCCCCTCAAGGAAATAGGTCAGATCATTGCCCGTTAAGCGCATATTCCAGACTTGGTCGCTGCCAACTACAACCGCATCGTAGCCGTCAATGATGTCCGTCACGCTCTCCATCGGTGCTCCGACAGCCAGGTGCTCATCAGCGAATCTCTTAAACGCTTCCGATCGCCGCTTGCGCCTCGGATAGGAATACCTCTCCGTGCAATACCTCCGCGGATTCGAAAGGAGAAGAGAAATGGCTGGCTTGATTACCTCTTCCCGTTCCGTGACGGCAGCATTCTTGTAGTCTACGATTGAAGCTTCATGTCCTAAATCCTGCAGCACCGACTGCAAGCCATACGCTTGGAGCATCGCTCCGTAGTTACACGTGTTATGGAAAGTTAAAATCCCAATCTTCATGAATCTCCTCATATTAAAATAAACAAATAGAACCAATGCACTATCAGCAGGTCTTTTCGTGGCAAAACACGACTTTACCCCTCAGCTCCCGCGACGACCGTTTCGATCCGGTAGAGCCCATATTGTCCTTGGCCCGCACTAATCAAAAACAATGGGCCATATTTTTGTTTAATCATGGTTCGTGCCTACTTAGTATTTTCGATACGTGTTATCAGTTGTGTTGACGCCAATATTGCTAGCAAGGCATAAAACGAAGGGATAAAAAGATATGAGTCAGTAATCATAAGAATTGCATATGCAATGACTCCAGCCAACAAAATTGAGGTTTGCTTTGTATACTTGCACTTCACAGCAACATCGATGAGAAACAGGAGATAGATGACAGTCCCAGGTATTCCAGACACAAACAAAAGCTCGAGGGCATAATTATGAGTGTGATTTGCAGCAAGATCATATAATGGTGAGAAACCCGTTAATTGTTGGAAAATGCCGTTGCCGGTCTTTCCGTAACCCAACGGCTGATTAACGATTGCCTCAATTGAATGCTCCCAGATTACAGTTCTATAACTCAATGTGACATCTTTTCCCAACAGATTGAACAGCCAAGTGAAATATCGTTCGATATGTAGGAAAGCAAGTCCAATTGTAGATGCCACTACCATCATTAGAGCACTTTTGATATTTATTATATTAAGAATCGATTTGCTGAATCTAATGATAAACAGAGTTACAGCAAATAGCATTAATGCCAACATTGAGGTGGCTGCACCTGTTATTACTTTGCAAGCAATGCAAAGTAATAACAGAATATTAGAATTCATCCCATAGGCCCTAAGCCTTGAGTACGCTGAGTAGAATACGATTGCCAACATGGGTATAATGTCAAATATTGCGTTATTGTCGTAGCCTAAAAGTGAATATGTACTATCAAATCCAAAAACGGCAAAGCTATACAAAATGCTGCCTGCATCGGCGTATAGAATTAGGCTGTAGCAAATGGAAATGACTCTAAGTCCACTTTCATGATGCAATCTACATAGATGCATAACGGTCCAATACATCATTATGATGCGCAGGCTCTCGCTGATTGCTCCGAGTAGCCTTTCGGGATAATTTGCGCATGTAAGCATGCAATACAACAAGCAGAACATGCATAGAAGAATTAAGGGTCTATCCACCTCAAAACGCGCGAGCAATCTAAATCCATAGAACACCGATATGAGCATGCACAGGATATCCCAAGAGGTCTCAGCTAATGGATATGCCTGAATAGAATAAGGTTTTGTTAGTAGTACGAAGTATAATAAGTAGAAGATACTGGATACTCGAATACTGCCTAACGACGATTTGATGATATTGCTATACATATAGATACTCGCTATTCGCAAATACAATTTGCCATGATGTCCCTCAGCCGCATAGACGTAGAGCTCCAATTCAGCTTTGAGAAATCAATTGATTGGTACAGTCGCGTTGAGTTGGGATTATTCCGAAGATAGACAATAGCTTCCGCGATTTCTTGCGAACAACTGACATCGTTAATGATATCCTTTCCGGTTAAGCTCATAATCCCCTGAACCCCGCAATGCCGAGAGAGAAGCAAGGATGCGCCGGCGGAAATTGCGTCGAGTGCCGATAGCCCGAAAGGCTCGTGCACGGAGTTCATGACAAATACATCGATGTCCTGCAGTTCCTTAACAAATTGGTTGTGTGAAACTTGCCCCTTCATCTGGATATACGGAAGCTCTAGCAGCTCTGATAGCTCTGGATTGTCAGCATAATCTCTGCCAAAAATCTGCAGAGTCGCCCTGTATCCCTCCTGGTTAAGCAGCTTGATTGCTCGCGCTACCGCCTCGTTACCCTTTATCGGCCTCGTGCCGCCGCTTGCTGCGACACGGATGACGCCGTTCCCGCTTGGATGATGTTTCAACTGTTCAAACGGATCGACAGCGTTATTCACATATGAAAGCTTGCCGACAAGGTCTGGTTGCTCTCGGGCGACAAACTCCATCTGGAGTTTTGAGTTCGCAACAACGGCATACGATTCGGAAAGATATTTTCGATATGCATCAATTTTCATCTGCGAGAGACCAAGGTGGTTTATCTCGTTCTCGTAGGGAACGTAACCATGGTTGAAGCAGACAATCGGCTTCCCAAGGGCGCGCAGTACCCTACAGGAGACCAGCTCAGGCCAATCAGCATCCCCTGAAAACACCACATCCGCCTTTATGCCTTTTCGAATTGAATCGAAAATCTTTAACAGTTTCGGACTCTGTGCCGAAAAGGACAGGTTGTCTCCAGCCGGCCAATGTGCTATAAGCTCACAGTGAACGTTAGAGGGGCCTTTGTTCCCGGTTGTAGAGCTCAAGAAAGCTATATTCACCTTTATCGCACCTTCCTACCTGACGATTCGCATTTCATAGAAGCCCCCCCCCGACGGATTCCAGAGGCGCAGCCGGATGAGCGCGCGCTTGATATCCTGCCTGCGACAGCGCTTGGGCAGAGCCTTCTGTACAGCACGTTCGAAAGGCATTCCAGAATTAAGATTTCGCAGGAACTGCTCTCGCACAGCAGGTCGCTCCATAGGCCGATTGAGCTGCTTGTTATTGGCGGCCGCGAGATACTCGTCAACGGGGAGAACCTTGAGCTTCGCCATCCGCAGCAGGTCCTCTCCCTTCTCCGTCTGGCAGAGAGCGAGGGAGATTCCGCCGCGCGCCTCGTCCTCGAGCTCTGAGCCCCATGAGTCGCCGAGGGTGAGGTCGGACACGCGTTCCCTCCTTGCGTAGGCGCACGAATAGCAGTTCTCCGTATAGTCGAGACCCTCTAGGAACGCGATGAGGTAGCGGTCGACGACGCCCGGCGTATCGATTGCGGTAGAACAGTCGAGCAGCTGGAAGCTCGCCTTGCGGCGAAAGGCTATCTCGGCGATATCGACCAGCTTATAGCCGTGCTCCTCGAGGAACATCTCGAGGAGCTGCGGGGACGGCGTACCGTGGCAGATGAGGTCAATCGTGTAGAGGCACTCCCCAAGGTGCTCGCCGACGAAGTTGCGCATGGCGGACACCTGGCACGGAAGCCCGATGAACAGGACCTTTCGACCGGCCTTGAGCAGGCTCCTCACCTGCCTGTACGCACCCGACGGATCACTCTTCACGTACTTGGAGCCCCTGAACCGGTCGACATCGCCCGGGTCGCTCACGACCTGGAAGCCGAAACGGCCCTCCGAGAGCGCGCAAGCGCACACCGCGCCGCCCGACTCCGCGAAGGCGCGCGAAATCGCGGAGGCGAAGCCCCCGGACGAGGACGCCCCGCGCTCGGAAGGGTCCTCCGCCCAGCCCTGACACCATTCAGCGGACTCCCTGAGCCCGGCGGGATGGACCTGCTGGCACACCTTTCTACAGCGTCCGCAGTCGATGCACTTATCCTGGTCGATGACGGGACGGTAGCGGTCGATGCCCGGCTCAATCGCGACAGCTCCCGTGGGGCATATGTCGGCGCAGGCCATGCAGCCGGCGCACATCCCTTCCTCGCAGATGGTCAGCATCCCTCGATCAGCCCTTTCATCACGCCGAGAGAGCGGCCCCGCTGCTCCGCTAGGACTCGGTTAGCTTCCCCGAAATCCACCGGAGCCCCCGCAAGGGCGACATCGTCTGAATCGACAAGTACGCGGCTCTGCAGTCCCGTCATCCGGAGGAGGCTCATCGCGCGCCCGGTCGTACCGGTGTCGGGAAGGACCTCCACGAACGGAACGTTGAAGCTGATAGCGAACGCCGTCCCGTGGAACGAGTCCGTAATCAGACAGGAGGCGCTCGCCAGCAGGTCTATGAAGTGCCCGACGCTCGGAAGGTAGCGGAGCTTGCCGGAACGGCTGACCTGGTGGAGGTAGGGCGAGACCCTGACGAGCGGCAGCCCGAGATGCTTGGCGGCCCTTTCCGCGTAGCTGGAGAGCAGGCGATCGTTGTGAATCTGGTATATGAGCGCGTACGGCGATCCGCCGCCCGGTGAATCTCCCGACTCCCTGGACAGCGCGCGCCACTCGTCCGCGCCCAGGAGGAGCGTCGGGTCAAGCACCTGCTCGGACGGAATCCCCCATTCCCGCAGCTGCTCGACGGCCATGTCCTCACGAACCGATATAGCGTCGTACGATGTGAGGCGCTCGCGCATCTCCCGCGCGGCACCGGCATCCAGATGGTTCTTCCCGAAGCTCGCGGCGTACGCGACCTTGCGGGCGCCCCCAGGGGCGAAGCCAAGCATGTAAGCGGAGTCGTACACGCCCCTCGCGACGGGCCCCCAGACCTGGTCGCTCCCCGTCATGTAGACGTCCGCCTCAGGAGGGTCACCGGCAAGATCGTCATAGGAGGAGTAGCGACGCGTCAGAGACAGATAGCGCTCCCTCTCCGCCTTGAAGCGCTTCCCGGCGATAACGCACGATGGCTGCCTCATCGCCAGATAGAGGAAACGCTTGAGCGCGGAGCCGTTCCATTCCGGCTTCGATGCGAGAAGCGTCTTCTCGATGGTCCAGATGTCCTCGTCCTCCCGGACGTAATCAATGACGGAGCATTCGTACCCGAGCGACTCAATGGAGCGCTGAGTGGCTATGGTCTGCAGCAGAGAGCCGTAGTTGATGGCGGCATGCCGGGTTATAAGTGATACTTTCACAGTTGCCTTTCGTATCCTAGGGGCAGCACTACCAGTTAGCCGGGTTGCCTTGCGTAGAGTGAGAGGGTTCTGCGCACAACGGAATCCCAATCGCACTCGGACTCAATACGCTCACGGGCCAAATCTCCTAACCTGGTAGCGCGGGCATGGTCGCTGATCAGAAGCCGAAGCGCCCTGCACAAATCTCCCGCATCGCCGTTCCGGAAGGTAATCCCCGCATTCGCGACGACCTCCGCGCATTCGGGGATGTCGCTCGTCACGCAGCAGCAACCGTGGGCCATTGCCTCCAGCAGGCTCATGGGCATGCCCTCTAGGTCGGATGGGAGCACGTAGCAGTAGGCGTTCGAGTAGAGCTCCTCCAGCTCCCGGCCCTCGACGAACCCCGTCATGATCACGCGAGGGTCGCGCGCGGCGAGGGAGCGGACCTCCTCGTAGAACCCCGACGTGTCGGAGGAGCCGCCCGCGATCACTAGCCGCTTGTCGGTGCCGAGGCCGCGGAACGCCTCCAGCAGGAGCTCCGGTCGCTTCTCGGGGACGATGCGGCCGAGGTAGAGGACGTACGACCCTTCCGTGAGCCCCCATCTGTCGGTGATGCGGTCGGCGGGGGCGTGCTGTGCGGCGCTCACCCCGTTGGGGATGAAGAGTGCCTCGCGGCCGTACTCGCTCCGGAAGTAGTCCTGAACCGATCTCGACAGGACGATGAGCGCGTCTGCCCTCTGGGCCGCCTTCCGCTCGCCGCGTCTGATGACATGGGAGGCGATGCCTCCCCACTTGGCGCGCTGCCAGTCGAGGCCGTGGATCGTCGCCACGGTCCGCACGCCGGCGCGCGCCGCGAGCGGCAGCGCGTTGCATGGCCCCTCGGCGTGGTAGTGGATGACGTCGGGGCGGTCCCCGAGTGCTGCCCGCGTGGCAACGTACGCGGACGAAAGGGCCGCGAGGCCCTTCACGTCCACCGTCTTGACAGGCACAATGCGCACGCCTTCGTACTCGTAGGCCTCGGTTGGTGCGGCCCCGCCGTTCACGTCGGTGCCGCTGCGGTCGTAGCAGGTCACCTCGTGCCCAAGCGCGGCCATGCGGACGGAAAGCTCAGTCACGACGACCTCAATCCCTCCCTCGCGCGATCCCGTCCGCTTCTGCCCGATCATCGCTATACGCACGGCTGCCCTCCGTCTCGGAGGGCGGCGGAGTACAGCTCCTCGTACGCTTCAGCGAGCCGCCCTGCCGCCCGGTGGATCTCGTAGCCCGCGTCGGCGAGGATGTCCATCGCGCCATCGGTGCGCCCCGCGCGCGCGAGGCGCACGGTCGCGGAGGCCCATTCCCCGAGCGGGGCCCCGAGCGGCAGGCTCTCGGCCGTGGGGAGCAGCAGCGACTCGCCCGACACGGCATCCGACGCGAGGACGGGAAGGCCGTTCGCCTGCGCCTCGATGAGCGCCAGGGGGATTCCCTCATGGATACTGGGGAACACAACGACGTCGAAGGCGTTGACGACGCGCCCGACGTCGCTCCTCACGCCCAGGAACCTTACGGACCCGGAGAGCCCCATCCCCTCCGCCTTCCTCTCGATCTCGGCACGCAGCTCGCCGTCGCCGACGAGGACGAGGACGGCGTCCCCACCCTCGCGCCGCAGCTCGCCGAGAAGCTCGAGGAGGAGGGCATGGTTCTTGACCTTCGAGAAGCGCCCGACATGCCCGATCGCAATCTGCTCCGGGCCTATCCCGAGCTCCGAGCGGACCAGCTCGCGGGCGACTCCGTCGAAGCGGTACTCCTCGAGCTCGATGGCGTTCCTCACCACGCAAATCTCCCCGCGGCGCTCCTCGCCGAACAGGTAGACACCGGAGGCCTCGCTGCAGGCCCAGTAGCGGTTCGCGACTTTCGGCAGCCTGCGGCGCGCCAGCTCCTTGATGGGGTATTTCAGGTCATAATCTACGGACTCGTTGTGCGAGTGCGCGATCCTCACCTGCACGCCGTACTCTCTCGCCATCGCGAGCGGGAACGCGGACATCGCGTCGATATGGGAGTGCACGACCGGATAGGGGTGCTCCGCGAAGAAGCGCCGCATGAACCTCCGGTACGAGTACCAGTGCTGCGGGTAGAGCCTCGGAGCGCGGTAGATGCGCCCGCCGAGGGACTCAATCTCGTCGTCGTAATCCCCGCGCCAGTCGCGATGCGTGAGGAAGTCGAGCTGGATCCTATCGCGGTCGAACTCCCGGTAGTAGTTCATAATCATCGTCTCGAGGCCGGCACGATCCATCGCGTTGACGACCTCCAGGATGCGGATGGGCTTCTCCATCAGTACGCCCCCTTCCCATCGAGCATGGAGCGGAGTGTCCCTAAGACGAGCGAGAGGTCGTGCCGGAACGAGCTTTTCTCGATGTATTCGAGGTCGGCGTCGACCATCCCCTCGAACGTGGAGTCGGAGCGCTCGCCCGCCTGCCATGCCCCGCCGCAGCCGGGCTTGACGGCGAGCCGCCACATGGTGCGCCCGTCGTACTGCATGACCTCGCTGGGAAGCGCAGGACGCGGCCCGATGAGCGACATCTGACCCGCGAACACATTCAGCAGCTGCGGTAGCTCGTCGATGCTGTGCTTGCGTATGAACTTGCCGACGCCGGGGATGATTCTCGGGTCGTCCTTGATCTTGAAGAGGGGGCCGTCCGCCTCGTTGCGCTCCTTGAGCTCGGCGAGCATCTCGTCGGCGTGGGGCATCATGGAGCGGAACTTCAGCATGCGGAACAGGCGGAAGGTCCCGTCCCTGCGCAGTCTCCCGACGCGTACCTGCGAGTAGAGCGGGCCAGCGCCCGGGCTCTTGATGCATATGACGGCGGACAGCACGATCCCGGGAACGAGGAGCAGCGCGATGGCCGCCCCCGACGAGACGATGTCTATCACCCGCTTGACGAAGCGGTACCCGCGCCGCCCAAGGAGCGGACGCAGGCCGGAGTCGGCCCCGCGCAGCATTTCGATAGCCTCGGCGTCAGTAACGTCAGCCCTTATCCAGTCGCCCTTCGCGATGGTGGGATTTAAAAACTGGGCATCACTTACGGCCTCGCTCACGCCGCCACCTCCGCCACGCCTATCCTCGAGCACATGAGTGCCCCCCCCCGCAGCAATTTGCGGGCACAGTGTTCTTCTCGGCAGCGTTGTTCCTCATCGCCAACACCCGCCCCTAGTTCCGCACCGGAACGACGAGGGGCATGAGCTCGGTAAAGCAACCGTTTGCTCCGGGCACGCTCACCATGCAGCGACGGTGATGGCGGTCCACGTCACAGATGCTCTTCTCGCATCCGACGAGCGGACCCTCGATCACGTGCAGCTCGCCGTCCTCGATCACGGCAACGCTGCTGCGCAGCACATGGCGCTCGTCCGCACACCGCTCAAACCACGCCTGTGCGTCCGGCGAGAGCGGCATCCACGCGCGACCGTCCGCGCCCGCAATCTGCGCGGACACGCTGAGCTGGGAAAGCGCCTTGTAGAGCGCCGCCGGGTCATCCGTCACGGCAAAGACGTAGCCCTTGTACGCCACGGAGACCTGCAGGTGCCACGCGCCAGCGTTCTTGCGCCAGCTCTCACGACGCAGCACAAAGCAGTCGCGCAGGATGCTGCGCGGGACAAGCCTGAGCAGCCGCTCGCACGTGCTCTGCTCGCTGCCCTCGCGCACGCGAATGAGGTACCAGCGCACCTGGCCTCTGGGGACGCGCCTTCCGCAGGGAAGGCCGCCAATGACCGCGCTCGGCGTCCGACGCCCGGCCGCTGCGACAACCGCAGTAGACATGTGACCTCCCCCTTCTCAAAAGCGCGAAAACGTACACGTTTTCAGTCCCAGTACAGCAATCGTCATTATACATACGCGCTTTACAGGTGGCGTTAACAAAAGATACCCCGGCTCATTCTGCACACTAATCTCCACCCATTCTTCCCCTTTCTCAAAACGTGTACGTTTTCATCTCCTCAACACCGTCATCTACCTGCTTAAACTCTCACGCGCAACGCTTTTCTCGGCTATGCGCGCATCCTCCTTGAGCCAGCGGTCGAAGGTGCTCACGCATACCCCTAGCTGCGACGATGCCTCTTTGCGTGTGATCGAGCCTCCCAGATAGGACTCCTTGACCGCGCGATAGCACGGTGGCCTCGGTTTTCTCGGCCTCCCAAAGCGGACCCCGCGCGCCCTTGCCGCCGCGATGCCCTCGGCCTGTCGCTGGTGCGTGTTCTCGCGCTCCACCTGCGCCACGTAGCTCAGAAGCTGCAGGACGATGTCGCCTATGAGCACGGCCGTGATGCCGTCCGCCTCGCGACGCGTGTCCAGAATGGGCATGTCAAGCACCACGATGGCCGCGCGCCGCTCCTTGGTGATGAGCCGCCACACGGCAAGAATCTCCTCGTAGTTGCGCCCAAGCCGGTCGATGCTCTTCACCACGAGCACGTCGCCCGCCGCAAGTCGTCTCATGAGCCGACGCCACGCGGGCCGCTCAAAGTCCCGCCCGCTCGACTTGTCTGAGAAGATGTTGCGCCCCTCGATCCCAAAGTCCCTGAGCGCGCTCAGCTGCCGGTCAAGGTTCTGCTCGCGCGTGGAGACGCGCGCGTACCCGTAGAGTCGACCCACCTTGCTCTCCCTTCGTCGCTTCCGCTGAGAAGAGAGAGTGAGGGTCTACGAAAACTTGACACAACTTCTTAGGCTGCGGCGCGGCGCAAAGGCCCCGCAGCGGCGCCAAATGTTGATACAACAACGTGAGAGCGCGCGGCGACGGGTCGGGCGACAAAAGACGCCTATCCCACTGCCCGATACTTCCTGTTTCTGCTCGTTACGGGAGCCGTTGCCTCAACCGTCCCCGCCTCGATGAGCTCGTTCACGCGCCGCCGCACCTGTGAGATAGACATACCGCTCCTCTCGACAAGCTCCCTCAGGGACGTTTCCCCGTTCTCTCTAAGGATCTCCTCGAGAGCTCTTGCCCCAGAGAGCGCGGATTCCCGCCGCTTGGTTTCCCCGGGTCGCCAGAGAATCACCTTGAAGTAATCGGCGGTGGGAATGAACTCCGGGGCACGCAGCCCCCGCGCCCCGGCCTCCCTCAACATGAACGGGATGCCGGAGCCGTTGCCCTCCACGGGCGAAACGGCCCCAACGGGAAGCGGCGCCAGGAACATGAGCCTCATGATTGTTGCGTTGCGGCAGCACGACCTCCCGTCCGCAAGCTCGTCGCGAGACTTCCCCCACAGCCCACCCGGATTGACGACCTCCACCCGGTCGTCAAAGACATCAACGGCAACCGCCTCCCCATCAAAGCGAGGGTTATAGCTTCTGTGAATCACCGCGTTTGCCATCGCCTCTCGAAGCATCTCCTCCGGAATCTCCAGCTCATCGGTACGCCCGACCCCACGAACGACTGATGTCCTCCGCAGGTTCTTGACGACGGCGGAAACCGCATCCTCAACCATCTCGCCAAGCGTCCCCTCGCAGATTGCGCGGTCAGTAAAGCGTACGGACCCGTCCGACGATTTGCTCGATCCGGGGTGCACCGCAACATCTATGTGTATCTTGGGAAAGAACTGTTGCGGATACACCCCCGCAACGAGCAGGCCCGCCCGCATGACACGGCCGTCCCCGTTAATGAGGTTGAGCCTCTTGAGATAGTCATCCGTGGTCTGCGCCCCTCGCACGGCACGCGGCATCACAAGCCGAGCCTTGGCAAACACCTGCTCATAGGTAGCACTGTCAAGGTCATCGAGGGACGCCCCCCTCACCGGGAGCCTGTCGGAGGGATCAACGGTCATCGCTGACTGCAGCAGATAGACCTCATTTGCAGAAAGCTTTATATCCTTGTCATCGACACGCTTATAGCTGCCTCCCAGCACTCCTTGGGCGGTTATGTAGCATGGCTTCTGTGACGGGTCCAATTCATCAATGGCAACAACAAGGACGTCCATGCCCGCGACGCGCTCTCGCTCAATGGTGTAATGGGGCGGACTGGTAAGGCGACCCTCTCCTCCTCCATCCCCCATTCCAGAGACAAGCTGGTCGCACACCCGGTCAATTGCAAAGTCCGGAACCGGAGTGAAGCCATCTTTCTCACTTACTCCCAGTATGAGCACCCCGCCCCCTGTATTAGCGAAAGCGCTCACGGACTCCCAGACGTCCTTTGAAAGGTCATGAGAGCAGGTCTTGACCTCATAGTGCGCATCGTCCTTGCCCTGGTCTCGAAGCTGGCGCAAAACCTGCTTCATGCTAGCGTCTCTCATCTGTCACTCACAATCATAGTCCGTGTGTTAGAGATAAGTGTAAGTGAAAGAGAGATAAACGCAAGAGACAGGGATGATGCCAGAAGAGGCGTCCCAGGCGCTCAAAAAACGCCTCCATTGGCGGGCAGGCGAGAAGGTCCGCCGCACGTTCTTCAGCCGCACGTCCTTTGTGCGGCGAAGCCGTCCGAGCGCCGGACCTTCTCGCCTGCCTAGGGATTCTAGCTAGCGCTTCTCGTAGAACTCGTGGACGTCGCGCCCCATGGCCTCGAGCGTGGGCTCGTCCACGTAGGCCATGTGGCCGCAGCCGTAGCGATACCAGCTCACGCGGCTCTTGAGCTCGGGCGAGAGGAACTGGCGGCTCATGTCGTGAACGACGTTCCACCACGTGGTGGCCGCGTCGTAGCGACCGCCCAGGATCGCGAGCTTGCACGTGGGGTTGCGCTTCAGCGCCACGGCGATGTCGAGCGAGACGTTGGGCGCCGACACCTCGCCCAGCCCCGGCTCATCGTGACCCCAGTTCCAGCTTGCGTTGACCTTGTCGTAGTTATTGGAGAGGTAGCGCGCCGGACCCTGATAGCCCAGCTCGTCGACACAGAAGCGCCTGAACGCGCGCACCCAGGCCCCCTCAAGGGCGTCGTCGGCAGCGTCCTCGCCGGCCATCCACATGTCGTAGCTCTGCATGGGCGACGGCGCGTCAGAGCAGAAGCGCGTGTCAAGGCGCCCGCACACTCGGCCCTCGCCCGCCAGGAGGTGCATGCGGAAGTCGAGCAGGTCAATGCGCAGGTGGTGCGCCAGGATGTGCTCCGCCGGCAGGCCAATGAAGACGGACATCTTCTCGGCCACCGCGCGCTCGCGCTCCTCACCCAGGCGGTCGCCGCGCAGAAGCGCCGGCGCCAGCTCGTCCTCGGCAAACTCCACCGCGCGGTCGAACCACTCGTCCTCGTCCACGCCCGCGCCGGTCTTGCCGAAGAACTGCGCCGTGGCGGCGTAGGTGGGCATCATGCCCAGGTAGTAGAGGTCGTCGCCCGGGCAGAGCAGCTGCGGGATGTTAAAGACGGCGGACAGCATGACCACGCCCGTGAGCTGCACGCCCCTCTCGCCCAGAAGGCGCATGAGCACGGAGTTGCGCACCGTGCCATAGGACTCGCCATAGAGGTACAGGGGCGACGACCAGCGGCCGTTCTCCGTGAGCCACGCGCAGATGGCACGCGCAAAGGCGTCCGCGTCGCCGTCGGTGCAGAAGATCTTCTTGGGGTCGGCGTCCTCAGCAAGCACAGACCAGCCGGTGCCCAGGGCGTCCAGGAACACCACGTCCGAGTCCACGAGCAGCGTGTGCGGGTTGTCCACCACGGGGGCGTCGGCGCGCACGTGGCGCGTGCCGTCCGTGCTCACGCGCTTGGGGCCAATGCCGCCAAAGTTGATGGGCACCGAGCTCGAGCCCGGGCCGCCGTTGTACGCAAACGTCACGGGACGCGCCGGGTTCGCGCGGCCCTCCTCGTCAACTGCCACGTAGGAGAGCGAGAACATCCTGCCGAGAAGTGCCCCGGCATCGTCTCTCACCTCCACATGCGCGGCGCGCGCCTCGTAGTCGAGGCTCTTCTCGCCATCGGTCCACGTGAGCCGGGCAGAGGCCGCCTCCGGCACGCCGTGGGCGCGCTCCGCCGGAACAACGACAAACCCCTTCGTCTGCGCCTGGGCACCCGTTGCGGCACCGCCTGCGGCAGCCGCGACGCCGCCCTTCTCGCCCGCCGCGCCCTTCTCGGAGACGCCCGTCTTCTCTTCCTCTGCCACTTGCGCTCTCCTTCCCGTTGCCTTACTCCTACGCCCATTCTATTCGTTGCCAAAAGTGATAGGCTGGGCTATCGGCCTTTGGGCCCTTTTTCTATAGGTTTCGAGTTTGGAGCATCATGGCAGAGAAGACCGACCAGCTGGCGCAGAAGCCCCGCAGGGCAAAGAGCGCGGGCATCCCTCTCTCCGCGGGAATGATTCTCGTAACGCTGGGCGTCGTGTACGGAGATATTGGCACGAGCCCCATGTACACGCTCAAGGCGATCATCTCCGGCAACGGAGGGCTCGCCACCATGTCGCAGGACGTGGTCCTGGGCGCGCTCTCCCTCATCATCTGGACGCTCACCCTCATCACCACGGTCAAGTACGTTCTTGTGGCCATGAAGGCCGACAACCACAACGAGGGCGGCATCTTTGCCCTCTACAGCCTGGTCAAGCGATGCGGCCGGTGGCTGATCATCCCGGCCATGGTGGGCGGCGCCGCACTTCTCGCCGACGGCATCCTCACGCCGGCCGTCACCGTGACCACCGCCATCGAGGGCCTGCGCACGGTGGACTTCATCTATAGCATCATCGGGGACAACCAGAGCATTGTCGTGGCCATTGTCATCGCCATCCTCTGCGTGCTGTTCTTCCTGCAGAAGGCGGGAACCTCCACCATCGGCAAGCTCTTTGGCCCGGTCATGACGGCGTGGTTCCTCTTCCTGGCCGTGGCCGGCCTCATGAACATTGGCCTTGACCTGGGCGTCCTGCGCGCCTTCAACCCGGTTCGCGGCATCACGTTCCTCTTTGACGGCAACCTCAACGCCGCGGGCCTCATGGTGCTGGGCAACGTGTTCCTGTGCACCACCGGCGCGGAGGCCCTCTACTCCGACATGGGCCACGTGGGCAAGCCCAACATCTACGCCACCTGGCCGTTCGTGAAGGTCTGCCTCATCCTCAACTACCTCGGCCAGGGCGCCTGGATCATCGCCAACGCCGGCAACGCCGAGCTCGGCAGCATCGCGGACCTCAACCCCTTCTTCCAGATGCTTCCCGAGCAGATTCGCGTGTTTGCCGTCCTGCTCTCCACCTTTGCCGCAATCATCGCCTCCCAGGCGCTCATCACCGGCTCCTTCTCCATCGTCTCCGAGGCGGTGCGCCTGGACCTCATGCCGCACATGCGCATCAACTACCCCTCCGAGACCAAGGGCCAGATCTACATCCCCATGGTCAACAGCGTCATGTGGATCGCCTGCATCTGCGTGGTCCTGCTCTTCCAGACCTCGGCGCACATGGAGGCCGCCTACGGCCTGGCCATCACCGTGACCATGCTCATGACCACGATCCTGCTCACGGTCTATCTCTCGCGCATCCGGCACAAGACGGGCCTTGCCGTCCCGTTTGCGATCTTCTTTGGCGCCATCGAGTTCATGTTCTTCTTCTCGAGCCTCACGAAGTTCTTCCACGGCGGCTACGTCACCGTGATCATCAGCTTCCTCATCTTCGTGGTCATGTACGTGTGGCGCCGCGGCACGGCCGTCGAGCGCACGCAGACGGTGTTCCTGCCCGTGCGCGAGTACCTCGACCAGCTCTTTGACCTGAGCCACGACGAGTCCTACCCGCTGCTCGCGGACAACCTCGTCTTCCTGACCAATGACTCGTCGTTTGACAAGCTCGACCGAGACATCCTCTACTCGATCCTTGACAAGCGTCCCAAGCGCGCCCGCGCGTACTACTTCCTGAACGTCCAGGTGACCGACGAGCCCTACACCCACGAGTTCATCGTCAACAACTTTGACACGGACTTCCTCTTCAAGGTGCAGCTGCGCCTGGGCTTCAAGGTCAACCAGCGCATCAACACCTACCTCTACCAGATCGTGGCCGACCTCGTGGAGAACAGGCAGCTCGCACCGCAGAACCACAAGTACTCAATCTACCGCGAGCGCAGCTCCGTGGGCGACTTCCGCTTCTGCCTCATCCGCAAGATGCTCTCGCCCGAGACGGACATCTCCGGCTTTGACCAGCGCGTCATCGAGCTCAAGTACCTCATCCGCGGCGTCTGCGGCTCGCCCGCGCGCTGGTACGGCCTGGAGAACTCCAGCGTGGTCTTTGAGTACGTGCCGCTCTTCTCCAAGACCAAGCGCCAGCACAAGCTCACGCGCCGCGCGCTCGACGAGGTTGCGCCGCAGCTTGCCTCCGCGCCCACGGCCAGCGAGGGCGACGAGGACGAGGACATCTTCTCCGTCCAGATGAAGGACGAGCGCGACGCGCAGGCCGAGGAGGCCATGCGCGGCCTAGTGGGCGGCGACACCGCGGCCTTCCGCCCCGTTGTCATGGACGACGAGGGTGACGAGGGCTCCGAGGTCTACCAGGAGGGCGAGCAGTAAGGTTGCCTAAAAGGGGACGGGTACGTTTTAGGCAAGTTTTCTGAAAGCGGACCCGCATACACTGCGACAAAGGCGACAAGGGCCGTGGCACCTGATGCGTGCCACGGCCTTGACGTATACGGCGCCGGTGCGCATACTAGCTGGTAATCCGGAGGTGCCCCAAGAGACGGAGCCAGAGCCTTGCACATTCGCTAGACATCCTCAGCCAAGAAACCCCTGATGGCGAGAAGGACGCCCGCTCGGCGCCTCGCCAGAGAAGAGATGTCTATGCAGCTTGTGCTCTCCGGCGTTTCGTACGCCTATCCCTCGGCCCGCGAGGCCGTCCTCAACAACGTTACCCTCACCTTCCCCATTGGCTGGACCGCGCTTCTTGGCGACAACGGCTGCGGCAAGACCACGCTTGCGCGCGTGGCCTGCGGGCTGCTGAGGCCGGACGCGGGCTCCATCACGCGCGGCCTCATCTGCGCCTACGTGGCCCAGGATGCCGACGAACCGCCCGAGGGGCTCGCGGACTTTGCGCTGGACTACGGCCGCGAGGCCCGCGAGCTGCGCGAGTCCTTTCGCATAGAGGACGACATGCCCTGGCGCTTTGACGAGCTCTCCTTCGGCGAGCGCAAGAAGCTGCAGGTGGCGGT
>CASEGE010000041.1 GCA_949287335.1 uncultured Olsenella sp. | reverse complement strand
GCACGCGTTTTTCTCGGTTTTGAAAAACTCGCTCCGACTTTCGCGCACTCGTGGCGGGAGAAGGCGGTCGGGGGGCTGGGAGACAGCTGGGAGGCGCTCGAGAGCCGGCAGCGCGCGGAGGTGTCTGGAGGGCCATCAGGAGAGGTCGGAGAGCAGGTCACCCCAGCTCACGAGCACCTGTGACCTCAGCTCAGCGCGTGAATCCAAGAAGCCCCTGGTGTGGATCGGAGGCCGACGGCCGATCTTCTGGGCTATCGTCAAAGAAAGGGCATCAAACCTCCGCACGTCCTCAAACTGGGCGTACGTGGCGAGAATTACCTCAATGTCCATGCTCTGGAGCGCCGTCGAGCGGTTGGCGTCAGAAAGCCCCCGCTCTTCTCCTGTGTGGTAAATCCTGCTCTGACACTCAAGGTCAACAGCTCGAAATCCCTGGGATGCGGGCCAGAACAGGTCGCAGCGGCACGTCCTTCTCCCCGCGAGGCGGCGCGCGGCATCGGAGAGAGCCACCTCGTGATTGTGCGAGAAGCCCGCATACCCCTCCCCGCCGAGCCCATACGGAAAGCCAAGGAGCACGCCGGCCTGCACCTCAAAGGGAGACGCCGCGTTGGCAACGACAAGCTCCGCCGCCTGCTCCAGCGCGCGGCGCCCCCGCCTCCCGCGAGCACGTGCGGCAAGCGCGGCGATCTTCTCGGGCGAGGTAAGCGGAGGACGAGACCAAAGGTCGGTCAGATGCCCGCTCGAGTCAAACGACGGAGACCACGATGAGACCTTCGGGAGGAGGTGGTTGGCATGAAGGTCCTCGAGCGCATGAGCAAGCGAGGGCGGGGTCCGATAGATGGAGAAGCTCCCGCACAACTCGGAGGCAATCATGACCAGACGCGCAAGGGAGATGCGCGGCGCAAGCGTGAGCAGCGTGAGGGCGGGCGACGTGACGTAGAGGTGCTTGGAAATGATGCTCAGCTCTGGGGCGGACAGGTCGTCGCTCATAACCGAGGGCCTGATGAGGGAGGAGCGCCTCCGGTCCTCGCGCGAGGAAACCAAGATCTCGATGGGCGCCGAAATGCCCGGGGATATCAACGCGATTGAATCGAGCACGTCGAGCGAGCTGTCGGACATGAGAGGCCTGCCGCGAGCGCTGAGAACGGAGTCATTTCGCCAAATCTCAAGCTCAAAGAACGTGTCGTTGCGAAGCCCCCTCAGTTCCTCCCTGCTCAGCGGCAGGTCAAAATCATCGGAGGGGTTGTCGGGATGAAGGGCAAGCGCCCTCACGAGCGGAGGGGTCCGCCAGTATTCAAGGGCGGACTTGCCACAGAGCGCCGTTGTCATGGCCTACCCCCCTCCAGACGATGGAGCTTCATACTAGCAGGCCAACGACGGAGGAAACCCCTATCGCCCCGGGTATCTTCGCGAGTGCGCGAAAGTCGGGGCAAGTTTTTCAAAACCGAGAAAAACGCGTGCCCGCCAACTGGGCAAACGCGGGCGAGAAGGGCGGACTCCGAAAAAGTTCAGCCGACTTTCGCGCACTCGCGGGGATTGGGGGCAGAGGGCGCAGCGGGTACGGCGGGGCGACGGGGCGAAGGAGGCCTGTGGGGCAGGGCCGGCGGCTACCTCAGGACAACGCCGGCGCGAACGCGCTCGACAGCCTCGTCGCCAAGGTAGTGCCGCACGATCTCGAGCGCAAAGAGCATGGCCGTGCCCGCCCCCTGACTGGTGATGAGGTTGCCGTCCACCACGACGGGCTCGTCGGCGAGAAGCCGAGCCCCCTGCTCGGCAAGCACGTGCTGGAAGCCCGGATTGGACGTCGCGCGCCTGCCCGCAAGAAGGCCAAGCTCGGCAAGGATGGAGGGCGCGGCGCAGATCGCGGCGAGCGGCATGCCCTTCTCGGCACGTCGGACGAGCTCATCGCACAGGGGCTCGCAGGCGCGCAGGTTGGGCGTGCCGGGAATGCCGCCAGGCAGGACGAGCATGTCGTAGTCGTCAAACGAGAAGCCCTCGTCGGAGAGGGAGCGGTCGCACACGATGGTGACCTCGTGGGACGACGTCACTGTGCGCTCGGGCGTGATGGCAACGGTATGACAGGGAATCCCCGCGCGGAAGAGCAGGTCAACAACGGTAAGTCCCTCGATCTCCTCGAGTCCGGGGGCGATGAACACGGCCACGCGCTTCTCGGTTGCCTGCTTGAACATAACTGCCTCCTTTGCAGAGGGCCCCGCCGAGAGGCTCGGCAGGGCCCGTTCGTCTCCCGTGCTCCCTGGGCGCTAGTCCTCGTCGATGCCGGCGTTGATGGCGTCCGCGATCTCCTGCGGGTCATCGGTGCCGTGGATGAGCTTCTTGAAGTCGTCCTTCATGAGGAGAACCGCCGTCTTGGAGAGCAGACGGATGTGGGTGGTGCCCGCCTCGCCGTCCGGGACGAGAAGCGAGATGGCAATGGTGATGGGCTTGTCATCAAAGCTCGGCCACTCGACGGGGCGGTCGTTCTTGACAACAATGACCGAGGGCTCCTTGATGGCGGAGGACTTGGCATGCGGCACGGCAAAGCCGTCGGTCATTCCCGTCTCGCCCATCTCCTCACGGGCGACAAAGGCATCGTAGACGGCAGCGGAGTCATCCGTTATGCCAAGCTCGGCCGCCTTGTCGGAGATGAAGTGGAGGAAGTCTTCGCGCGTCTTGATGCTCTGGCCGACAAAGACGTGCTCTGGCTTAACGAAACCGCTCACGATGCTCTCCTTACTTGTGCGGGCAAACAGCCGCCCTTCCCTGTTGGCTCTATCATAGCGAAAAGCGTGCGGGCGTCCCCCGTCAGCAGCTAGCGTGCCGGAGGCTCAAGGCCCAGGTGGTCGAAGGCAGCAAGCGTTGCCTGCCTGCCCTGCGGCGTGCGCACGATAAGACCGCACTGCAGCAGGTAGGGCTCGTAGACGTCCTCGAGGGTTGAGGGGTCCTCCGAGACGGCGCTTGCCACGGTGGTAAGGCCCACCGGACGCCCGCGGAAGGTCTCGCAGAGCGCCGTGAGAATCCGGACGTCCATGGTGTCGAGGCCCATGGCGTCGATCTCAAAGAACTCGAGGGCCTCCGACGCAACGTCCCAAGTGATGGTTCCCTCGCGCTTGACCTGCGCATAGTCGCGCACGCGCTTGAGCAGGCGGTTGGCAAGACGCGGCGTCCCGCGTGAGCGGGAGGCAATCTCGGCCGCTCCCTGGGCGTCGATGTCCACACCCAGGATGTGCGCTGAGCGCGAGATGATGACGGAGAGCTCCTCGGGCGTGTAGTAGTCAAGGCGGTAGGAGATGCCAAAGCGGTCGCGCAGGGGCCCGGTGAGAAGACCGGTGCGCGTGGTGGCCCCCACGAGCGTGAAGTGCGGCACGTCGATGCGGATGGAGCGGGCGGCCGGCCCCTTGCCGATGACGATGTCAAGGAAGAAGTCCTCCATCGCGGGATAGAGAATCTCCTCGATCTGGTGGTTCAGGCGGTGGATCTCGTCAACGAAGAGGACGTCTCCCGCCTCAAGGTTGGTGAGAATGGCGGCAAGATCGCCGGCACGCTCGATGGCGGGGCCGGAGGTGGTGTGCATCTTCGCGCCCATCTCGTTTGCCACGATGCCGGCAAGGGTGGTCTTGCCAAGGCCGGGAGGGCCCGAGAAGATCACGTGGTCGAGCGCCTCGCCTCGGTCCCGCGCGGCCTGGATGAGCACGCGCAGGTTCTCGCGCACGCGCTCCTGGCCGATGTACTCGTCAAGGGTGCGCGGGCGCAGGGTGCGATCCTGGTCCAGGTCCTCGGCGGTGAGCTCGCCGCTCACGTCACGAGGGGCACCAGGACGTGCCGGGGCCGCCGGCGCAAAGAGGTCCTTCTCGCTTGCCTCCCACATCAGCGACCACTCCCCAGACGGCGCAGGGCATAGGCGAGCACCTGCTCGATCGTGACCGCGCCGGCCTCGGCGTGACCCTCAAGGGCGAGCTCGGCCTCCTGGCCGGTGAAGCCCATGGAGAGCAGGGCCTCGGTGGCCTCCGCCTCAACGCCGGCTCCCGCGCCAACGGCGAGCGGCAGCGGGGCCCCATCGGGCTCCGAGAGTCCCACGAGCCCACGCAGCTCGGCGTTTTTGGAGAAGACGTCGGAGAGCTCGACGAGCAGGCGACTTGCCTTCTTCCGGCCCACGCCCGGCACCTGCGCCATGCGCGAGGCATCCTGGGCGGTGACGATCTGGGCGAGTTGCGCCGGGGAGAACGTGGAGAGCACGGAGAGCGCGAGCTTGGGGCCCACGCCCGAGATGGCACGCAGCTGATCGAAGAGGGCACGCTCGTCTCGCGTGGCAAAGCCGTAGAGCTCCATGGCATCCTCGCGCACGATCATGCGCGTGAGCACCGTGACGCCCGCCTCGCCCACATGGGGAAGGGACGCCGCCGTGGTTGACGAGACGCCCAGCTCGTAGCCAACGCCTCCCACGTCGAGCACCACACGGGAGGGAAGCACCTCCACGAGCGTGCCTGTTAGCTGGACTATCACGAAAGGGCCCTCCTTGCCTGGCCGAGGCTCGTCGTTCTCGTTACGTTAGCATGGCACACCGCGGCGGCAAGCGCGTCCGCGGCGTGATCTGGGCGTGGGTCGTGGTCAAGCCCGAGGATGGTGCGAACCATGTAGATGACCTGGTACTTGTCCGCCGCCCCCGTGCCCACGACCGCCTGCTTGATCTGCATGGGAGTGTACTCCCCCACCGAGAGGCCCGCCGTCGAGCAGGCCACGATGGCAGCGCCACGCGCCTGCGCCGTGGCAATGGCCGACTTGGTGTTCTCGCCGAAGTAGATGCTCTCAATGGCGAGCTCGGTGGGCCCGTACTTCTTGATAACGCTCCTGAGCTCTGAGTAGATGCGCCCGAGGCGCAGGTCTATGGGCTCGGACGCCGCCGTGGCAACGCAGCCGTACGCACGCGCCCGGCAGACGGACCCGCGCGTCTCGACAACGCCCCAGCCCGTGTGGGCAAGCCCCGGATCTATGCCCAAGATGATCATGGCCCTCCAGCAATTACGAACGTCCGTTCTATAGTAGCATACGGCCGCTCGCATGCAAGCCCTCTGGCTCAGTTCTCCGAGAAGGGCCCCTCCCAAAACGTTGGCGCCGCGGTTGGGCCCTCCTCGTGCCTTCCGCCCTGCCCCGCCTGCAGGGACGCTCCGCCAAGGGGCGAGAAGCCCCCGCCGGCGGAGAAGTCCCTCAGATAGCCGAGCAGCTCGCGCACCTCGCGGTCGTGGTCAAGGTTTGTCGGCGGCATCTCCTGCGGCTCGTCGGCGCGCTCCTCCGGCGTGACGAGCGCCTCAAGGCGGCTCTGGAGGCGCGCCTCCTGGGGTCGAACGGAATCCACCCACGCAAGCCCGTAGGGCGCGTGGCTCTCGCCCAGCGTCTTCGAGGAAACCATGAGCGACGGGGCGCCAAGCTGCCTGGGCACGTCCCCGCACGCGCGCATGCGCCCTACGATGGCTGCCGCGAGCTCGGCGTGGCCGCGCTCGGCGGCAATGTCGGAGAGCGAGAGCTCCCACTCGATGTAGCTGGAGAGAACCAGGTCGACAAAGGCAAGCCGACCCTCGTCAGACGAAAACTCGCTCGAGAGCCCGTCGATCTCGGGGACCGAGACCTTGTCGAGGACCTCTGGGGGAATGACCGGGGAGATGGTGTTGCGCAGGTGCGCAAGGGCAATGAGGTCCGAGCGATAGAGGTCCCCAAAGGGATTGAGGCCCGCGGCGTCTACGTCACACGTGAGCTCGAGCGCGCGCCCGGTCTTGTCCGCCGAGCCCAGGGCGAGGCATCCCTCCGCGTGAGCGAGGGCGGAGAGGCGCGCCTGCGCCACGCCGCGCGCGAGCCAGCCGTCCTTCTCGCCCGGGAGCTCGAGCGTCTCCACGTGGTCCTGCGGGATGCGCAGGGTACGCGCAAGACGCTCCGCAACGCGCGCGTCCTTCTCGTCCGGCGCAAAGACGAGCAGGTAAACGCGCTCGGGACCAAGCGCGTCGGTGGCGAGCGTGGCGAGAAGGGCACTGGAGAGCGAGCCGTCAACCAGGAGGCAGGCACCGGACGCCTGGAGCCGCTCGCACGTGTCGAGGAGTCCCGTTGTTATTGCGCCCCAGGTCATGAGGGGTGCGTCATAGACCTCCGGAGTGAGCGGCTCTGCCAGCGGACCCTCGGCTGAGGGGTCGATATCACAGACGAGCAGGGCCTCCTCGAGGCTCGGTGCCTGAGCGACGAGCTCGCCCCACGGGGCGAGCACAAAGCTCGACCCGCAAAAGACCTGCAGGTCATAGCAGCCAATTGGGCCAACGCCCACCATCCAGGCACCCGTCGCCTCGGCGTCGGCGAGAAAGCGGCCCTCGGCAAGCGACGAGCCGAGCGCGCTTGACGGGTCGTCGACGGCAAAGCCATAGCCGGAGAGAAACAGGACCACGTCGACGTTGTACTCGTACTCGTCGTAGTCATCGAGATCCTCGTAGGTGAAGGCGACGCCCAGGCGCGCGCCCGCAAACTCGACCTCGGGGAGTCCCGCGCGCTGCTCGCCCGCAGCGCCGGACGTCATGGCCTCGAAGCGTGTGCGCAGGCAGACGGGGTTGATGTCGCCGTTGTCAATGAGCAGGGCATCTGGGGTGGTGACGCCCCCCAGCTCCGTGAGGACGGGAATGAGGCACGGGCAGGCAAGCTCCTCCGCCAGGTCCATGACGCAGTCGGCGAGGTCGAGCATGAAGCCCTCACGGTCCACCCCGCGCACGGGTGTGGCGCCGCAAAGCGTTGTCGTAGGAAAGACGAGCAGGTCAACGCCTTGGTCGGCGGCGCGCCGAGCATAGTCCGCCATACGCTCGGCGGTCTTCTCAAAGTCGCCGGCGCGCGTCTTCATCTGTGCGATCGCAAGTCTCATGAGCTGCCTCCCCTGTTCTTCTCGCCCCCATTGTGCCACAGTCACCGGGCAACGCCGCGGCCCCAGCCGTCCCGGCTCCTGCCCGCAGCGCGTCGCGTGG
>CASEGE010000040.1 GCA_949287335.1 uncultured Olsenella sp. | reverse complement strand
TGACGGTCTCCGGCATGGGCGACGCGCTGGCCACCTACTTCGAGGCCCGCGCCTGCAAGCGCTCCGACGCCACCACCTGCGCCGGTGGCCACGTGACCGAGGCTGCCATGACGCTCGCCCAGCTCTGCTACGAGACGCTCATCTCCGACGGCCTCAAGGCCAAGCTCGCGCTGGAGGCAGGTGCGTGCACCGAGTCCGTCGAGAAGATCATCGAGGCCAACACCCTGCTCTCCGGCCTGGGCTTTGAGTCCGCGGGCCTGGCCGGCGCGCATGCGATCCACAACGGCATGACCGCCATGCCTGAGACTCACGCGTTCTATCACGGCGAGAAGGTCGCCTTCGGCACGCTCACCCAGCTTGTCCTGGAGAACGCCGACGAGCTCTACGAGGTGCTCGACTTCTGCGTGGAGGTTGGCCTGCCGGTGACGTTTGCCCAGCTCGGCGTTGAGGATGCGAGCTACGAGCGCGTGCTCGAGGTGGCCAAGCTCGCCTGTGCGCCCACCGACACCCTCGGCAACATGCCCTTCGAGGTCACGCCCGAGAAGGTTGCCTCCGCCATGCTCGCGGCCGACGCCTACGGTCGCGCCGCCCTTGCCGAGTAACCCTCTTCCTGCCCAGGGGAGTAACTCACAAAGAAACAGGGCCGGCACCCGTTTGGGTGCCGGCCCTGTTGCGGTCAATGGGGTGCGTTGCTTCTAGTCGTCCTTCTCGCCAGAGAGGGATGCGTAGAACGTGGCGTGATCAAAGACGTCCTTGATGGTCTGGCCGTTGATGAAGGGGAGGGCAAGAAACTCGTCTACCGTGGGGACGAGCTCGGAGCAGTCGACGAAGTGATTCTTCTCGTTGCGACGGCTCGTGTCCTGGGCGCGCCAGGACTCAAAGTTGCAGTCGGTGAGGTAGTAGATGGACGAGCCGATCTTCATGTAGACGGAGTGGTTGCAGTGCAGGTACTCGACCAGACCCTCGTAGTTGATGTCGAGAGCCTCGGCAGCCTTCTTTCCCATGGCGATCCCCTTTCGTCGGAGGCCAAACGGACGTTGGTATGACTATAACCCGTGCGGACCGTTGTTATGCGCGGGTTCGCAAATTGTTAGGCGAGCGTTTGGTCTGAGGGCATGGGCGCGTTGCCGAGGAGAATGCGCTCCAGCTCCTCGGGCGTGTCAACGATGGTGGTTGCGCCTGCCTCTAGCAGCTGCTCCACGCTGCGAAACCCCCACGAGCACGAGACGCACGGGCAGTCCACGTTTGCGGCGGTCTGGATGTCGACCTCGGAGTCGCCAATGTAGACGAGGCCGTCCTTCGAGGCCCCCATGCGCTCAAGTGCGACATGTACCATATCGGGCCAGGGCTTTCTGCGAATGCCCGCCGCCTCGTTTTCTCCAAGGACCGCATCGAATGCGCCTGGGAACTGCCGCGCGATGAGTTCCTGCACGGCAAAGTCGCCCTTGTTCGATACCACGGCAAGTGGCATCCCCGCTTTGCGCAGGTGGGCAAGAAGGTTGCGTATGCCGGGGTAGGGGCCGGTGTGGTCTTCGCAGTGGGCTGCATAGTGCTCGCAGAAGGCCTCAAAGACGGCGTCCTCCTCGGCCTTTGTGGTGTTGGCGGGAACGGCGCGATGAATGAGCAGCTTGATGCCGTTGCCCACGAAGCGGCGCACGTCATCGATCGTGTGCGTGGGCATGCCATGCGCTGCGAGGGCGGCGTTGGTGGAGAGGTGCAGGTCCTCGAGCGTGTCGAGCAGGGTTCCGTCGAGGTCAAAGACCGCAGTTCTGTAGGCGGGCATGTGTGCTCCTTCGGTCGGCCGGGTTTGGCCGCGCTTAGGGTAGCACGTCACGTGGGGCGCCGGCGTCAGGTTTATGGACTGCGCGGAGCGTGCAACGTACAAGTCTGGCGCTGGCGTCACGCTCTGCGCAAAAGTCGCGCTCGTGCCACAAACGAAGGTTCCGCCGTGCAAAAGTCGCGCTCGTGCCACATGGTTTTAGGGGTGCCTCGAGTAGCCGGAGCGCAAAAGCCCTGGTAACGACATAAAGATTTATACCAAAATCACCATCTGGTGGCGTTTTGGTGTGGCACGAACGCGACTTTTGCACGGCGCGTCACTCGTTTGTGGCACGAACGCCGATTTTGCGCGGGGCAACAGGCCGACGAGACCGACTGTCCTGACAGAACGCCTCCGTCCCCAATTGTCAGGTGGCTGGTTTATTGTGTTCCGGTTACGTGGTCGTGCTCTTCCACGTGCCCGTAGTACAATCAGCCCCGCTGCGACGCTCGCCGTCTACGCGCGCGCAGCCATCCGGAAGGCGCCGCCCGTACGACACGGGGCGGCAGGACGAGAAAGGCATCATATGGATTCCCACAGCATGCACACCCACACCTGCGGAGAGCTGCGCCGCGAGCACATCGGCCAGCATGTCACGCTGACCGGCTGGGTCTGGCACCGTCGCGACCACGGCGGCCTCATCTTTGTTGACCTGCGCGACCGCGAGGGCGTGACGCAGGTCTCCTTTGACCCGGAGCACTCCGGCGGCGAGGCCTTCCACACGGCTGAGACCATCCGCTCCGAGTGGCCCATCAAGGTCACGGGCGTCGTCCGCGAGCGCCCCGAGGGCATGGAGAACCCCAAGCTCGCCACTGGCGAGATTGAGGTCCTCATTGACGCCATCGAGGTCCTCAACTCCTCCAAGACGCCGCCCTTCCAGATCGAGGACCACGTGGACACCTCCGAGGACGTCCGCCTGCGCTATCGCTACCTCGACCTGCGCCGCCCGCGCATGACGGCCAACCTCAAGATGCGCTCCGACTTCACCTTTGCCATCCGCGAGGCGCTGCACAACCGTGACTTCCTCGAGGTGGAGACCCCTGCGCTCTTCAAGTCCACGCCCGAGGGCGCGCGCGACTTCCTCGTGCCGTCCCGCACCCAGCCCGGCCACTTCTACGCGCTGCCGCAGTCTCCGCAGCTGCTCAAGCAGCTCCTCATGGTCGGCGGCGTGGAGCGCTACTACCAGGTTGCCAAGTGCTTCCGTGACGAGGACCTGCGTGCCGACCGTCAGCCCGAGTTCACGCAGGTGGACATTGAGATGAGCTTCGTCGAGCAGGACGATGTTATGGGCGCGCTCGAGGACGTGCTGGCCGACGCCTTCTCCAAGATGGGCGTCGAGATGCCCACGCCGCTGCGCCGCCTGGACTACTGGGACGCGATGGACACCTACGGCTCCGACAAGCCGGACACCCGCTTTGGCATGGAGCTCCACGACGTGACGTCGATCTTCTCGGCCTCCAAGTTCAAGCTCTTTGCGAGCGCGGCGGCGACCGAGGGCCAGTACGTCAAGGCCATCAACGCCAAGGGCGCCGGAGCCTGGCCGCGCGCGCAGATCGACAAGCTGGCCAACGTCGCCGCCGAGTTTGGCGCCAAGGGCCTCGCGTGGATCGCGTTCCGCGAGGACGGCTCCGTGAATAGCCCGATCGTCAAGTTCTTCTCCGACGAGGAGATGGCGGCGCTGCGCGAGGAGATGGGTGTCGAGCTGGGCGACCTTGTGATGTTCGCCGTGGCCGACCGCAAGGGCGCCGACGAGATCCTGGGCGGCATGCGCCTGCACATGGCGGGCGCGCTCGACGTGCCGCGCGAGGGCCATGACTTCCTCTGGGTGGTCAACTTCCCGCTCTTCCACTGGGACGACGAGGCCGGCCGCTACGAGGCCGAGCACCAGCCCTTCACCCTGCCGACCGAGCTCGACGTCGAGAAGATCAAGGCAAACCCGTTGGCCATCGGCTCCGCCACGTACGACTTCGTCATGGACGGCTGCGAGGCGGGCGGCGGCGGCATGCGTATCCACAACTCTCAGATGCAGCTCGACATGCTCGAGCTCATGGGCTTCACGGTGGAGCGCGCCCGCGAGCAGTTTGGCTTCCTGATGGACGCCCTCGAGTACGGTGCGCCCCCGATGGGCGGCTTTGCCCTCGGCCTCGACCGCGTGTGCATGCTGCTGGCTGGCGAGGACTCCATCCGCGACGTCATGGCGTTCCCCAAGACGTCCTCCGGCTCCGACCTCATGTCCGAGGCCCCCAGCGAGGTCTCCGGCAAGCAGCTCAAGGAGGTTGGCCTGCGCCTTCTGTAATTTGGGGACGGGTTATTTGTCTCAGAG
>CASEGE010000039.1 GCA_949287335.1 uncultured Olsenella sp. | reverse complement strand
TCGAGGCGCAGCGGAGGCTATTCCGTCCACCTCACAAACCTGTCCCAAAAACTCTGAGAGAAATAACACGTCCCCTTTTTGCTGCTACAAATAACACGTCCCCAATTTGCTGAGGAGGGCGTCGGCGATGGCGGGAAGGGGCATGGTGTCGAGCTGCTCCACGCCATCCGCGCTCACGAGCGCCACGCGGTTGGTGTCAGCGCCGAAGGTTGACTCGGGGCGGCTCACGTCGTTGGCCACAATGAGGTCGGCGCCCTTGCGCTCGAGCTTCTCCTGCGCGTGCGCGATCAGGTCGTTGGTCTCGGCGGCAAAGCCCACCACAACGCGCCCGCCCTTGACGGCGCAAAGATCCGCGAGTATGTCAGCCGTCTGGACGAGCTCGATCGAGTCCAGGCGCTCAACGCCCTTCTTGAGCTTGTGGCCCGCAGGGTGCGCGGGAGTGTAGTCGGCAACGGCGGCGCAGCAGATGGCAACGTCAGCGCCCTCAAACTCGGCGAGCATGGCGTCGTGCATCTCGGCTGCGCTCACCACGTCAACGCGCCGCACGCCCACGGGCGTGGCAAGCGCCGTCGGCCCGGAGACGAGCGCGACCTCGGCCCCGCGACGCACGGCCGCCTCGGCAATGGCGTAGCCCATCTTACCCGTCGACGCGTTGGCGATGTAGCGCACGGGGTCGATGGCCTCGTGCGTGGGACCGGCGTCGATGAGCAGCCTCACACCCGCGAGGTCCTTCTCGCACCCGTCCTCGCCGCCGAGAAGCGCAAGCGCCGCCGCAACGATCTCCTCGACGCTCGCGAGCTTGCCCTCGCCCACGTCCCCGCAGGCCAGGCGCCCGCAGTCGGGCCCCACAAAGCTCACGCCCCGAGCGCGCAGCGTCTCAAGGTTGGCCTGCGTGGCGGGGTTCCGCCACATGTGGACGTTCATGCCGGGAGCGACAAGAACCGGGCACGCGCAGGCAAGAAGCGTCGTGGAGAGGCAGTCGTCCGCAATGCCGCAGGCCATCTTGGCCATGACGTTGCCGGTTGCGGGAACCACCACCGCGAGGTCAGCCCACTCGGCGAGCTCGATGTGCGGGATGGGAGAGCCGGGATAGTCGTACAGGGAGGTGGCAACCGGCGCTCCCGAGAGAGCCTCAAAGGTAACGGTGCCCACGAAGCGCTCGGCGTCGGCGGTCATGGTGACGCGCACCTCGCAGCCCGCCTTCTGGAGACCGCGCAGGACCTCGCATGCCTTGTACGCCGCGATGCCCCCACAGACGGCGAGAAGGACGCGGGGCTTCTCGCGCTGCTCGATCTTCTCGGCGCTCACGCCTCATCGACCTCCTCGGACGTGATGAGCATTCGGTGGCAGTACGGGCACTCCGTGATCTCGTCGCCGTGCGCGAGGTCGTGGAACTGGCTCGGCTGCAGCTTAACGCGGCAGACGGAGGGGACGTTCCCGCGCAGGCGCTCGACGGCGAGGCCCTTGAAGCGCTTCCGCGCGGCCTCGTAGGTGCTCAGGTGCTCGGCGGTTACGCTGGCGGCCACGCGCTCGCGCTCGCGCGAGAGCTCGACGATGCGCGAGCGGATGGACGAGGAGCCGCTGGCGAGGGACTCCTCGGTAGCCATGCGCTCGCGCTCGAGCTTCTCGGCCGTGAGGCGCGCGTTCTTCTCGGCGCGCTCGAGGCGCTCGAGCTTCTCGCGCAGCGGGCCCACGGAGAACTCGGCCTTCTCGATGTGCTTGGCAAGCGAGGTGAGCTGCTGCTCGATGTCGCGAACCTGACGGTGCGTGTAGGCGCCCTCGTCGGCGCTCGCCTGAATCTCGGCGGTCTTCTCGTGATAGTGGGCAAGGTTCGCCTCGAGGTCGGCAATCTCCAGCTCAACGTCCTTGCGCTGGCCGACAATGCCCGTGAGCTCGCCCTTCACCTTCTTGGCGGCAAGGGCGATGGTCTTGAGGCGCGCCTGCTGCGGCATCGAGGCCAACGTGGAGGCGCACTTGAGGAGCTCGAGGTCAAGCTCCTGGAGCTTCATGAGGGCCAAGGCTTCGTTCATGGTTTCTCTCCCCTATTCGCGGCGTCCCACGGAACGCCCGGCAACAATTTCAATCAGTGCATCCGAGAAGCG
>CASEGE010000038.1 GCA_949287335.1 uncultured Olsenella sp. | reverse complement strand
GTCGAGGTTGCTCGTGGGCTCGTCGAGCAGCATGAACGGGGCATCGTGCAGGAAGGCGCGCGCAAGCCCCAGGCGCTGCCGCTCACCACCGGAGAGGGTGTCGCCGAGTTCGCCGACCGGCGTGTCGTAGCCCTTAGGCAGGCTCATCACGAAGTCGTGGACCGAGGCCTTGCGGCAGGCCGCCTCGATCTCTTCGTCCGTGGCGTCGAGGCGCGCGATGCGCAGATTGTTGCGGATGCTGTCGTGGAAGAGGTGCGTCTCCTGCGTGACGAGGGACTCCAGATCGCGCAGGTTGGCCGTGTCCACGTGCCGCACGTCGCGCCCAGAGACGGAGACGCTCCCCTCATTCGCGTCCCAGAACCGCATGAACAGGCGCAGCAGCGTGGACTTGCCGGAGCCGGAGCGCCCGGTGATGCCCACAATCTGGCCGGAGGGAGCCTCGAGCGAGACGTCCGTGAGCACACATTCGTCTCCGTAGGAGAAGCCCACGTGGCTGGCAGCAGCACCGTCAAAGCCCACGTGCTTCTCGCCCGTGACCTCCGGGGTTACCGGCTCCTCGTCCAGGATGG
Organism: uncultured Olsenella sp.; assembly: GCA_949287335.1. Classification (GTDB taxonomy): domain Bacteria; phylum Actinomycetota; class Coriobacteriia; order Coriobacteriales; family Atopobiaceae; genus Thermophilibacter. The sequence continues at coordinate 9,247 of CASEGE010000038.1, read as the reverse complement.
CGAGCACGCGCTCTCCTGCCGCGAGGGTCGGCTGCAGCGTGGAGCCCAGGTTCGCGAGCGCCACCGCCGGGCCGAACGAGCTCATGAGCGCAAGCACGGGGATGAGCACCCCGTCAAAGCCCACGGCACCGGCGCGGTGAAGCGCCGCCGCCACGAGCAGCATGACCAGGTCGCAGGCGAGAATGACCGTGTTGGTGAGCGCCGTGGCACGACCGGTGGAGCGCTTCATTCGCTCCTCGTCAGCGGCGAGCGCGCGGGACCGCTCGTCCATCTGGGCCAGGCGCTCCGCGCCCGCGCCGTACTGCAGGATCTCGTCCAGTCCGCGCAGGCTCTCCAGCACGAAGCTCGAGAGCTCGCCCGCACCGGCACGGAAGCGCGCGCCGGCGTCACCGGCGAGACGCGCGGCGACGAGCGGGCACGCCACGCCCACGGCGAGATACGACGTCGCGGCCACGACGGCAAGCGCAGGGTGGAAGCTCCCGATGAAGGCGCAGGCGCCCGCGCAGAAGAGCAGCGCGATCGCCGCCGGCGAGATGGTGTGCGCGTAGAAGACCTCGAGGAGCTCGATGTCCGAGGTGATAAGCGAGATGAGGTCGCCACGGTCGCGCCCCTCGAGCTTGGCCGGGGCAAGACGCCGCAGCGCCCGGAACACGCGGTCGCGGACGAGCGCGAGCAGCTTGAAGGCGATGAAGTGGTTGCACGCCTGCTCGCCGTAGCGGAGCAGGCCGCGCGCCACGGCGCAGACAGCCATCGCCACGATGAGGCCCGCGAGCGGGGCAGCCGCGCCGTCCGCAAGCACCGCGAGCACGCCGTATCCGCCGAGCACCGTGATTGCCGCCGCGCAAGCGTGGCCGAGAAGTCCCAGGAGGATGGCCAGCACCATGAATCCCATGAGCGGGCGCACCAGACCCACGAGCCGCAGCATCACCCTCATGCGACCATCCCCTTCGTAACGCCGTATTCCTCGAGCTCGCGCTGGGCGCGCCAGAGCGTCGCGTAGCGGCCACCCGCAGCAAGGAGCTTGTCGTGGCGACCGTGCTCCACCACGCGTCCGTCGTCGAGCACGAAGATCTTGTCGGCCCCCACCACGTTTGCCAGACGGTGCGAGATGAGGATTACCGTCGCGCGCCCGGCCAGCCCGCGAACGGCGTCCATGATGGCGTCCTCGCTCTCCGCGTCCACGTTGGAGGTGGCCTCGTCAAACACGTAGACCGGCGTGGCGTGCAAGAGCGCGCGGGCGATGGCAAGACGCTGGCGCTGCCCGCCGGAGAGGTTGGAGCCACGCTCCGCGAGCATCGTGTCCAGCCCGTTCTCGCCACGCAGGAAGGGCGCCAGGCGCGTGGCCTCGAGTGCGGCCCAGAGCGCATCGTCGCTCGCACCCGGGGCCGCGACCAGCAGGTTCTCACGCACCGTCCCCTTGAAGAGGTAGCTCTCGTGCCCAATGTACGTCACGTGGGCAAGAAGATCGGCCGCGTCGAGCGCGCCCGCCTCAACCCCGCCCACCGTGAGCGAGCCACGATACCCGCGCAGCCGCCCCAGCAGGAGCGCCGCGAGCGTGGACTTTCCGCAGCCGGACTCGCCCACCACGGCAACAAAGCCGCCCGCCGGCACGTCCAGGCTCGCGCCGTCCAGCACCTCACGCTCGCCGTCATAGGAGAAGCGCAGGTCGCAGGCGCGCACGTCGCAGCACGCAGGGAAACTCTCCCCTCCCGCCGGCGGCTCCGGCAGGCCCAGCAGCCTAAAGATCTTCTCGCTCGCCGCCATGCCGTTCATGGCCATGTGGAAGAACGACCCCAGCTGGCGCATGGGAATGAAGTAGTCGGCCGCCAGCAGGATGATGGCAAGACAGCCGCCCAGGTCAACGGCACCCGCGGCCATCTGCGTAAGTGCCACCGCCACGCCGGCGGCCGCCCCGCCGTACGCCACGAGGTCCATGATCGTGATGGAGTTGAGCTGCATCGTGAGTACGCGCATCGTGATGCGCCGGAACTTCTCGGCCTGCTCGTTCATCTCGGCCTGTTTGAACTCGTCGGCCTGGTAGACCTTGAGAGTGGTGAGGCCCTGGAGGTTCTCCAGGAACGTGTCGCCGAGCTCGGTGTACTGGCCCCAGTAGCGGCCAAGCAGCTTCTTTGCCCAGGTCTGCACCGCGGCAATAGCCACCGGGATGAGCGGCACGCACACCAGAAGCACCACGGCCGCCGGCACGTTCACAAAGGCCAGGGCCACAAAGAGCGTGAGCGGCGCGAGCATGGCATAGAAGAACTGCGGCAGGTACGCGCCGAAGTAGGTCTCGAGCTGGTCACACCCCTCAACGGCCACCTGCACGACCTCTGAGGTGCGCACGTCCTCGCGGTAGCTCGGTCCCAGGCGCAGGAGCTTCTCGTAGATGCGATGGCGCAGCGTGCGCTTGACCTCGCGGCTGGCGAGAAACCCCATGCGCGCGGAGCCCACGGCGGCAAGGCCGCGCACGACGGCAGCAACAACCACGCAGACGGCGAGAAGAACGAGGTCCTTCTCGCCCGCCGTGCCCGCCCAGAGCGCGGAGAGCGTCCGGCAGATAGCGAGCACCATGCCCATGTTGGCCACGAGCGACGCCCACTGCAGGGCCACGCTTGCGCCCACGTACCTCATGCTCCCCGGCACGATGCCGATGAGCCGCTTGTCGATCATCACGTGTCGTCGCCCCTCACGTCCGACGGTCAAATCTGTTAGCCATAGTAAACTATTCGCGGGCAATTGTTAACCAGTTATAACTCTTTCTCATCCCTTATTCGCTGGCGAGAAGAGCGTGTGGCGCGCGCTGTTGTGGTTGGGGCGAGTTTCGGACGGTCCTGCGCCGCATGATTCAAAAGGGGTCTGTCCCCTTTTGAATCATCATGTATGGCAGGCGCACCACCCGGGTATGATGGACATATTGCAACCGCCTTCCACGAAGGAGCCCACATGAACGAGGCGACCGTTCCTGCCGAAAACAAAAGGATTTCAATAATCCTCAAGGTGTACGGCATCTACTGCCTCATCACCGCCGCCGCGGTTCTCACGCTCGTGGCACTTATCGCAATCCCGCTTGTGCAGTACGGCGTCGCCCTCTTCCGCGAGAGCCATGACGTCACGCTCACGATGACGCTCACCATCATCCAGATCGTAACCTCCGTCATAGCCGCCGCGGGCTACGTCGCCTTTGGCGTGCTCGTGCTCAAGAACCGCCGGCGGCACGTTGCGCAAATCGCGTACGCCCTGCTCGGCGTGGGCGTCATCAACCTCATCCTCGAGATCATGCTCAACGGCTTTGGCGACAACCTCATCTACGACGGCGTGCGGCTCGTGGTCCTTCTCGTCATATCCGCCACCATCGACCCCACGCTCATCACGGAGCGACAGCTTCAGCGCAAGCTGCGCGACATGGAGACCGAGGAGGCGGCCAAGGACGGGACGCTCGGGCGCGCCAAGGGCGACCGCGGCTTCATCGAGCTCGACTTCTTCAACCTGTTTTGGGTCTTTGTGGTCTGCTGCGTGCTCGGCCTCATCATCGAGACCGTCTATCACATGGTCGTGGTGGACCCAGGCGTCTATCAGGACCGCGCCGGCATGCTCTACGGGCCCTTCTCGCCCATCTACGGCTTTGGCGCCGTGCTCATGACGGTGGCGCTCAACCGCTTCTACCGCGCAAACCCCATCGTGATCTTCCTTGTGTCGGCCGTGATCGGCGGACTCTTTGAGGCGGCGGTCTCCTGGTTCATGCAGGTGGGCTTTGGCGCCGTGGCCTGGGACTACTCCGGCTCCACGATCTTTGGCCTCTTTCCAGACCCCATTGCCATCCTCTTTGGCGGTCGCACGTCCACGCTCTTCATGTGCATGTGGGGCGCGCTCGGCTTTGTGTGGATCAAGCTTTGCCTGCCGTGGCTGCTCAAGCTGATCAACCTGATCCCGTGGCAGGCGCGCTACTCGTTCACCTCACTCTGCGCGATTCTCATGCTGGTGAACGGCGTCATGACGCTGCAGTCCCTCGAGTGCTGGTACCAGCGCGAGAGCGGGCTTCCGCCGTCGTCGCCGGTCGAGGAGTTCTACGCCGAGCACTACGACGACGCCTACATGCAGCACCGCTTCCAGTCCATGACCATCACGCCCGAGGACAGCGCCCGCGCTTCGTAAATGAGCGGTAGGGGGATGGGGCCGCAACAGCCCCGTCCCCCATCACGCCAGGTAACCGCGCTGCGGGCGCGCCAGGCGATGCGCCCCAACCAAAATGGCGATGCCAAGAAGCACGAGCGGAAGGCTCAGCAGCTGGCCCATCGTGATAGGGCCAAAGAGATATCCGAGCTGCGCGTCCGGCACGCGGACAAACTCGACAAGGAAGCGGAACACGCCGTAAAGCGCGAGGAACATGCCCATGAAGGTGCCCTGCGGACGCGGCGGCACGCGGCGCGACATCACGTACAGCACCGCAAAGATCACCAGGCCCTCAAGCACGGCCTCGTAGAGCTGGGAGGGGTGACGGTACACGCCGCCGCCCGTCTCGAACATCACGCCCCAGGGAAGCGTGGTCTCCTTGCCCCAGAGCTCGCCGTTCACAAAGTTGGCGCAACGGCCAAAGAAGAGGCCGAGCGGCGCGCCAATGACACCGAGGTCGCAGATCGTGGGAATGGAGATGCCGTAGTGCCGGCACACCAGACTGCCACCGATGACGGCGCCCACGAGGCCGCCGTGGAAGCTCATGCCGCCCTCCCAGGTGGCAAAGATCTCGAGCGGGCTCGAGAGGGAGAGCCCCGCGCCCCAGATGTAGAAGACAACGTAGAACAGGCGGGCGCCGATGATGATGCCAAAGACCACGCCAATGACGATGGAGAAGACGTCATCGGCGGAAAGCCCCAGCTTCCAGCGCCGCTGCGTGCGCCACATCACAATGCCGGCGCAGATGAACCCCAGCAGGTAGGCAATGCCGTACCAGCGCACGGTGAGCGGCCCCAGCGTGAAGGCCACCGGGTCGAGCATGTGGTAGAGATCGTCGAGAAACACGTTGTTCTCCGCCCGTCCTTCTCGCCCGCGCTAGAACGCGGCGGGCTGGACGCGCGTCACGCCGGGGACATGCTCGCGCAGGATGCGCTCGATGCCCTCGGACATGTCGAGGCTCGAGAGCGGACAGCCGGCGCAGGCGCCCTGCATCTCCAGGGTGACCACGCCGTCGTCGGTACAGTCGATAAGGGCAACGTCACCGCCGTCGGCCTGGAGGCTCTGACGGATGACGTCGAGGGTGGCGTCGAGAAGTGCGCGATCAACGGCCATGTGAGTTCCTTTCTCAATGCCCCGGCCAGGTCGGCGCGGGGCGCTCTGGTTCCAGTGGAACATGTTACCCAATGCCGGCAAAAAGATGCCCGGAAGTGTGCCCGCTCAGGCGCTGCGCCGGCTTTTTGCCGTTGCGCGCCGCCGCCACGGCCCGCGCCACGCGCTCGACGGAAAAGGCGGCCTCGGAGGGGTCCATGAGCTGGGCGTCAACCAAGAGGCGCGAGACGCCCGCAGCAAGAAGCTCGTCCGTCTGGGGCGTGGCGTCGAGCGGATGCGCCGAGAAGATCCTCGAGCGCCCGTTGATGTCGGTGCGCACGGGGAGCTCCTTGCCGTCGATGTCTCGCAGGGAAAGCTGGCGGCGGCGCAGCTCGCAGCGCGCGCAGTCGTGTATGCAGCGGCCGAGCGCCTGCAGCACGCAATGCTCGCTCGTCATCACGCGCTCCCGGCCCAGGACGGAGAGGCCCACGGGGACCGTGGCCGCCCGCGCGAGCGCGCAGACCTCCTCGAGCGTGAGCTCGGGCGAGAGCCAGAGGCCGGCGGCGCCGGCTTCCTCCAGGGCCGCAATTGCGCTCGTGTTGTGGACGGGGATGCAGGAGCGCACCTCGGGCAGCGCCCCGCGCTCCGCGGCAAGCGCGAGCTCGGAGACGTTGCCCACAGACACGGGCGCACCCTCGCGCACCCACGGGTCCAGGCGCGCGTGGTCATCCTCGCGGCAGATCTCGTCGAGCCAGGGAATGACGCCCTCGGGCCACGTGCCCTCGGCGAGGTCGTCCGCGGACGCGTAGACGCGCGTTGCGCCAGCCTCGAGCGCCGCCTCCGCGCACTCCGGGCTTGTCACTAGCGCGCACACCTCCGGCGTGACAATTAGGACAGGTTCCATTGTCACATCCGGGAGAGATGTGACAATGGAACCTGTCCTAATTGTCACATCATAGGGGGCGAGAAGGGCTTCCTCAAGACGGACGCACGCTTCCGCGCGAACCTTGTGAACGGACGAGAAGCTCATGCCGCAGCCGGGGTCAAGCTCGACGTCCCAGCTCACGGGCTCAAAGGGGCTCTGACCCATGCGGCCAACGTGCTCGATGAGGTCCTTCTCGTCTACGGCGCGCGTACGCGCGGGCTCTACGACAAAGCCCTCCGCACGCGCCGCGGCCACCCCGTCGGCGCACTCGAGCTCCACGCAGAACGGCTCGCCGATGCGAGCCCTCACCCGCACGCAAACGGGACGGCGGCGCACCACGTCCTTATCGGCCACACGTGCCGCGTCATCGAGGGCGCGCTGCGAGCGTATCACGCGCACGACCGACCCCATGGGCATAGGGCGCGCGGCAAGGCAGGTGATCTTCTCGCCCTCCGCGGCGTCCGCCGGTGCCGGGGCCGTGAGGAACTGTGTGGGGTCGTCGACCGGGCGAATCTCGAGCAGGTCGCCCGCACCCACCGGCGCACTCAGCCGCACGTCAACATGTGCTCGCGTGTGCCGGCGCAGGCGCTCGCGACCGCCCAATCCCCCGCCCCGGCGCACAATGGCGTCCTCGAGGGCACGCGACCCCACGACCTCTCCCACGATCTCGCCCCGGTTGTTGGAGCGCTCGTAGCTCATCATGTCGTTGTCGGAGCGCCCCCAGAGGTAGCTGTCGGTGAAGTCTCGGTTGAAGGCGCGCTTGAGCTGGCGGTGCCGCGCGGCGTCCGCCTCCGGGGAGTCCTCGCCCGAGGCCAGCGCGTCGAGCGCCCCGCGATACGCCGAGACGACGGAGTACACGTAGTCGGGCGCCTTCATGCGCCCCTCCACCTTGAGCGAACCCACGCCCGCGTCGCGCATCTCGGCGAGGTGGTCCACCGTGCAGTAGTCCTTGGGGCAAAGCAGGCGCGTACCGCCCACGCCGCGCATGGTCTCCGGGAGGCCCTGCGTGGCAACGCCTGGAATCTCGAGCACCTGGCCCTTCTCGTCCACAAGGTCATACGGCAGGCGGCACGGCTGCGCGCACAGGCCACGGTTGGCGGAGCGGCCGCCGGCGAGCGAGCTCATGAGGCACACGCCCGAGTAGCAGAAGCAGAGCGCACCGTGACCAAAGCACTCCAGCTCAACGCCCTCTTCAGCAATGCGCGAGATCTCCTTAAGCGAGAGCTCGCGCGAGAGCGTCACGCGGTCCACGCCCCAGACGTCGCGGCACCACGCCACGCCGCGCGCGTCCTGCACGTTGGCCTGCGTCGAGACGTGGGTCTCCACCTCGGGCCACCTGCGGCGAATCTCCGCCATGAGGCCCCAGTCCTGGATGATGAAGGCGTCCGCGCCCAGCTCCCATGCGCGGCGCACAAGCTCCAGCACGCGCGGCATCTCCTCGGTTGAGATGGCCACGTTCACGGTCACGTACACGCGCGCGCCGGCAAGGTGAGCACGACGGCACGCCGCGGCAAACGACTCGTCGTCAAAGTTCTTGGCACCGCGACGGGCGTTGAAGTCGTTTCCCAAGCCGCAGTAGATGGCGTCCGCCCCGGCCGCGAGCGCGGCGTTGAACGGCTCCGGCCCGCCGGCCGGCGCCAGCAGCTCCGGCACGCCGTGGGCCTCCAAGAAGGTCTCACGCTTCACTTTGGGCCATCTCCTCTCGGTCGACCTCAAAAATAACGGACATTTGGTGATGGCCGCCAAACTGCCAACTGGGAAAACGTCGCCTCCACAAAACCAAATGTCCGTTATTTTTTCCGACACCTCACACACAGGATGCGGGCGACGCCGCAAGCAGCGCCGCCCGCACCCAAAACGAACAGAATCGAACCCCTAGACCAGCCGGGCCCAGCGCTTCTTGCCGGACTGGACCGTCGTGCCGGCCGAGAAGAGCGCAGCGTCCACGTTGTAGCACTTGGGCGCCACGGCCTCGCCGTTGATCTTGACGCCACCGCCGTCCACGAGGCGGCGTGCCTCGCCGGCGGACTTGGCGATGCCCACCTCTACGAGGAGCTTGCCCAGGTAGACCTTGCCCTCGTCGTTGGCCTCGGCAACGCTCACGGGGAACTCCGGCATGTCCTCGGGGGCCTCGGCGCGCTTGAACTGCGCGTCGAAGGCGGCGCTCGCCGCGGCACCGGCGCCCTCGCCGTGGTAGAGGTCCACGATGTTGGCTGCCAGCTCGCGCTTGAGCGCGTACGGGTCGGCGGAGCCGTCCGCGAAGGCGGCGTCGATGGCGTCGAGCTTGTCCATGTCCGCCGTGGAGCACAGGCGCCAGTAGAGCGGCACCAGCTCGTCGGTGATGGACATGACCTTGCCGTACATGTCCGCCGGCTCGTCGGTGAGGCCGACGTAGTTGCCGTAGCTCTTGGACATCTTCTTGTGGCCGTCGGTGCCCACCAGAAGCGGCATCGTGAGGGCCACCTGCGGCTCCATGCCCATGGCGCGCATGAGGTCGCGGCCGGCGAGCAGGTTGAAGATCTGGTCGTTGCCGCCCATCTCCAGGTCCGCCTTCACCACGACGGAGTCGTAGGCCTGCAGCACCGGGTAGATGAACTCGTGCAGGGCAATGGACTTGCCCTCGACGTAGCGGTTGTGGAAGTCCTCGCGCTCGAGGATGCGGGCCACGTTGAACTGGCTCATGAGCTTGAGCATCTCGGCGAGGTTGAGGCCCTTCAGCCAGTCGCCGTTGTGGACGATCTGGGTCTTCTCGGGGTCGAGCACCTTCATGGCCTGCTCGACGTAGGTCTTGGCGTTGGCCTCGACCTGCTCCTCGGTGAGGGGCGGGCGGGTGGAGTCGCGGCCGGACGGGTCGCCGATGAGGGCGGTGCCGTTGCCGATGATGAGCGTCACGTTGTGGCCCAGGTCCTGGAACTGGCGCATCTTGCGCAGCGGCACGGCGTGGCCGAGGTGCAGGTCCGGCGAGGTGGGGTCGACGCCCAGCTTGATGTTGAGCGGCGTGCCCTTCTCGAGCTTCTTCTTGAGCTCCTCCAGCGGCACGATCTGCATCGTGCCGGACGTGAT
>CASEGE010000037.1 GCA_949287335.1 uncultured Olsenella sp. | reverse complement strand
TGCTTGTCGGTCTTGGAAATGGTGACCGTCACCTGCTGGTTGCCGCCCACCTTGAGGAGGCGCTCCCCCGCGCTGGGAGAGACCGCGGAGACCTCGTAGAAGAGATAGTCGTACTCGTCCTCCACGCTCACCTCGCCGCCGTCCTCCTCCTGAACGACGACGCTCCACTGGTCGGAGGCGTCCTGGATCTTCTCGATGGCCTCAAAGGGCGTCAGGCCAACGACCTCGGGAACCGGCGCAGCAAGGACAAAGCGCAGCAGCACAAACGCACCGCCGGCGATAACCGCCACGAGCGCGAGGACGAGGGGGGCGATCCAGCGCCTCCTGCGGCGGGGGCGCGGAGCCTCGTCCTGCTGAACCGGCGCCGGAGCGGAGGACACCGGCGAGGGGGCCGGAGCCTCGGGGGCCGACTGGCTTGCGCCGCAGGACGTGCAGAACTTGGCCCCATCGGGCAGTTGCGCGCCGCATCGATAACAGAACATGTCCGCCTCCCCTTGTCGCGGATGGCGCGCTCAGCGAGCGCCTCACGTTCTTTGTACGTGAGCGAAAGCACCTATAGGGCGAGAAATACAGCAGCGGCGAGAATGCGTCGACCTGCGGTGACACCGCATCGCAGTACCCGCGGTTCTGCAGCATCGCGCGGCCCTTCCTTGCGTCGCCGCTGCGTCGACTAGCCCCGCGCGCCCTTCTCCTCGCGAAGCTCCGAGCGCAGGCGCGAGAGCGTGACCGGCGTCATGCCCAGAAGCGAGGCAACATACTTGTTGGGGATGCGCTCGATGAGCCCCGGGAAGGCGTCGAGGAACCACAGGTAGCGCTCGCGTGTGCGCAGCTGGGACACCACGCGCCTTATCTCGAAGTGCGAGTGCCAGGCGGCGCTCAGGAGCCTGATGTAGAGATGATTTGCCGCGAGGCTCGTCTCAAGCAGCGAGACGATAAGGGCAATCGGCACGCAGACGACCTCGCCGTCGGTAAGCATCTCGACGGTTGCGGGGGCGGGCGCGGAGAGGTCCGCGCTGGGGACGAGCACGCTTCCGGGGACGGAAATGAGGCAGTCGGTGGTCTCGCGCCCCTCGGCATCGAGCGAGAAGCATCTCACCACGCCCGAGACGAGAAAGTTCGCCTTGGTCTGGGTGTCCCCCATCTCCATGAGGTGCTCGCCCTTGCTGATGGAGCGAAGAGTCGCGCCATTCGACAGCTCCTGCAGAAGCTCCCCGTCGCTCACGCCAAGAATATCTCTAAAGAAGGACTCACACGGCATGAGTGTCCTCCTTTCTGGAACCGGTTACATAGGTACCTAACTATAGGCGTTACTGAACGACCGAAGCTTTGCAATTGTGAATCGGACGACACTTTTTTCGATTCCGCCTGGCGGGCGCCTCACTCCACGGCGTCCGGCTCAACGGCATCGGCCTCGCGCGCCTCCGCGAACTTCTCACGCATCGTGGGATTTTTCCATGTGAGCTTGCGGATGGTGAGCTCGTCGGCCTTCTTGTTGGCAAGGCGCAGCTGGTTCTCCGAGGAGGTGAGGTTCTCCTTGACCTTCTGCAGGC
>CASEGE010000036.1 GCA_949287335.1 uncultured Olsenella sp. | reverse complement strand
GGCGAGAAGAACGCGGCGTCGCTTAGGTGGTTTGCGCGGGCGGTGCTGTGGGTACAAGCTATAATTGCGAAACCTGTACGGTAGGGAAGGAATGCCCACAGATGTTCGAGAAGTTCACTGACAAGGCCCGCAAGGTGATGAGTCTCGCCCAGGACGAGGCGCGCAACCTCGGGCAGATGTATGTTGGCACGGAGCACCTGCTCCTCGCGCTCATCAAGGAGGGCGAGGGCGTGGCTGCCCAGGCGCTCGCCAAGCTCGACGTGACCTACGACGAGACCCTTGCAACCGTGCGCGGCCTCACCGAGGGTGACGGCGAGCCCGTCCCCGGGGGCCACATCCCCTTCACGCCGCGCACCAAGCGCGTGCTCGAGGGCGCCTATCGCGAGACCATGACCCACGGTCAGACCTACATTGCCACGGAGCACCTGCTCCTGGGCATTGTTGCCGAGGGTAACGGCCGCGCCATGGATGCGCTTCGCCAGATGGGCGTCTCGGGAGACGCGGTGCGCAACGCTGTGAACGAGCTTGCCGGCAAGAGCTCCGAGTCCGCACAGCAGCCCGCAACCGCCGACGTGCGCATGGCGGGCTTTGGTGGCCCCGGCCCGCAGCAGCAGGGCGACGAGGGCTCGGTCCTGGAGCAGTATGGCCGCAACCTCACCAAGCTCGCCGCGGACGGCAAGCTCGACCCCGTGATCGGCCGCGACCGAGAGATTGAGCGCGTCATGCAGGTCCTCGCGCGCCGTCAGAAGAACAACCCGCTCATCCTGGGCGATCCGGGCGTGGGCAAGACCGCCATCGTCGAGGGGCTGGCGCAGCTCATCGCCAGCGGCAACGTGCCGGACATCCTGCGCGGCAAGCAGGTCTGGACGCTCGACCTCGCGAGCCTCGTCGCCGGATCAAAGTATCGCGGCGAGTTCGAGGAGCGCATGAAGAAGGTCGTGCGCGAGCTCGAGGAGTCCGACGAGGACATCCTCTTCATCGATGAGATTCACACCGTTATTGGCGCGGGCTCCGCCGAGGGCTCCATTGACGCGGCCTCCATCCTCAAGCCGCCCCTCTCGCGTGGTGAGATTCAGGTCATCGGCGCCACCACCTCGGAGGAGTTCCGCAAGCACGTGGAGAAGGACTCCGCCTTCGAGCGCCGCTTCCAGCCGGTAAACATCGGCGAGCCCAGCCCCGAGGACACCCTCAAGATCATCGAGGGCCTGAAGGACCGCTACGAGAAGCACCACAACGTGCGCTACACCGATGCCGCGATCCAAGCGGCCGTCACCCTCTCGAGCCGCTACGTCCAGGACCGCTTCCTGCCGGACAAGGCCATCGACGTGCTCGACGAGGCCGGCGCGCGCACGCGTGTCCACAAGATGACGCTTCCGCCCGAGATCGCACAGACCGACGCCGACCTCGCGCGCGTGCGCGAGGAGAAGTCGGCGGCAGCGGCTGCCCAGGAGTTTGAGGAGGCCGCCCGTCTGCGCGACGAGGAGAAGGCCCTTGTCGCCCGCCGCGACGAGCTCGAAAGCGCATGGCGCGAGGAGCTTGCCGCCAACGTGGTGACGGTGGACGAGCAGGACATTGCCGACGTGGTCTCTTCCATGACCGGTGTGCC
>CASEGE010000035.1 GCA_949287335.1 uncultured Olsenella sp. | reverse complement strand
CGGCCTCGGCGCCGCGCTGCAGCTGGCCGTTGGCCACGTGGGTGGTCACCACCAGCGCGCGGCGGACGCCGTCTTGCGCCAGGAGTGCCAGGACCTCCGGCAGCGAGGCCCCCACGGGCCGGCCACCGGTGCGGGCGCGCAGAACCACGTCCACCCCGGCCGCCGCGGAAAGCTCCCGCACAAGCTCCACGACGCCCCCGTCGTCCTTCTCGCCAGACAGACAGCCGGCTATGACCAGCGCATCCGCCATCCACCCTCCAAATGATTCAAAAGGGGTCTGTCCCCTTTTGAATCAATGGTGGCAGGCGTGCTCGGCGCCCATGACGGGAAGGGTGTCGGCGGCGGCCATCTGCGCGACGTCGCCCACGCCGGGCGTCTGGTTCTCAAAGTAGACGGTGATGCCGGCCTGCTCAAAGCCCATCATCGGGCGCATGCCCATGCCCGCGACCACAATGGCGTCGATGCCGTTCTGGGCGAGAAGCGCAACGGGGCGCATGCAGCCGCCCTCCTCGTGGGGCGGGTTCTCGATGATGCTCACGGCGCCGACCTGCCCGTCCTCCACGTCAACCACGGTAAAGCAGTCGCAGTGGCCAAAGTGGCCGGAGCGCTCGCAGTCAAGTCCGCCCTTGCCAAGGGTGGGAATGGCAACCTTCACGGGATTCTCCTTTCATCGCAACGCTGGCGTCAGGGCCGACCGTCATCATGACAACCAGCACTGACGCCAGCGTCATAACTGTATCAGACCCAGGTTCTCGAGGACGCTGGCCACGCCGTCGTGGTTGTTGTCGGGCGCAACAAGCGGTGCGCGTTCGAGCAGCTCCGCCGGCGCGTTTGCCATGAGGTAGCCGTGACCCACCGCCTCGAGCATGGGAAGGTCATTGTAGTTGTCGCCAAAGGCGAGGGCATCCGCGGGGTCAATCCCCCAGAGGTCGCAAAGGGTCCGCACCGCCTGGGCCTTGCTCGAGCCGGCGGGCATGACCTCGATGAGGGTCTCCGACGAGATGGCAATGGCAAACTCGGGGAAGCGCTCCTTGAGGCGTCGCTCCACCTCGGCGGTCTTGCCCAGCGTGCAGAGGCAGAGGATCTTCTGCACCTCGTCGCGCTCGATGGAGGCGATGGTGCCCTCGCGCGCCTGCGCCATGACGATGTGCTCCTCGGCAATGAGGCGCTCGTCGGTGCGGTCTGGCGCCACCCAGTCCTCAAAGGAGTAGGCGCTCCACGTCATGTCCAGCCCCTCTGCCTCGGCAAAGTCGACGACCTCCTGGGCCTGGGCGCGCGTGAGGCCGTGGTGGTGGATGACGCTGCGGTTCTCGTCCAGAATGACGCCGCCGCTGTAGGTGACCACGGTGCACGCGATTCTCTGCTGATCGAGCAGCGGGTAGGTGCCCGAGACGCCGCGTGCCGTCACGATGACAAAGGGGACGCCCGCCGCCTGCACGGCCTCGATGGCGCAGCGCGTGCGCGGCGTGACCTGGTGCTCCGTGTTGAGCAGGGTGCCGTCGATGTCACTGAAAATCGCCGTTGCGCGCATGGGGCCTCCCGTCCCTCTTTCCTGAGCAGCATGATAGGCCGAGTTGAGCGCACTTCTCGCCGATTGCCGATAAAAACCTCGATACGCGGGCCTACCATGGAACTGTGCGCCGCGACGGGCGGCGTCAAAGGAGAGGAACGCCATGAGGTACCTGATCGTGGGCGGCGTGGCCGCCGGAACCAAGGTCGCGGCCAAGCTCAAGCGGTGCGACCGCTCGGCCGAGGTCGTGGTCGTGACCAAGAGCGAGGACATCAGCTACGCCGGGTGCGGCCTGCCGTACTACATCGGCGGGGACATCCAGACGCGCGGCGAGCTCATCGTCAACACGCCGGCCGCCTACGAGGGGCTCACTGGCGTGGAGGTGCGCACGGGCGTGGAGGCCGTGGCGCTCGAAGCCGCGGCGCACAAGGTCACGGTGCGCGAGAAGGACGGCTCCGAGCACGGCGAGAAGTACGACAAGCTGGTCATTGCCACCGGCGCCTCGCCAATCGTGCCCGCGAGCATCCCCGGCACCGATCTGCCCGGCGTCTTCACCGTGCGCACGCCCGACGACGCCGAGGCCATCCGCGACTACGCCGACACCGGGGCGCGCCGCGCGGTGATCGTGGGTGCCGGCTTCATCGGCCTGGAGGTGGCCGAGAACCTGCTCGCGCGCGGCCTCTCCGTCACGGTGATCGACGCGCTGCCGCAGATCCTCCCCAACGTCTTTGACCCCGAGATGGCCGGCTTCGCTCAGCGCCAGCTAAAGGCGGCCGGCATGCGCGTCATGACGTCGTGCCCGCTGGCGGCCATCAAGGGCGGCGAGAAGGTCGAGGGCGTGGAGACCGGCGCGGGAATGCTGCCGGCGGACCTCGTGATCCTCTCCATTGGCATTAGGCCCAACACCGCATGGCTTGCGGGCTCCGGCGTGGAGCTCGACCGCGGCTGCGTGGTCGTGGACGAGTTTGGCGCCACCAACCTGGCGGACGTCTACGCCGCCGGCGACTGCGCCGAGGTCACGAACGCCATCACCGGCCGCCCGTTCTGGAGCGCCATGGGCTCGACGGCCAACATCGCCGGCCGCGCGATCGCCCGCACGCTCACGGGCACGCTAACGCCCTACCCCGGCGCGCTCGGCACCGGCGTGGTTCGCCTGCTGCCCACGTTGAACGGCGGCCGCACCGGCCTCACCGAGGCAGCGGCGCGCGAGGCGGGCTTTGACCCGGTAAGCGTGGTCTCCGTGGTGGACGACAAGGCGCACTACTACCCGGGCTCCTCGAGCTTCATGGTGAAGCTCGTCGCGGACCGCGCGTCGCACCGCCTGCTCGGTGTGCAGGTGCTCGGCGCCGGCGCCGTGGACAAGGTGGTGGACGTGGTCGTGACGGCGCTCTACCAGAAGGCACGCGTGGAGGACCTCGACCTGATGGACCTCTCCTACGCGCCGCCCTTCTCGACAGCCATCCATCCGCTGGTCACGACGGCCTACATCTTGGAGAACAAGCTCGCGGGCGAGCTCGAGAGCTTCACGCCGGCCGAGTACGCCGCCGGCGCCGCCGCGGACTACCACGTCATCGACGTGCTGCCCGCGCCAACGATTCCCGGCGCGGAGTGGGTGGACCTCACCAAGATTGGCCCGGACGGACTACCCGGTCACGAGAAGGACGAGAAGCTCCTGCTGGTGTGCGCCAAGGGCAAGCGCGGGTACTTCGCGCAGAACCGCCTCAAGGCTGCTGGCTACACGCAGACGCGCGTGCTCGAGGGCGGCGTCACGTTCAACGAGGTTCGCGTGCCGCGGCCGGCAGGCAAGAAGCTCCCCGCCGCCGAGGTCAAGCGCCTCAAGGGCTTGGGGTGCCTCCAGGACAAGCGCTTTGATGACGTCTTCAACATCCGCGTGATCACGCGCAACGGCAAGATCTCCGTGGACGAGCAGCGCGCCGTGGCCGAGGCCGCCGAGCGCTTCGGCTCCGGCGAGGTCACGATGACCACACGCCTCACGCTGGAGATCCAGGGCGTGCGCTACGAGAAGATCGACGATTGCATCGCGTTTCTGCAGGACCACGGCCTGGACGCCGGCGGCACCGGCTCCAAGGTGCGCCCGGTGGTGAGCTGCAAGGGCACCACCTGCCAGTACGGCCTCATCGACACCTTCGACCTCTCCGAGAAGCTGCACGAGCGCTTCTACGTGGGCTATCACGGCGTGGACCTGCCGCACAAGTTCAAGATTGCCGTGGGCGGCTGCCCCAACATGTGCGTCAAGCCCGACCTCAACGACCTGGGCATCGTTGGCCAGCGCGTG
>CASEGE010000034.1 GCA_949287335.1 uncultured Olsenella sp. | reverse complement strand
CGCCACCGACTCCACCGAGGGTGACGCCCCCGAGACCGCCGCGCTCGTCGGCTCCATCTCCTGCTCCGGCGCCACCTCCTTCCAGCCGCTCGTCGAGAAGGCCCGCGACGCCTTCCAGGACGCCAACCCCGACGTCTCCGTTGCCATCTCCGGCGGCGGCTCCGGCCAGGGCCTCTCGCAGGTTGCCGAGGGCTCCGTCCAGATCGGCCGCTCCGACGTCTTTGCCGAGGAGAAGCTCGAGGCCGACCAGCTCGAGGGTCTTGTTGACAACCAGGTCTGCATCGTGGGCATGGGCCCCATCGTGAACGCCGGCGTCGACGTCACCGACCTCACCACCGAGCAGCTCAAGGGCATCTTCCTCGGCGAGATCACCGACTGGTCCGAGGTTGGCGGCACCGCCGGTACCATCCAGGTCATCCAGCGCGAGGCCGGCTCCGGCACCCGCGCCACCTTCGAGGCCGCCGTCCTCGACGGCGAGGTTGCCCCGGACAGCTTCCGCCCCGTTGCCGAGGTTGACTCCTCGGGCACCGTTGTCGAGCAGGTTGCCGCCACCGCCGGCTCCATCTCCTACGTTGCCTTCAACTACATGGAGAACGACGGCATCAAGGCCCTCACCGTCGACGGCGTGGAGCCCACCCAGGCCAACGTCGAGTCCGGCGACTTCACCATCTGGGCGTACGAGCACATGTACACCCGCGAGGACGAGGACGAGTCCACGGCTGCCGTGACCAAGGCCTTCATCGAGTTCATGCTCTCCGACGACTTTGCCGCCACGGTGGTGGAGGAGGGCTTCATCCCCATGGCCGACATGCAGGTCAAGAAGGACGCCGACGGCAACATCACCGCTGCCTAGCGCCTCACGTGCCCTCCCTACGGCGGCGTCCCAGTGCGGGGCGCCGCCGTTCCCTTGACGAGAAAGGCTCCTCCATATGGCAAACCTCATGCCCAAGCGGAGGCTCGAGAACATCGGCCTGGGGATCACAGGCTTCTGCGTCGCGCTCGTCGCTCTTGTCGTCGTCACGCTCATCTTCATGGTTGCCCAGCAGGGCCTCACCACGTTCTTCGTTGACGGCCTCAACCCGATCGACTTCTTCTTCGGCCAGAACTGGATTCCCGAGCAGGAGCGCTACGGCGCGCTGCCCATGATCGTGGGCTCCTTTGCCGTCACGCTGCTCTCGACTCTCTTTGCCCTGCCCATCGCCATCGGCTCCGCGATCTTTGTCGTGGAGGTGGCGCCCACGTTTGGCCGCCGCGTCTTCCAGCCCTTTGTCGAGCTGCTCGTGGGTATCCCGTCCGTTGTCTACGGCGTGCTGGGCCTCTACGTGGTCAACTCGCTCGTGAAGACCGTCTTTGGCGAGGCCGCCCCCACCGGTGCAGGCATCCTCTCGGGCTCGATCGTGCTCGCCATCATGATCCTGCCCACGATCACCACGCTCTCCATGGACGCGCTGCGCGCCGTGCCCAACCAGTATCGCGAGGGTTCCTATGCCCTGGGCTGCACGCGCTGGCAGACGGTGTGGCATGTGGTGCTCAAGAGCGCCATGCCCTCGCTCATGACGGCCGTCATCCTGGGCATGACCCGAGCCTTCGGCGAGACCCTCGCCGTCCAGATGGTTATCGGCGGCGTGGAGCGCTCGATGCCCACGGGCCTTCTCGACCCCGCCTCCACGCTCACGGCGGCGCTCACGGCCGGCCTCTCCAACGCGGTCTCGGGTTCGGTCTACTACCACGCGCTCTGGTCGCTCGGCCTGATCCTCCTGGCCATGTCGCTCATCTTCATCTTGATCATCCACCTCATTGGCAAGAAGGGGGCGAAGGCCAATGGCTAGCGAGAACAGCCGCGCGCTGTCGCTGAACGCCCACGTCAAGCGCATCAACTCCCAGGACAAGATCGCCACGGGCGTCCTCACCGTCATCGTGGGCCTGGTCATGCTGCTCGTTGTGGCCATCATCGCCTACATTCTCGTCCGCGGCGCCGGCCGCGCGCTCACGCCGGGGTTCCTCACCAACCCCTACAACGACGAGGTCGTTCCCGGCATCCTCTACCAGCTGTGGGACTCGTTCTACATGCTGATCGTGACGCTCATCATCTCGGTGCCCATCTCCCTTGGCGCGGCCATCTTCCTTGTTGAGTACGCGCCGGACAACTGGGTCACCTCGGCGGCCAAGACGGCCATCGAGACGCTCTCGAGCCTTCCCTCGATCGTGGTTGGCATGTTCGGCTCGCTCTTCTTTGTGGTGACGCTCGGTTGGGGCATCTCCATCCTCGCCGGCGCGTGCGCGCTCACGATGTTCAACATCCCCATCCTGGTGCGCACCATCCAGCAGGCGCTCGAGGACGTGCCGCGCAGCCAGCGCGACGCCGCGCTCGCTATGGGCCTCACGCGCTGGGAGACCACGATCAACGTGCTGCTCCCGGCCGCCATGCCCGCCATCGTGACCGGCATCGTGCTCTCCGCCGGCCGCGTTTTCGGCGAGGCCGCCGCGCTCATCTTCACCGCCGGCTCCGCGCCCGCGCGCCTCAACTTTGCCTCGGTGAACTTCCTGAGCCCCACCAACCCCTTCAACATCTTCCGCCCGGCCTGCTCGCTTGCCGTCTACATCTGGCGACTCACCTCCGAGCCCACGGCCGGCTCCACGGAGATCGTCTGGGGCACCGCCACGGTCCTTCTCGTTTGCGTGCTCCTGTTCAACCTGCTTGCCCGCCTGCTCGGCAAGCTCCTCTCGAGGAGGCTGACCGCAGAATGACAGACATCACCAGCACGGCCGGCGGCGTCGCCGGCGAGAAGAGCGACTCGCTGCTCACCACGCGCGACGTGACCGTCACCTACGACCTCACGCACGAGGCGCTCCACAAGACCTCGCTCACCTTTGAGAAGGGCCAGGTCACCGCCCTTATCGGCCCCTCCGGCTGCGGCAAGTCCACGTTCCTGCGCTGCCTCAACCTCATGAACCGCGAGATTCCCAAGTGCTCCATCGGCGGCGAGATCTTCTATCACGGGCACGACATCAACACGCCCAAGGAGAACCTCTTTGAGCTGCGCAAGTCCATCGGCATGGTCTTTCAGCAGCCCACGCCCTTCCGCAAGTCCATCCGCGAGAACATCCTCTTTGCTCCCAAGAAGCACGGTCGCGTGAAAACCAAGGCCGAGGAGGACGAGCTCGTGGAGACGTCGCTTCGGCAGGCGGCGCTCTGGGACGAGGTGAAGGACAAGCT
>CASEGE010000033.1 GCA_949287335.1 uncultured Olsenella sp. | reverse complement strand
CCCCGCAAGCGCGGGAGCAACTGGACCGAGCTCAACAAGGAGCGCGTCCGCCGCCTGGAGAGCCTCGGTCTCATGACCGACGCCGGCCGCGCGACGCTCCCGCCCATGGGCGCGCGAAGCTTCCGAGTGGACGCCGACGTCATGGCAGACCTCAAGCGGGCGCGCGCCTGGTCCGCCGTCCGGCGCCTGCCCGCCCTCTACCAGCGGGTGCGCCTCTCCAACCTCGCATACTACCGGTCGCACCACCCGGACACCTACCCGAGGATGCTCTCGCACGTCGCGGAGACGGCGCGGCGTGGCGAGACCTTCGGCAACTGGAACGACTACGGGAGGCTGCTCGACTACTGAGGCCGGGCGCTTTTGTGACGCGCCCGGACAATCCACCGTGACGAGGTCTATCGACATCCACGGGGGTGATTGCATGGCGAGGCGTCCGAAGCTGACGCAGGAGATGGTGGACGAGACCATTGCGCTCAAGGCGGACGGCCTCTCCAACGGCGACATCATCTGCGCGCTGGGCATCCACGAGTCGACGTTCTACCGCTGGATCGGCGACCCCAAGAACAGGCCGCAGCGCGCGTTAAGCGAGGGGCTAAAAAAGGAGGAGTCGGCGTTCAAGCGGACGCTGCTCACCACGATTCGCTCGGCGGCGCTCGCGAGGCACCAGTACTGGACGGCGGCGGCGTGGCTCCTGGAGCGCGAGTACCCCGACGAATACGGCAAGGCGGAGCGAAAGGGCGACGAGGGCCGCGAGGGCGCCTACCTCCACGACGAGCTGGTGTGGTGCGACGACACGCCGGACGGCAAGCAGTCGATGGCCGTGTGGCGGCGCGAGGCGGGGCTGCGCGTTCGGCCGGCGAGGAAGTCGAACATGCGCAGGCTCAGCTACGAGTGGCTGGCCGGGCTGCGTGAGATCTGCATCGACCCGGAGCGGGCGCCGCTCGCCTACGAGGAGTTCCGCCTCAAGGAGTGCGAGCGCGACCGGGACGGCACGTGGGTCGACGAGATCCCGGACGGCAACGACCACTCGATCGACGCGGTGAGATACGCGATGATGGACGACGTGCTGAGAGGCTGACGGTACGAGCGTTCTTCTCGCCCTTGCGCACTTTTGGGGCGGCGCGCTACCCGGTGTAGGCGTCTTCGGCGGTGTTCGTGAAGTCCTGCCGTTCGAGCCACTCCCGCTCCTCGTCGGACTCGGGGACGTCGATGCGCTCGATCTTGAAGATGACGGGGCGGGTGCCGTCGTTGCAGCAGGCGATCATCACGCGGTCGTCGTTGGTCCAGCCCTTCATGATGGATCCGCCCTGGAGCGCCGTGTAGACGTAGCGGCTGACCGCGTCCCACGCCTCGCCGCAGAACTTGCCGTTCATGAGGTGGTAGAAGTCGTCCTGCTGTGGCGTGCGCCTGAGCAGGAACGTGTCGCCCGGCTTGAAGAACGGGCAGGGGCCGGAGTGCGGGTCGGCGAGGTACCTCTCCTGGTACTCGGCGAAGCACTTGGTCTCCAGGACGGTGATGCGGCATTCGTGTTTCATGGCGCCTCCTATCGGCGGAACGCGGGACGGCGCCGAAAACCTCCAGTAGTAGAGGGCAGCGCGCCGTCCCGTGTGACCATTATACGGGCGGCATGCGGGAGTTTTCCACATTGGGGCCTCCGGGCGTTCTTCTCGGCATGAGACGCTTTGGAGCAGGTGGCGACGAAACGCGCGGAGCGCCGGGGGGTTATCGACAAGTTCTCGCGGGAATGTGCAAGACCGCTGGTGGCGGTGCATGCGCGGGCGTTCTTCTCGCCAGATGCTCTTGTCCTCTGGCCTTTGTGACGGGCGGGTTCAATGGGCGTGTTCGGACGAGGCGGGAGGTGGGCCCATGGGCGTGAACGAGGACGAGTACTGGGTGCCGGAGCACGTGAGGGAGTGGCTGAGGTCGCTCGGGTTTACACTCCCGCTGGAGGACATGGAGCCTCATATTCGCGCGTGGGACCGGTGAAAGCGGGCGCTCGGGGACTTCTACGACTATCGGGACACGGACGGCATGGGGCGGGTGTACGAGGCTGGGGGCATAAGGCAATAGCCCACGAGGCACGGTGTCTCTCACAGGCGCGCTACCCCTCCCGGCCGAACGCCTCCCAGAGCAGCGTCACGATGCCGCAGACGAGGCCACCCACCGGCCAGGCCACCCAGAACCACATGGCCGAGGTACCCTCCGGGGTCCAGGAGTCCATGTTTGGCGCCGAGAACACGGGCGCAAAGAGCAGCCACAGGCCCACGATCGTGGCAATGATCATGATGACGCCGCACACCGCCCCGAGCTTCTTGCCGCGCCTCTTCTGGGCGAGAAGGGCATCGCGCCGGGCCTCGTCGAGCTCTGCGGACACGATGTCCTCCACCTCGAGGTCCTCGGCAACGGACTTGTTGTACTCCTCGACGTTGACGCGCCCGAGCAGCATGCCGCCGCGCACGATCCACCACACGCCCAGGGCGATGAAGAACATGAGGAAGAAGAGCCCCCAGTTCTCCGCGGTATTCTCGAGCATGAGCAGGCAGCCGATGCCCGCGAAGATGAGTGCGAGGCCAGCGATGAGCGCCGTCGAGAACTGCCGGCGCGCGGCGGCGCGGTCCTCGTCGGTGTAGAAGTCCTCCACGTAGGGGTGCGCCTTCTGGAACGCCGTGTGCTCCATGCCCGCGGGCACGAGAAACGCAAGGCCCGCGAGGACGCCCACGAGCACGATGATCACGAAGAGGCCGTCGCGCCCGTTCCAGGAGGCCAGCTCGACGGCGCCCTCGAAGAGCAGGCCGAGCGCGATGCCCAGGAGGATCAGCGCCACGCCGGTGGGCACCTTGAGCGCCATCATGCGCTGGTGCTCCTCGTAGCCGCAGACGTCGGTGGGCGGGCCGGCGGGGATGGGGGCGACCGTCGCGGGCGCGGCGCGGCCGGTGAGGTCGCCCGTCACGAGCTCGTCGAGCGTGCAGTCGAAGATCTCGCACATCTTGAGGAGCTTGTCCATCTCTGGCTGGCTCTTCTCGGCTTCCCACTTGGTGACGCTCTGGCGGGACACGCCGAGCAGCATGGCCAGCTGCTCCTGGGTCATGTTGCGCTCTGCGCGCAGGTGCTGGAGGTTGTCGCGAAAGCTCATGGTCTGCCCTTCTTTGGGGGTGTGCGCTTCGTGCTGGCACCTTGTATTCTGCGGGCGCGCACGGCGCAATTCTACCAACCAGCGGTGCGCAATTTGGCCAGTTTTGCGGCAACCAGAGGGCGCCCGCTGGTTGCGCGCCGCAGGTAGAGGGGTTTGTTGGCCACGCGGACTTCTCACCAATCGATCGAGTGTGCATGAGCCGAGAAAATCGCCCCGCCTTGAGCCTCATTTCTTCGATTCCTGCACACTCGATGGGCGGAGCAACTCCCAAATGATACGAAGGGACTTTCCCTTCGTATCATTACGCTAGTCCAGCTGAAGCATCCAGCGCCATGCGTCCAGTACCTGAATACGGGCATCCTCAGGCTCGGGCACGTCTCGCGCAGACATGACCAGCAGCGTTCCCTCGGAAAGCCCCGTCTCGTCAAGAGCGGCGCTCAGAGCCCGGACCTCGCGCGTAAACGTGGTCGTCTCCTCGGCATGCGCGGACACCTGATACAGCTCCGACACCGACCGCTCCTCGACGTCTCCCACGGCAAAGTCGACCTCAAAGCCCTCCTTCGTGCGATAGAACCCGATGCCGGTCCTCCGGTCTCCCAGGCAGCGTCTCCTAAGCTCCAGGTAGACGGCATCCTCAAGCCGCTGCCCCTCATCTGCAGAGGAGGCCGGGCCAAAGGCAAACTGCAGCCCCGGGTCAATCGCATAGAGCTTCCTCTTTCCTCGGGTGGCCTCAGTAAGATCCGCGCCAAATCGGGATACGAGAAAGAACAGATAGGCATCTTCGCAGTGCTCAGGCAGCGAGAAGGCATCGGCCTTTGACAGCGGAATCTGAGCACTGTGGAGGTCGTTATAGGTTTTGCGCACTGAGAACTCTCGCCCTGAGAGGCGAAGAGCCCTCTGGGCAAACTTTCTTGTTCCCAGCATGGGAAGTCCATGGCGCTCAGCAAGGTCGCGAGCAGCGATGGTCCAGACGATGTCCTGAAGGGCCGTTATCCGTATGGCGACGTCCGCATCCTGAACCTCGGGAAAGCCGCCAATGCGCAGATACTGCTCAAAGAGGAGCGAGAGCTCGCGCGCCTCGTCAGGTGAGACAATTCCCTTGGGCTCGCGCGCCCGAAAGCGCAAGAACTCCCTAAGCGAGAAGGGCTGCAACTCGGCGGAGATGCCCCTCCCCCTGAACTCGGTCGCCACGTCCTCCGAAAGCATTTTTGCCGATGAGCCACTCACGCATATCTCAAAACGGGAGTCCTGTGTGAGGCGCCTCAGGGGCCTGCCCCACCCCTCGACGTTTTGCACCTCGTCGAAGAACAGATAGAGCTTCTCTGGCAGTGCGGTCCCAAGTGCGCGAAGGAACTCCTCGACCACGTCACCTACCACGTTGTCCGAAACGCCGTCGAGGCGATCGTCCTCGAAGTCAACGAAGAGCATGTGGTCGCGGGGGACGCCCTCCAAGACGAGTTCCCCCATGCGCTGGAACATCCTAAACGTCTTTCCGCTGCGACGAACGCCCTTGATGACCGAGGCACGCTCGGCAAGGTGGGGGATGGCAACGTCACGCGGGACCACGGGGGGAATCGGCCTCGTTAGACCCTCGGCCACTACTTCACGTATGACTTCACGCCGCGCCATGGCATCTCCTACCCTTGCCAGCCCTTTGATGCTAGTATAGCAATCTATCCCGATTTCAGGACAGATTTATTAAATTGTGACCTGAGTTTGGGACACATATCACTCTTGGTAAAGAAGCTCCTACTTCCGTGCCGGCACGATCTCACACCTTGCGGCGCACGGGCACCCAGATCTCGCTGTAGGCGGTGCCGTTGTCGCGAACGTCGCTGAACGAGAACATGCGGAAGCCGTCAAGCTCGTAGGGCACCTCGGCGAGCCACTCGGCATAGATGCGGGCAGTCGTCTGCTGCATGGTCTCCGGATGGGGTCCGTCGTTGGGAAAGACCGCCCAGGTGAGCGCCGGCACCTCAACGAGCGCGAGGCCCTCCCCCGCCGAGCGCGCTATGGTGGGCACGCCGATGAGGTGTGTGAGCTCGCTCGCTTCCTCCTGGAAGTTGGTGTCCGAGTTCCAAGAGGCGTTCACCACGCGACGCGGCTCCGTGTCCATCAGGCGGTGCATCTCGGCGCGCTGCGCCTCCGTGATGCTGCGCGCAAGCTCCGCGATCGCAGGGTTCTCACCCTCGAACTGCATCGGCACGCGCGCCGCGACGCCAGCAAGGCGAAACTCGCCCTTCTCGACGATTCGATACTCCATGAGATGGCCTCCCTTTACATCAACCGCAATGTGCAGGGGGGAGCGCATGTGCGAGCCAAGCTGGGCGACGTCCGAGGGAAGCGTTCCGCACCAGGAGCGAAACGCCCGAGAGAAGCCCTCGACCGAATCGTATCCATAGCAAAACGCGACCTCGGTGACGGAGCCACCGGCCATGAGGTCGGACGCCGCCGCGGAGAGACGCCGCTCACGGATGTAGCGCGCCGGCGTCATACCGGCAATCAGCAGGAAGGCCGCGCGCAGCTGCTCCGCAGTGACCCCAGTCGCCCGGGCAACCTCCTCCGTCGTCGGCGCCTCGACGAGATGAAGCTCGATGTAGTCGAGGGCGTGTTCAAGATACGAACCCGGCATCCCCTCACCCCCTTCCGCGCAATTGTACGCAGCTGCCTCAAGTTGTGCCCGACGGTTTATCGGGAACTTTGTCAGTTGCCCTGAGACAGACTGCTGTTTTCTCCTGGATAGACTAATAGCATCAGCACGACCGAGGAGGTGCCCCATGGAGAAGAGACGCCTCATCAAGCCCGCCATCATCTACGGCGCAGTCTGGCTCGCCTGCCTTGTCCTGTACTGGGGGTCCCTCGCGACGGGCGAGCTCGGCGGCGGCATCATGGGCTACGCGATTCTGGCACTCTACATTGCCCTGCCGATTGCCGGAATCGTCTCGGCGTTTCTCATTGGCCGCGTGGCTGACCTCGGGTGGTGGCGCCTTGCCGCGCTGATTGCAATCGCCGTCCTCTACGTGCTTCACACCGTGGCGACGTTCAGCCTCTCAAACGCCCTCGGCTTCACCAACATCGCGCCGGCCGACCTGGCCGTCTTCATGTACGGCCTCATCCCCGCCGCGATTGGCCTCGCCGTCGGCTGCGCCACCGCCAAATGATCCAAAAGGGGACGGGTTATTCCGCTCAGAGTTTCTGGGACAGGCCTTGCCTAAAGGGGGACGGGTTCATTTCT
>CASEGE010000032.1 GCA_949287335.1 uncultured Olsenella sp. | reverse complement strand
GCGCGTGGTTGCCACCGTGATGTGGTCGATGCCGTCGACGGGCTCCACGAGCGGGTACTGGAGGTACCACAGGTGGCCCTTCTCGTCCTGGTACTCGGCCTCGTCGTCGGAGATGGCGGTGCAGCAGCTCGGGCACCAGTTGACGATGCGCTTGCCGCGATAGATCAGGCCGTCGTGGTACCAGTCGCAGAAGACCTTGCGCACGGCGCGGCTGAACTCGGGGCTCATCGTGAACTTCTCGTCGGAGAAGTCAATCGAGCAGCCCATGCGCTTGATCTGGGAGACGATCGTGCCGCCGTACTCGCGCGTCCAGTCCCAGCAGGCGTCGAGGAACTTCTCGCGTCCGATCTCCAAGCGGGAGACGCCCTCGCTCTTGAGCTTCTTGTCCACCTTGGTCTGCGTGGCGATGCCCGCGTGGTCAGTGCCCAGGATCCAGCGGGTAGAGCGGCCGCGCATGCGAGCGTAGCGCACGTAGGTGTCCTGGATGGAGTCGTCCATCGCGTGGCCCATGTGCAGGATGCCCGTCACGTTGGGCGGCGGGATGACGACGGTGCAGTCCCCCACTCCCTTGGAGCGCTGGTAGCAGCCGGCGCTCATCCAGCGCTCGATGAGCTCGGGCTCGGCGGTCTGGGGGTCGTAGTTCTTGGGCATCTCTTCCACGGGCATTCCTCTCCCGGTCGCGTTCATGTCAAACGTACAGGATAGCACGTAGGCGGTATCATCGCAGAAGGGGAAGGGAAGACCATGTGGTTTGACGCACATATTCATCTGGGATGGTTTCAAGATCCGGCCTCTGTTGCGCGCGAGGTTGACATGCTCGCCGTCACGGTGACGCCGCAGGAGTACCTCTCGCTGCGCTCCGCGTTGGCTGGCGAGAAGGGCGTGGCGCTTGCCGCCGGCTTGCACCCGTGGTGGGTGCGCGACGCCTCCGACGCCGACGCGCTCTGCAGGCTTCTTCCGGGTGTGCGCTGGGTGGGAGAGATCGGGCTCGATGCCGCGCCCCGGCACGCCGCAACGTGGGACGCCCAGCTTGCGGTGTTTGAGCGCATCTGCTCGACGTGCGCCGAGACGAGCGACCCCGAGGCGCCCAAGGCGCTCTCCATCCATGCCGTACGGTCGGCGAGCACGGTTCTTGACGTGCTCGAGCGCACGGGTGCGGTGGCGCGCTGTCGCTGTGTGCTGCACTGGTTCTCCGGCTCCTCGGAGGAGCTCTGGCGCGCGGTGCACCTGGGGTGTCTCTTCTCGCTTGGCGAGCATTCCCTTGCCACTCGGCGGGGTCGGGAGTACGCGCGCATCCTTCCTGAGAATTGCCTCCTCACCGAGACGGACCTGCCCGAGGGCGAGAACTCCCCCACCACCGCAGACGACGTCATCGGCTCCCTTGAGCGCGCCGTCACGGGCATTGCCGCCGCCCGCGGGGTCACCCCCGACGAGGTGCGCGCCCTTGTCGCCCGCAACGCCACCGCTCTTCTCGCCTAGGTTTGTCGCGAAGGGTCCCCATCATGGGATCTGAGGACCGTTTGCGACGTTTTGAGGGCCCGAAGTGTCGCAACGCGTCCCCAAGGCAGAATCCGTGGACCGCTTGCGACACTTCTAGGGCCCAAAGTGTCGCGACACGTCCCCACAACCCACGGGATGGGAGCCATCCGCAACACCTTGGGCGACAACCGCCCCTCTCGCCCTTCTCGCAAGATTTGTGAGGCACGCAACGCAATGGTAGAGTTAACGGGTCAGGAAGGACGTTGAACCGAGGTCCCATGAAGCCGCTGCGCAAGACCACACATGTGAGGAACCCGCTCTCGTCCACCATGCTCGCGAGCTCGTCGATTGACCTCGACCTGCCGCTCGACGACGTTGTTGTCGTCTTTGCCTGTAGCGAGAACTTTGTGCCGTACCTCTCCGTTGCGGTGCAGTCCATCATCGAGAACGCCAGCCCCACGCGCCGCTACGACATCGTTGTGCTCACGCGAGACATCTCGCCCGCGAGCATGATCACGCTTACGCGCCAGGCGAAGTC
>CASEGE010000031.1 GCA_949287335.1 uncultured Olsenella sp. | reverse complement strand
TCTTGGCCATGAGCTCGCGCGTGGAGCACCAGTCCATGTGGGTGGCGTTCTGGGCGAGAAGTTCCTTCTCCAGGGCCTTGATGCCGGCGTCGTCGCCCTCGGCGTAGAGGTTGGTGCGCTTCTCCATGGCGGCGTAGGGAGCCCAGCTCTTGGGGATGACGATGTCAGCGCCCTCGAAGGCCTCGGCCATGGTGTTCACCTGCTTGAAGGTGCAGCCGGACTCGGCGGCGTAGGCCTTGGCGGCCTCCACGCGGTCGCCCATGAGGTCGTAGCCCTCGGGGTGGGCCAGCGTGACGTCCATGCCAAAGCGCGGCAGCAGCGAGATGAGCGACTGCGGGCAGGAGAGCGGCTTGCCGTAGCTCGGGGAGTACGCCCAGGTCACGGCCACCTTCTTGCCGCGGAGGTTCTCCAGGCCGCCAAACTCCTCGATGAGGTAGAGCATGTCGGCGGAGGACTGGGTGGGGTGATCGGAGTCGGACTGCAGGGAGATGAGCGTCGGGCGGTGATCGAGCACGCCGTCCTTGTAGGCCTCGTCAACGGACTCGGCGACCTCGGCCATGTAGGCGTCGCCCTTGCCGATGTACATGTCGTCGCGGATGCCGATGACGTCGGCCATGAAGGAGATCATCGTGGCGGTCTCGCGGACGGTCTCGCCATGGGCGATCTGGGACTTGCCCTCGTCGAGGTCCTGGAGCTGGAGGCCAAGAAGGTTCGTGGCCTTGGAGAACGAGAAGCGCGTGCGGGTGGAGTTGTCGCGGAAGAGCGAGACGGCGAGGCCGGAGTCAAAGATGCGCGGGGAGATGTTGCGCTCGCGGAGGTTGCGTAGGGCCGCGGCCACGGCGTAGAGGGCGCGCAGCTCGTCGGTGGTCTTGTCCCAGGTGTGCAGGAAGTCGGCGTTGTACATGCCGGAGAAGTCGTAGCCCTTGAGCTCGTCGAGAAGCGCGGAGAAGTCCTTGGCCATGTTCGTTTCCTTTCTGTGGTGATTCAAAAGGGGACAGACCCCTTTTGGATCATTCTGTTCTGAGTGATTCAAAAGGGGTCTGTCCCCTTTTGAATCAAGCCGTTACTGGATGTCGTTGTCGGTGGCGCCGGCGCGGAAGACGGTGACGTCGCCGGTCTTCTTGGACGGGTCGTAGAGGTTGAGCGCGGCGGTGTAGAGCGCGGCGCAGGTCACGAGGTCCTGCTTGTAGGTGACCTCGTTGGGCGCGTGCGCCTGGCTCTCGGCGCCGGGGCCAAAGCCCACGCACGGGATGCCGTAGCGGCCCTGGATGGAAACGCAGTTCGTGGAGAAGGTCCACTTGTCCGTGAGCGGACGGCCGGCGCGCTTGTCCATGGACGGCTCGCAGCCAATGCGCTCCTCGCCAAACAGCGCGTGGTGCGCGTCAACGAGGGCCTGGACGTGAGCGGCGCTCTCGGCGTTGATCCACGTGGGGAAGTAGGCCTCGGTCTCGTAGACGGTGCCCTTCCAGCTCGGGCGGTCGTACATGTACATGGAGACCTTGACGTCGTCGCCGTACTTCTTGACGCTCGGCAGGTCGCGGATCTCCTGGAGGCAGGAGTCCCAGGTCTCGCCGGCGGTCATGCGGCGGTCGATGGAGATCGCGCAGCTGTCGGCCACGGCGCAGCGGGACGGCGAGGTGTAGAAGATCTGCGACACGGTGCAGGTGCCACGGCCCAGGAAGCGCGCGTCCTCAAAGTGCTCCGGGTTGTACTTGGGGTCGAGCATCTTGACGAGGCCCTTGATGGAAGTGGACTCGTCGCAGCCGTTGTTGTTGAGGGCGCGGACGTCGGCGATGATGTCGGCCATCTTGTAGATGGCGTTGTCGCCGCGGTCGGGCGCGGAGCCGTGGCAGGAGACGCCGTGAACGTCAACGCGGATCTCCATGCGGCCGCGATGCCCTCGGTAGATGCCGCCGTCGGTGGGCTCGGTGGAGATCACGAACTCGATCTTCTCGCGGGCGTCCTCGGGACCGTCAAAGTACTTGTTGACGATGTACTGCCAGCACATGCCGTCGCAGTCCTCCTCCTGGACGGAGCCCACGACCATGATCTTGTAGCCCTCGGGGATGAGGCCGAGGTCCTTCATCATCTTCGCGGCGTAGGTCGCGGAGGCCATGCCGCCCTCCTGGTCGGAGCCGCCGCGGCCGTAGATGAGCTCGTCGGTCTCGTAGCCCTCGTAGGGGTCGGCCTCCCAGTTGTCGCGGTTGCCGATGCCCACGGTGTCGATGTGGGAGTCGATGGCGATGATCTTGTCGCCCTCGCCCATCCAGCCGATCACGTTGCCCAGGCCGTCGACCTCGACCTTGTCAAAGCCGAGCTTCTCCATCTCGGCCTTGATGCAGGCCACGACCTCGCCCTCCTCGCAGGACTCGCTCGGGTGGGAGATCATGGCGCGCAGGAAGGCGGTCATGTC
>CASEGE010000030.1 GCA_949287335.1 uncultured Olsenella sp. | reverse complement strand
GACTTGCGCATGGCCTCGAGCTTCTTGGCCGAGCAGGGACCGACGAAGACGATCTTGGCGTTGGGGTGCTGCTGGCGCAGCAGACGCGCGGTGAGCGTCATCGGCGTGAGGGCCATCGAGATGCACTCGGCGTGCTCGGGGAACTCGGTCTTGGCCATAACCGACCAGGCCGGGCAGCACGACGTGCCCATGAACGGGATCTTCTCGGGCACCTCCTCCATGAAGTCCTCGGCCTCCTGGACGGTGCAGAGGTCGGCACCCACGGCAACCTCCTCCATGCCGGAGAAGCCGAGCATCGTGAAGGCCTGGCGGAGCTGGTCGACGTTGCCCTTGCCACCGAACTGGCCCACGAAGGCCGGCGCCACCTCGGCGATGACCTCGTCACCGCGGTTGATGGCCTGGATGACCTGGAAAATCTGGCTCTTGTCGGCAATGGCGCCAAACGGGCAGTTGATGAGGCACTGGCCGCACGAGACGCACTTCTCGTAGTCAATCTGCGCGCGACCGTGCTCGTCGGAGCCGATGGCGTGCATGCCGCAGGCGTCCGCACACGGACGCACGTGGTGCTGGATCGCATGGTAGGGGCAGGCGTTGAAGCACATGCCGCAGTGGATGCACTTCTCCTGGTCGATGTAGGCCTTCTTGTCCTTGAAGGAGATGGCACCCTTGGGACAGATCTCGCGGCAGGGGTGCGCAAGGCAGCCCTGGCAGGCATCGGTCACGCGATAGACGTTGTCCTCACAGGCGTTGCAGGCAAACTTAATGACGTTGATCAGAGGCGGCTCGTAGTAGGTCTCGGGGACGGCCGCGTCGGCAAGGCCGTCGGTGAGGCTCTCACGCTTGTCCACGCCCTGCAGCGGCAGGCCCATGGCAAGGCGGATGCGCTGCTCGACGATGGCGCGCTCGAGAAAGACGGACTCACGGTAGGTGGCCACGTCGCCGGGGATGATCTCGTAGGGAAGGTCGCGGATCTTGCGGCGCGTGGTCTTCTCGTCGTCCTCCTTCATGTCATAGGCAATCTTGGCGACGTTGGAAAAGACGTTGCGACGGATTTCGGTCAGGTTGGTGTAGACGCCACGCATGGTATCTGCCATCGTTGCCCCTCTCCTGGGTTGGTCTCACACGTACGGCGCTCCCCCTCAGAAGCGCTCCCCTCTAAATCTCTAGTATCGCACAGCCCGCGGAACGCCAAAAGCAAACCGTCCCCTTTTTGGCAAACGGAGGGGACGGCTGGCACTCGGAGCTGGCAGGAAACGGGCGCGTCCAGCGGGGGTCCGGCGCGCCCGTCCGTCTTAGGCACCCTTCTCGATGGCCTCCCACATGCCGTTGATGTAGGCGATGCCGAGCGCGCGATCGTAGAGGCCGTAGCCGGGACGTCCCGTCTCGCCCCAGATCATGCGCCCGTGGTCGGGCCTCATGTAGCCCGTAAAGCCATTGTCGTGAAGCGCGCGCATCATCTTGTACATGTCGAGCGAGCCACAGGGGCTGGGGTGCGGCGCCTCGTAGAAGTCCTTGTTGCCGGGCACCTCGGGCGAGATGTACTTGATGTTGCGCATGTGAACGAAGTGGATGCGCCCGCGGCGCGTGAACTCAGCAAGAATGGAGTAGATGTCGTTGCCGGGCTCCTCGGCAATAGAGCCGCAGCAGAGGGTGATCCCGTTGTAGGGCGTGTCCACGGCGCGGCAGAGCCAATCGAGGTCCTCGCGGTTCTTGATGATGCGCGGCAGACCAAAGAGCGAGTAGGGCGGGTCATCGGGGTGAATGGCCATGCGCACGTCGCACTCCTCGCAGACCGGCATGATGGCCTCGAGGAAGTAGACGAGGTTCTCGCGAAGCCTGTCGTCGTCGACGTCCCTGTAGGCGTCGAGAAGGGCGCGCACCTGCGCAAGGCGCTCGGGCTCCCAGCCGGGCAGCGTGAAGTCGCCCGAGCCGTTGGCAACGCGGTCGATGATGACCTGCGGGTCGTCGGGGATGTTCTTCTTCACGAAGGCGAGCGTGCGCGAGCCATCGGGCAGGACGTAGTCGAGGTCCGACTTCACCCAGTCAAAGACCGGCATGAAGTTGTAGCAGATGACCTTCACGCCCTCTGCGCCGAGGTTTCTGATGGTCTGCTTGTAGGCCTCAATGTGCTCGTCGCGCTTCTCGGTACCAATCTTGATGTCATCGCTCACGTTGACCGACTCGATCACCTTGAGCGAGAGCCCGTTTGCCTCGACCATCTCGCGCAGCTCGTGGATGCGCTCGCGCGGCCAGACCTCGCCAGCGGGAATGTCGAAGAGCGTGCCCACGATGCCGGAGCACCCCGGGATCTGACGGATCTGCTCGAGCGTGATCTTCTCGGCCTCGGGGCCGTACCAGCGAAAGGTTAGCTCCATGCGTGCCTCCTCAGGAAACGTAGCGGCAGGCAGGCATGCCCTAGCCGCGCACCTTGCGCACGACGGCCATGGCCTCGGCGGCGAGCTCGGTCACCTTGGAGAAGTTGCCGCCCTCGAAGAGCGAAGGCTTGACCATCCAGGACCCGCCGCAGGCGATGATCTTGGGATAGCTCAGGTACTCCTCGAGGTTGGCCGCCGAGATGCCACCGGTGGGCATGAAGCGGTGCCCCACAAACGGGGCGCAGAGCGCCTTGATCGTGGAGAGGCCGCCGTACTGGGCCGCCGGGAAGAACTTCGTGACCTTGAGGCTGTGGTTGATGGCGGACGTGACCTCGGTGGGCGTGACCGTGCCGGGCAGCACGGGCAGGCCGAGCTCGATGCTGCGGCACACCACGTCCTCGTTGTAGCCCGGGCTCACGATGAACTTGGCGCCCGCCGCCGCGGCGGCCTCCACCTGCTCCACGTTGAGCACCGTGCCCGCGCCCACGCACATCTCGGGATGGGCCTCGGACATGGCCTTGATGCACTCGGCGGCGCAGGAGGTGCGGAAGGTGACCTCGGCGGAGTCCATGCCGCCGCGATGCAGGGCGTCAGCCAGCGGCACGGCGTCCTCGACGCGCTCCAGGACAACGACGGGAACAACGCCCAGCTGCTCGAGCTTCTCGTAAAACTCCTCGTACATGTTGACCCCTTTCGATTGAGACGGTCCGCCCGTCGTGACAGTTACCCTGCTCAGAGGTGCCACGCCCCTGTCAGAGCGTGGCGAGAGGCGCTACTTCTTGTTCACGTCCACCGAGGAGAGGTCCTCGATGCCCTCCGAGGTGCCCTCGGCGAGCTCGCAGACCTGCTGCCAGATGGCCTCGTCGACGACCACGCCCTCCGCGAGGTTGCGCTCGCGCGTGGCGGTGGTGCGCTCGCCCGGGCACGTGACCGGGTGGGCGGGGTTGGCGGGGGCGGTGGCGTCGGCCGCGGCCACGCGGTCGTCAAACATGGCCTGGATGGCATCGTGCTCGCCGAAGAGGTACGGGTCGTAGGCAATGAAGATCTGGCACGCGCCCGTGCACGAGCCCCTCCCCTCGCGGTCCATGTCCGCACCGCTCTTGCCCGCGGCCATGGCCGCGGCGGCAAGGTCGAGCGCGATGGCCATGCCCGAACCCTTCCAGTAGCCGGTGGGCAGGATGCGACGCGTCTGCTCGATGGCGGCGGGGTCGCTCGTGAGGTTGCCCTGCGCGTCAAAGCCGCCCGGGTACGGGAGGTCCTTGCCGGCAAGGCGATAGACGCCCACCTTGCCCCAGGCATACTGGCTCATGGCCATGTCCAGGACGATCGGGCCCTTCTCGCGCGGGATGGCCATGCAGAAGGGGTTGTTGCCCACGCCGCACTCGGTGGATCCCCACAGCGGCATGGAGCTCTCGGTGTTGGTCCAGCAGATGCCGATGAGGCCGGCCTCGGCCGCCTGCCAGGCGTAGGTGCCGCCGCGCATCCAGTGCGTGGTGTTTCTCAGCGAGACGCAGCCAATGCCGTGCTCGCGCGCAAGCTCGCAGGCGCGCGACATCGCAAAGCGCGCGTTGGTGATGCCGGGGCCAAGGTGCCCGTCATAGCACTCGACGGCACCCTTGCCGCCCACGAGCTCGGGCTTTGCCGCGGGGTCAACCCAGCCGCGGCGGACGTAGTCCACAAAGCGGGGAACGCGGTTCAGGCCGTGGCTCTCCACGCCGTCAAGCGAGGTCTCGGCATGCGTGCGCGCGCACTCCTCAGCCACGTCCTCCGGAATCCCCTCGTTGAGAAATGCCTGCTTGATCGTTGCCTTTACCGTCTCAAACGGAACCCTGATGCTCATGTTCGCACCTTTCCTTGATAGAGCGAAGCGAGAAACGCATGCGAGAAGCTCCCGGCCGGCTCCCGGCCGCCATGGCTAGCCCTTGCGGGAGAGGCGGCGCTCGAGGTCGGCGAGCTGGGCCTTGCCCTGCTTCTTCTTGGTCTTGCCCTGGGCGACCTCGACGAATCGCCCAAACGAGGGCATGGCGCTGTTGATCGAGATGGTGGTGCCGTCGACAGACTCAACCTTGACCACCTTCGAGAGGCTCGAGGGCGTCACGCTCACCACGTCGCCCCAGGCGATCTTGGTGACGCTTCCGAAGGGGCCAACCGACTCGATACCGCCATCCGTTGCGATGACGCGGCTGACAAGAGCAAAGACGGCGGTGACGCACCCGAGCGCGGTGAGGCCCACCGCAACCGCCGCGACGATGAGCCACGAGGTGTCCCCGTCCCCGGCAAGCGAGGGGTTGTCGACCTTTGCCCAGCAGAGCAGGTAGGAGACGCCCACGAGAAGAACGCTCAGCAGCAGCGTGGCCTTGGTCTCGCCCACCGAGGCGAGCTCCTTCGACTCGCTCACGTAGCTCCGCGTGCGGACAAAGACCGCCGTGAGGACGATAAGCGCCGCGCTCACCGCGCATGCCACATACAAAACCCAGTTCATGAGTCTAATCCCCCCTGCTGTGTAACGTCGTCCCCATCAGGTCCCTCACCCGTGGCGCCCAGCTCGCGGGCGATGTCCATGATCTCGCGGTGCAGGTTGCTGGCTCGGTCCGGGTCTGCCGGGAGCAGCATGAGGACGTTCAGGACAAACGGGTTGCACGGGCAGCCGGAGAGCTCGCGGGCAAAGGCCATGGCCGCCCCCTCCTCGAGCGTGGGCAGCGTGCTCCTGCGGCCAAAGAGCTTGTTGATGCCGGGGAGCTCCACGTGCTTCTCGTTGCAAAAGAGCGTCTCGCCTCGCTCGCGCGAGCGCTGGGCCACCACGTGGAAGAGCTCGTGGGCGAGAAGGACGTCGCGCACGCTGAGCTCCCCTATCACCGAGGAGAGGCCGCCGTCGTCGAGCAGCGCCTGGGTCTCGGTGATGTTGTCGGAGTAGAGCTCGATCTGGTCGGGCTCGAAGAAACAGGCGAAGGTGGGCCTGCCCGCGTCGCGGGCGTAGGGCTTGTCGGTGACCTTGGCGCCCAGCTCGCGCGCCAGGTCGTCAAGATCTGCACCCTCTCGGGCCGCGCCGAGCGCGAGCGCCTCCCTACGCCCGCACTCGACGCTTCCCTGAAACAGCTCGAGATAGCGCTCTCGTGTGACGAGGCGCCCCAGTGGGTCGAGTCGCCGCTCGTGCTCTGCCCATACGGGGTCGGGCAACGCGCAAAGCTCCTTGAACCACTGCTCGATGATCATGTCTAGCCTACCTCGACCTTCGCGGAGATGAGAATGATGTCGTCGTCGGCCTCGGCCTCGAGGAACTCGGTAGCCATGATGGTCTTGAGCGACTCATAGGACATGGTACCGGAGAAGTCGAGGACCTTGCCGCCGATGCAGAGGTACATGTCG
This sequence comes from uncultured Olsenella sp., assembly GCA_949287335.1. Classification (GTDB taxonomy): domain Bacteria; phylum Actinomycetota; class Coriobacteriia; order Coriobacteriales; family Atopobiaceae; genus Thermophilibacter. The sequence goes on along the minus strand of CASEGE010000030.1, from coordinate 15,009 downwards.
GGGCAGTGCTCCATCTCGGCCTTGTAGATGAGGGTGGCGTCCCAGAGCTCCTTGGACCTCTCCTCCCACTCGCTCGCCTTGCACTCGCAGCACACGGCGTCGGAGACCTGGACCTTGATGAAGCCGCGGTGGTCGATGAGGCGCATCGCGCGGCCGCCCTTGCGCTCGGCGGAGAGCACGTAGAAGCTCGGCGTCTCGATCTCGAGCTTGACGTCGGACGCGTTGACGCGCATGGACTCGGCGGCAAGCTCGACGGCCTCCTCGGCGGAGCAGGAGAGCTTGCCGGAGGACGTCTGGACCTCGTTGGAGCCAAGCGCGATGGCCGTGACCTTGGAGGTCTGGGCGTCAATCTCCACCTGAACCTCGATGGTGTCGGGCACGGCGCCGTTCTTGATGGCGAGCTCGCGCGCCTCCTTCTTGATGGCGGCGATGTCGGCGGTCGTGGGGTTGGGGATGACGCGCTCGACGACGTCGCGAATCATGGCGAGGGCGACACCGATGGAGGAGATGACCTCGGCGTGCTCGGGGATGGAGTACTTGAGGTCCATCTGCTCGGCGGTGTAGGGAAGCAGCGTCTTGGCGCCGCCGCCGCAGCCGACGAGGCTCGACTGGTCGGAGTCGAGGTGGTACTTCTCGACAAAGCCGGTGATGACGGGCTCGATCTTCTCGTAGGCCTTGTGCAGGATCTGCTTGGCGCACTCCTCCACGGAGACCCCGAGGTAGTCGGCGAGCGGCTGCATGCACTTGCGGGCGCTCTCGACGTTGCCGTAGGAGTAGTCACCGGGCTTGAGGTAGCCGAGCACGTTGGCGGCGCAGGAGTTGGTGATCGTCACGCGCTCGCCGTTCGCGAGCTTGATGCGGACGTAGTCGGCCGGGTCGCCCTCCTTCGGCGAGAAGAACTCGAGCTCGGGGGACTCCACCTCCTCGACAGGGGTGTAGACGGCATACGGCAGGCCGGCGATGTGCGCGGAGCGCGGACCCACGTCGACGAGCTTGCCGCCGTTGGCGCGCACCATCGAGCCGCCGGCGACGCCGAGGACGATGACGTCGAGGGAGTTGACGTAGGTGCGGTGGCCGCCGACGATGGAGTACTCGACGGCGGGGCGGCCGTTCTTGATGACGCCGATGTTGGTGGAGGTGCCGCCGACCTCGAAGTAGATGCCGTTGGAGGCGCGAAGGTACATGAGGGCGCCCATGACGGAGGCCGCGGGGCCGGAGAGCATGGTGAGGACGGGGCGCTTGCGCATCTCGTCGATGTCCATGACGCCGCCGTCGCCGCGCATGATCATGAGGGGCACGTCGATGCCGGTGGAGCGCACGGCACTCTCGGTGGAGTTGGCGGTGCTCATCATCTTGGGCAGGATCGAGCCGTTGATGGCCGCGGTGCGGGTGCGGCGCGTGAGGCCGTAGAGCTTGGAGATCTCGGAGGCGACGGAGACCATGAGGCCCTTCTTCTCCGCCACGTCCTTGACGAGGTTCTCCTCCTCGATGGAGTCGACGCCAAAGGCCTTGGAGGCCACGATGACCTCGGCGCCGCGCGACTGCAGGTCATCGATCGCCTTGGAGATGTTGGCCTCGTTGACGTCCTTGTTCTTGACGTAGGTGTGCACGGTCTCGATCATGCGGCCCGTGCCGAGGTCGATGTTGCCGATGTTGGACTGCTTCTTGGCGAGGAGTCCCTCGATGCCGCCCTTGCCCATGCCGAGGATGCCGACCTTGGCAACATCGCCCTCGAGCAGGGCGTTGGTGGCCTGGGTGGTGGAGTGGGCGATGAAGACGACGTCCTTGGGGTCGATGTCGTTGTCGATGAGGCACTGCTTGAAGCACTCGATGACGCCCTTAGCCACGCCGATCTCATCGTCGTGGGTCGTCATGACGATGGACTCGCCGACGATCTCGTTGGTCTCGTTGTCGAGCGCAACCGCCTTGGTGTGGGTTCCGCCGACGTCGATGCCAACGCGCACCTGCTTGCTCATGCTGAGCTACCTTTCTATCCAAAAGCGGGGGCGGAGGGCACGTCCCTTCCGCCCCTGCGCTTTGTTAGCCGTCGGGGCAGAACCGCCCGTAAGCTACCGTCGAGAGAAAACCTATGCCGCGAACATGAAGTACGCGAGAACCTCGAGGACGAGGTTGCAGACGAGGGCGAAGGGCACCGCCTGCTTCATGAAGTCGCCGACGCTGATCTTGGTGTAGCCGATGGCCCACATGTTCCAGGACTGCGTGGGGCACACGTTGGTGTTGACCGTGCAGCACGGGATGTAGAAGAGCGGGTACAGAACGGCAAGCGGCAGGTTGGTGGAGGCGGCCACGATGGCGAAGGTGGCAACGCCGGCGCCCCAGATGGTCAGAGGACCACGGTAGAGGGCGAGGAAGCCGAGGACGCCGAAGACGATGAACAGCGCGAAGGGGTCGGTCGGCAGGATCGGTGCCACGATCGGGGCGAGGAGGTCCTGGCAGGCACCGGCGGCCTTGACGAACATCTGAAGGAAGACGAGGAAGCCGAGGACCAGGCCCACGTCGGCAACGCCGTCGTGGAAGGTCTTCTGGACGAGCTCGCACACCTTGCTCCAGCCCTGGGCGAGGGAGCCCGTGAAGATGAGGGCCCAGAGGACGGCCACGACGATGCCGGGGATCATCTGGAAGCCAAGGGTCACGGAGAGCACGACCGGGATGATCGGGGTCAGGCAGGCGATGATGTTGACGTCCTTGCCCGTGGCGGCGCCACCGGCGGGAGCGGCCCAGGCGTGGGCCTTCTTGCCGAAGTGCATGGCGATGACGATCATCACGATGATGGAGATGAAGTGGATGACGAAGGCCGGGGCGGCAAAGCCGTACCACTGGCTCCACTCCTCAGCGGTGGAGAGGAACTGGGAGCCGTCGGCGAGCACCATGGTGCCGGCAGCCTGGTTGAGGAGGGACTGGTTGAAGTAGAGGCCGCAACCGACGGACATGCAGAAGGAGGCCGTGGAGAGCACCTTGGAGATGCCGAGGGACAGCATGATCGGGAACACGATGACGCCGATGGAGACGACGGCGCCCGGACCGTAGGCCGTGGTGAAGATCAGGGCCACGACGGCGCAGAGCAGACCGCAGGTGAGGCCGGGCTTGTCGCCGCCGAGCTCGGTGGCCTTGCGGATGATGGTGCCGGCGATGCCGGTCTCGACCATCACGCGGCCGAACCAGGAGCCGAAGACGATGTAGATGGCCGTCGAGCCAAAGCCCACGGGGCCGTCGTTGAAGATCGTGGTGTTGATGGTCGTCCAGTCGATGACGCCACCGATGAAGCCGAGGACGGACCAGAGAACGGCCATCACAAAGAGGCCGAGCATGAGGTTTCCGCCCCTCACGGCGTAGATGATAAACGCAAAGAAGGTCACGAGCAGCAGAATGCCGATGACTGTTGACATTGCGTATCTCCCCTTTCTAAAACCTAACTCCTACGGTGCCCACTGGGGGCCTTTTTCTGTGACCGGGCGACCTTCTCCCCTCCTTAAACGCCCTTGTCAGATACTATGTAATCGTTTTCATTACCTTTTCCTTCTCCCCCTGCGAGAGCGTGCGAGCACCTTCACCAGAGAAGAAGGAAGAGCAGGCAGACCTTGCCTGTGCTTATCGTGGATTCTACTTGCCTGGGACTGTGAATATTTCGTCATGTTTCTTGTTAATCGGTTTCGTTTCCGTAAACGGTACCGAGTTTACCGTAAACGGGACACCAAAAGATGCTGGCTCCGGCCCTCCCAACTTATCGTACTATGACTAGCAACCCGATAAACCAGCAGGTTATTAAGAATATGCCGGTTAACCGGCGCATTTCTCGCGTTCACCGAAAGCTGGCTTATCTTACACGATACAACACGGATTATGTAACCGGTTTCGTATTTCGTAGCATGGGAGGTGCCAAAGATGCCGCAGCAGCCAAACAAGCGGGTCACCATAAACGACATCGCCAACATGGCCGGCGTGTCGAAGGCAACCGTCTCCCGCTACCTCAACGGCAAGTACAACCTCATGAGCGCGGAGACCCGCCAGAGGATAGAGACCGTCATCGCCTTCTCCCACTACCGCCCCTCCGCAACCGCGCGCAGCCTCAAGACGCAGCGCTCCAACCTCGTGGGCGTGGTCATCGCAGACATCGCGAGCCCCTTCTCGGCGGCGCTGGTCAAGGGGGCGGACAGCGTCTTTGGCGGAGAGGGCTACATCCCCGTCTTCGTTGACACCGACGACTCGCCCGATCGCGAGGAGGCATCCATCCGCTCGCTTCTCGCCCACCAGGTGGACGGGCTTCTCGTCAACACGGCCGCCATGCACAACCCCTACCTCATCGATCTTGCCAACTCGGGCTTCCCGGTGGTCCTGTGCGACCGCGAGATACGTGACTTCAACTTCGACATCGTGACGGCTGACTACAAGAAGCCCATCCACGACCTCTTTGACCACCTCACCGGGCAGGGCTACGGCCATATTGGCATCTGCACGCAGGAGTACCGGAGAAACTCTGTGAGAACGGACCGTGTCGACGCCTTTCTCGACGCGAGCCGCCGCCTTGGCGTCAAGCGGCCCGAGGAGAACGTCCTTGTCGTCAAGATCAACGACGCGAAGAGCGTGAGCGGGGCCATCCGCCGCTTCATAGACCGAACTCCCAAGGGCACGGTCCCCGCCATCATAGGCGTCAACACGGTCACGCTCATGAGCTCCTACTACGCCCTCTGGAAGATGGGCCTGTCCATCCCGGGCGAGGTGGGCCTCTGCGGTCCGGACGACTGGGACTGGTCGCGCCACGCGGCCTGGGACTGGCCCGAGGTCATAGGGGGCGGCATCACCACCTTCAAGACCAAGCCCACGCAGCTGGGGGCCCAGGCCGCCTGGATGCTCATCAGGCGCATCAACAACCCCAACGCGTCAAAGCAGCGGGTACTCATCCCCGCCGAGCTCACGACCAGGGCATCGACGATGCTCTCCTAGCGGGCCCGGTGACAAAGAGAATCAGAAACAGTGCCTGGAGACAAGCACGCGAGCAAGAAAGGACACAGGAGATGGAAAACGAGAAGCGCAAGGGAATCCTTCTGGTGGGCGAGCCGATGGGGCTCTTCATGGCCCAGCAGGAGGGCCAGCTCGAGGACGTGAGCGGCTACGACATCGCGGTCGCCGGCGCCGAGCTCAACGTCTCTATCGGCCTCAGCCGCCTCGGGCACAAGGTGAGCTACGTCACCAAGCTCGGCCGCGACTTCATTGCCAAGGTCATCGTGAGGCTCATGGACTCCGCCGGCATCTCCACCGAGTTCACCACCTTCAGCGACGACCGCCCGAGCGGCATCATGTTCAAGAGCCTCACGCCCGGCGGCGACCCGGACATCTTCTACATGCGCAAGGGCGCCGCGGCGTCCACGCTCTCCCCCGCCGACATTGACGCCATCGACTTCTCCGAGTACGGGCACGTCCACATGACGGGCATCGCGCCGGCCCTCTCCGACTCTACCCGCGCCGCCGCCGCGCGCCTCTTCGAGCGCGCCCGCGAGGAGGGCATCACCATATCCTTCGACCCCAACCTGCGCCCGCAGCTCTGGCCGAGCGAGCAGGCCATGATCGAGTTCATGAACTCCTCAGCGGCCAAGGCCGACTTCGTCCTGCCCGGCGTTGCCGAGGGTCGTCTGCTCATGGGCAAGGCCGATGCCACGCCCGAGGAGATCGCCGACTTCTACCTCGGCCTTGGCGCCCGCTGCGCCATCGTCAAGGTGGGCTCCAAGGGCGCCTACTTCAGCAACGGCACCGAGAGCGGCTGGGGCACGGTCTACCCAGCTAAGAAGGTCGTCGACACGGTGGGCGCGGGTGACGGCTTTGCCGCCGGCTTCATCAGCGCCATGATGGAGGGCCTCCCGCTCATCGACTGCGTGAGCCGCGGCAACGCGGTGGGCAGCATGCAGGTCCAGGTCCGAGGAGACAACGAGGGCCTTCCCACGCGCGAGCAGCTCTCCGCCTTCATGGGCGCTGAGGTCTAAAGGCATAGTCGGAACACAACGCAAGGGAGACAAACAATGATCTACGACGAGATTGCCCAGATCGGACGCTACCGCGGCCTCTACAAGGGCCTTGACGTCCTTATCGACTGGCTCGAGAGCAACGACTACACCGCGCTTCCCGTGGGCATCACGCCCATCCTCGGCGACAAGGTCTACGCCAACGTGCAGGCCCCCACGACCCAGCCCATGTCCGAGAAGCGCTTTGAGACGCACCAGCGCTACATGGACGTCCAGGTTGACGTTGAGGGGCGCGAGGCCTTTTGCGTGGGACAGGGCGCCTACACCGTGACGCAGGACTACGACGCCGAGAATGACATCGACTTCGGCGACGCCGAGCGCTACGTGCAGGGAGACCTGGACTGCGGCCGCTTTGTGGTCTATCTCGTGGGCGAGCCCCACATGCCCAACGTCGAGTTCCCCGGCGACGGCCCCCGCGAGCTCAAGAAGATCTGCTTCAAGGTTGCCATCGACGAGGTCATGGACGAGGCGTAGGCGCAGCTGTCATATCCCTCTCGAGCGGCCGGCACCCACTTGGTGCCGGCCGCTTTTCGTGTGACGCTGGTCACATGTGACACTGGGGACAGGTTTAGTTGTCACGCTCCGGCCAGAGGCGCGTCGGCCAGGCGGTCTCAAGGCGCAGGCGCTCGCCGCTCACGGGGTGCTCGACCTCCTCGCCCCACGCATGGAGCAGAAGGCCCGCCGCACTTCTCGCCCCACCGTAGAGGGCGTCCCCCACAATGGGAAAGCCAAGAGAGGCCAGGTGCACGCGAATCTGGTGCCGCCGCCCCGTCACGAGCTCCACCAAAAGCAGCGAGCGGCCGCCCTTCTCGGCAAGCCTCGTGACGCGCGTCTCCGCCGGCTTGCCCTGCCCCGGGCGACAGACGCGCATGCGCCGCGCATCGTGGCGGTCACGGCCGATGGGCGCATTGACGACCCGGTTTGCCCAGGGGAAGCGTCCCGCCACCACGGCGAGGTAGCGCTTGCGCATGCCGTGGCCCGCCACCTGGGCGTCGAGCGCGCCCTGCGTTGCCTTATCCAGCGAGAAGAGCACGAGCCCCGTGGTCTCAACGTCAAGGCGCTGCACCGCCTGCGGGTGCGCCGTGCGCCCCTCGGCCGCGAGGTGCTCCGCCACGATGTCCGTGAGCGTTCGGGCGCTCGTGCCGTCGGCGTGCACGAGAATCCCCGCGGGCTTGTCGCAGGCGAGAAGGACCTCGTCCTCGTATATGATGCGCAGCTCGTCCATGCACAAGACCGTACCACACCCGCAAGCTGGGGACCGGACGAGCGTGAAACGCGTGGGCGCCGCATGGCCCAACGGTGACAGTATTGTAAGAGGCGTACGCTCACCTGAGGCAACGCGCCCGCTCGCAGGCAACGCCCGTCGCGCGCGGGACCCCGATGGGCTACCCTCTGGCCTATGCCCAACCGCAACCGCAGAGGAGCACCATGAGCGGCGATTCGCTGAAAGACCTGCCCGTCATCAAGGCGCCGGGCGACGACAAGGACGATCACGCGCCCGACTCGCCGCGCCCTTCCGAGGAGACCGACGAGGACCTCGAGGCGCGCCTCGCCTACGAGAGCCTCATGCGCCATCGCAGGAAGCGTCGGCGCAAGAAGGCGATCGCCCTGGGCGTTGTGGCGGGCGTGGCACTCGTCGCCTGCGCGGCGTGGGCGGCGCTCTCCGCGACCTCCGGCACCTCCGAGCAGGCCCCGCAGCTCCAGACCATGCCCGTCTTTCGCGGCGAGTTCTCGGAATCCGTGAGCGCCACGGGGAGCGCGCAGCCGCTCACCTCCGTTGTGGTGACCCCTGAGGTCGACGGCATCATCGAGGGCGTGAGCGTGGCGCTGGACGACCACGTCGAGGCGGGTCAGACGCTCTTCTCCATCAGAAACGACGACGTCGACCGCGAGGTTCGCCAGGCAGAGCTCGCCCTGCGCAGCCAGCGCATCGAGACCCAGGCCCAGCAGGACGCCTACAACGAGCTCTACTACGCCGCATGCGAGACCGGCGAGTGGGACGCAGCAAACGCCCAGCTCATCACCCTCGAGACGGCCCGTCTGCAGCTTGAGGACGCCCAGGAGGCCTACGACGCGTCCGTCGCGCGCGCCGCGGGCCGCACGGTCACGGCGCCCGTCGCGGGCTCCATCGTGGTGATGAACGCCGTCGAGGGCGCCTCAACCGCGGCGGGCGGACTCTCTCAGGGCGCTGACGGCACCACGTCCTCAGGGCCGCTCGTACAGATTGCCGACCTCTCCCAGATGACCGTCAAGGTGCAGGTGAACGAGGTCGACATCTCGAGAATTGCCGTGGGGCAGGCGGCGCGCATGTCCTTCTCGGCGCTTCCGGGCGTCATGCTCGACGGCGAGGTCACGCGCATCTCCACCGTTGCGGCGGCGGACCCCTACGGCTACGGCGGCGTGGTCACCTATGACGTGGAGATCCTCATCCCAGAGCCCGTCCCCGAGCTCAAGCCCGGCATGACGGCAAGCGTGGAGATCATGATGCAGTACGTTCCCGATGCGCTCACGGTCCCCGTCTCCTGCCTCATGACCGATGACGGCGAGAGCTACTACGTCTACCTCCTCACCGACTTCGAGTCCCAGACCACCACCCGCCGCGACGTGACCGTGGGCGCGCAGAGCGACACCACCGCGGTCATCGAGTCCGGCATCGAGGAGGGCGACGAGGTGGTCCTCGACCCGTACGCGGTGGCCATGGGAGCGACGGGCAGCGGCGCTGCAGGCGACGCCGCAAACGACGATGGCGCCGTCGTGGACGACGGCATGGCCGTGGACCCCAGGGCGGCCTAGCCATGACGCCCGCCATCGACGTCCAGGGCGTCTGGAGAATCTACGAGACGGCCGCCGGCTACACCACGGCGCTGCGCGGCGTGAGCCTCACCGTGGAGCGGGGCGAGTTTCTCGCCATCATGGGCCCCTCGGGGTCGGGCAAGTCCACGCTCATGAACGTGCTCGGCTGCCTGGACCGACCCACCATCGGAACCTACCGGCTCGAGGGGATCGACATCTCCGAGCTCTCTGAGGACGACCTCGCCCACGTGCGCTCGAGCCGCCTCGGGGTTGTCGTCCAGTCGTTCAACCTGCTGCCGCGCGCCACGGTGCTGAGAAACGTGATGCTCCCGCTCGTCTACTCGGACCTCCCCGCGCGCGAGCGCGAACTCAGGGCATGGCGCGCCCTGCGCTCCGTCGACCTGCCCGAGGAGCACTACCTCCATCGCTCCAACGAGCTCTCCGGCGGCCAGATGCAGCGCGTGGCCATTGCGCGCGCTCTCGTGAGCGACCCGTCCATCATCCTTGCCGACGAGCCCACCGGAAACCTCGACACGGCAACCGGCGAGATGGTCATGCGCACCTTCCGCCGCCTCCAGCGCCGCGGGCGCACCATCGTGCTGATCACGCACGACGCCCAGGTTGCCGCCTGGGCCGACCGCACCATCCACATCCGCGACGGCAGGCTCTTCTCGGACGATGAGGAGAGGCGCTATCTGGAGGGGCTCGCGGCGCGCAAGGACGCGCCGCAGACGGCCGAGAAGAGCGGCGCAACCGGCGGTTCCAACGACGCCACGTCCTTCTCGGCGACAGACCCCGCCTCGTCCGCGCGGCGCGCCCGCCTCTTGGGGGTGCCCTGCCTATGAGAGCGCGCGACCTTGCCTACGAGACCTCGAGCGCACTTCTCGCCAACCGCGCCCGAACGCTGCTCACCGTCCTGGGCATCGTGATCGGCATCGCGGCGGTCATTGCCATGACCGCCCTCATCGACGGCGTGAAGTCCCAGCTCGTGGGGCAGCTTGGCCTCAACATGTCCCGCACGGTCAGCATCACGTGCTGGCCGCCCGGCAACCAGCCGCTCGACCTTGACGACGTGGAGGAGATCGGGCAGGCGCTCTCGAGCGACTACGACTTTGTGACGGGGTTCACCAACACCTCCGCCGAGGCGTCGTCGGGCACTGCCTCGGTGGACTACCTGAGCATCGTTGCCTGCCAGCCCAACTACTTCACCGCCATGGGCTACGAGCCCACGCAGGGGCGCCTCTTCACGGACGAGGAGGACGAGAACGGCGACATGGTCGTCGTGCTGGGCGGGAGCTCGGTGAAGAACCTCTTTGGGTCCCCCGACGCGAGCTGCGTGGGCCAGAGCGTGCGGATCGGCTCGAGCCAGTACACCGTGATCGGTGTGGTCAACGAGGGGTACACCTACGAGAGCGACACCGCCTACCTGCCCACCTCAACCGCCGTGACCCGCCTCATCGGCAGCGGCGGGTGGACGAGCTGGCAGATCCTCGGCTTTGCGCGCGAGGGGTCTGACATGTACGCCGTGGCAGCAAACACGGAGAGCTACCTCTACAGCCGCTACAGCATCCCCGTGCCGGACCCGGACCAGACGAGCTTCTCGAGCGACGAGGGCTACGTCTACGTGCAGACGGCGCAGGAGCTCATCGACCAGCTCGACGCCACAACGGCGGTCTTTCGCATGCTGGCGCTTGCCGTGGCGAGCATCTCGCTTCTGGTGGGCGGCATCGGCATCATGAACATGATGCTCACCAACGTGACCGAGCGCATCCGCGAGATAGGCCTGCGCAAGGCGCTCGGCGCGCGCCGGGGCGACATCACGGGGCAGTTCCTGCTGGAGAGCGTCACCATCTGCGTGGTGGGCGGCGCGCTCGGCATCGCGGTGGGCTACGGCGGAGCCTGGGCGCTCGCGAGCGTCGCGGGAGGCGCGCTCGGGTCCATGATGGGCGCCGGCGAGGCAATCGTGCCCGTCATCTCACCGGCCACGGTTGGCATGGCAACGGGCATCTGCGTGGGAATCGGCGTGATCTTCGGCTGGTACCCGGCTCGTCGCGCAGCGCGGATGGACCCCGTCGAGGCGCTCCGCTACCAGTGAGAGGGGCGCTTCTCGCGCGTCTCTTGCTGGCAGCGCGCAATCGCTCCCTGAGGCGACCCGCCAGGCAGGGTCCCTACCCCAGGCGGGCGAGAACCGCGTCTGCCAGCTCGGCCATGGGCACCTGGACCTGCTCGTGGGTGCCCATGTCGCGAAGCGTTGCCACACCGGCCGTCACCTCGTCGCCGCCGAGCACCACGCAGAGCTGCGCGCGGAGCTTGTCGGCCTGCTTGAACTGGCTCTTGAGCGAGCGCCCCTGGTAGTCGGCCTCGGTGCGAATGCCAGCCCCGCGCAGGGCGAGACACGCCTCGAAGGCTGCCGCGCGCTCAGCCTCTCCGCCGGTGCAGGCAACGTAGACGCAGGTCGGCTCCTCGCCGCCCATCTCGACGCCCGCCGCCGCGAGCGCGAGCGCTATGCGCTCGAAGCCCACCGCAAAGCCCAGGCCCGGCGTGGGCTTGCCGCCCTCGAGCTCAACGAGGCCGTCGTAGCGACCGCCGCCGCCGATGGCGCCCACGCCCGAGCCCACGGCCTCCACCTCGAAGACCGTGCGCGTGTAGTAGTCCAGGCCGCGCACCAGCGTGGGGTCCTCGACATAGGACACGCCGGCCGCGTCCAGGTAGCGCTTGACGGCCGCGTAGTGCGCCGCGCACTCCTCGCAGAGGTTGTCCGGCGCGAGCGGGGCGCCCTTCATGACCTCGCGGCAGTGGTCGTTCTTGCAATCGAAGGCGCGTAGGGGGTTAATCTGCGCGCGCTCGAGGCAGTCCTCGCACATCTCGTCGGCGTGGTCCAGGATGAAGGAGCGGACCTTCTCGCGATAGGCGGGACGGCACGCGGCGTCGCCCATCGAGTTGATAACGAGCCGCAGGTCATCACGGTTAAATCCCAGGCGCTCGAAGTACTCCATGAGCATGATGATGCACTCGGCGTCTGCTGCCGGGTCACTTGCGCCCAGCCACTCGACACCCACTTGGTGGAACTGACGCAGGCGACCCTTCTGCGGGCGCTCGCCGCGAAACATCGCCTCGGCGTACCAGAGCTTGGCCGGAGCGGCGCCCTGCGGAACGAAGTTGTTTTCCACCGCGGCGCGCACCACGCCGGCCGTGCCCTCGGGGCGCATGGCCATGCGCTGGCGCGGCTTGAGGTGCGCCTCGCTGCCGCGCTCCAGCAGGTCGCCGAAGAGCGCGCCGGAGACCACGCGGAACATCTCCTTGCGAACCACGTCCGTGGACTCGCCGATGCCATGGACGAAGGTGTCCACCTGCTCGATGGCCGGCGTCTCGATCATGTCAAAGCCGTAGGCGCCAAAGAGCTCACGCGCCACGTCCTGCATGCGCTGCCAGGCGCGCATATAGCCGCCAAAGAGGTCCTCGGTGCCCTGAACCTTCTGTCCCATCGCGGGTCTCCCCTCGTCAAACGCTCGATTTCGGCGACTAAGTATAGCGCACGGACGTCCGGGCCGCCTCTTTGGGCTATGGGAGCGCCTGCCTTCGCGTTGTGTACAGTCCCCCGCATGTTGTGTACACAGCCGAGAGCTTCTCGCCGTTCTTCTCGCCACAAAACCGCAGCTCAGCGACTCGCGAGAAGTACATCAAGACTACAACTGCGTACACAACGCGAAGGGGACTGTACACAAGGCCGCGCGGGCCATGCGAGGCGCCTCACACCTCGCACCACGCGAAACCTTACAAAACCGAAAGCCACCCGTAAGACGCTTCGATGGCCCCATACCGTGCCACCTGCGAGGATGTAACCATCAACTCGCAACCCAAAGGAGGCTCCCATGAAGAAGGTCATCTTCATCGCCGTCGTGGTGCTTGCCGGCCTTGCCGTCATCCTCGACAGCGGGCGCCCTCGCGCCCGTCGCATGCGCTATTAGCCGGTTCTCCCAGAATTAACGTAACTTGGTTTCCTGAAAACAAGCATATTGCCAACAAAAGCCCAGTTGACAATTGACTTTCAGGAAACCAAGTTACGTTAATTCTGGCTGGCTTGACGCAAGGACTCCCGTTTTCCCATCCGCCGCAGCAGGTTGCCAAACGAGGCGGCAAGCACCTGCTGAAACAGCGTCCCGATGACCACCGGGAACATGACCTCGCCCGGGAAGAACTCGCCCGCTATGACCGCGCCCGCCGAGATGTTGCGCATGCCCACGAGAAAGGTCATCGAGGCGGTTTGCGCGTCCGAGCAGCGCATCGCCCGGGCGACAATCATCCCAAGCGCATACCCGCACGCAGCAAACACGCAGATGAACGCGGCAACCCCCACAAGAGTGGGCGTGAGGTTGCGCACGTAGGGCGCAACTCCCGTCGAGTTGCAGAGAATGACCACGATAAGGGCAATCTTCGCCGCAGGCGCTATGACCGGGGAGAGCTCGCGCGCGGAGCGACCGTGCGTGCAGCCGTTTGCGAGCGTCCCCGCAAGCGCCGGCAGCGCGATGGAGACCACCATCTCCCCCATCATCCGCGCGGCGTCGATCTCGACGGTCTGGCCGAGAAGGGCATGAAGGGTAAGCGGGATCGTGAAGGGCGCGGCAACCGTGGAAACGAGAATGGTGGCGAGGGAGAGCGACGGGTCACCCCCGAGCATGTTGGTCCACATGGCTGAGACCACGGCGACGGGCACGCAGTACTCGAGTACGATTCCGCAGACGAGGTTGGGGTCCGCGCCAAAGAGCAGGTTGGCCAGCGCATACGCGACGCAGGGCATGAGCACCGAGGTGAGTACCAGCGCTACGATCATGGGAAGCGGGTTCCTCACGCAGCGCGCAAGGTTTCCAAAGGTGTTGGAGAGCGCGCTTTGGAACGTCATGAACGCAAAGAACGGGGTCACGAGCGGCTGCAGGACGCCGATCTGCGGAAACAGCACGCCGATGACCACGCAGATCGGCGAGATGAGCGCCATGTGGCTTCCGATAAAGCCGCCCAGCCGCTTCCATGCCTCCATGAGCCAGAACCTCCTCGCAACGTTGCCCCGCTCATGGTAGTGCGGGCGGACCGATTTGGTCAGGTAGTTTTTCGAATGGTGACGGACGAGACTGCCGGCCCGCCCGTTACCCTGAAAATACCTACAAGTTAGTAGGGATTTTCGTGAACGCACGGTTTTTCTCGCCCGAGGCTTGCCTTTAATTCCCTACTCATTAGTATGAATTAGGCAAGAAAACTGACGCGCGGGCACGCCCGCGGGAAGAAAGGCACAATATGGCATCTCAGCTGCTCAACGTGAGCGCCCTTTCGGCGGGCACCGAGGACAAGCCCATCCTGCACGGCATCGACCTGGCCGTGGGCGCCGGCGAGTGCCACGTCCTCATGGGCCCCAACGGCGCCGGAAAGTCCACGCTCGGCCACGTCATCATGGGCGACCCCGCCTACCGCGTGACCGGAGGCCGCATCGAGTTTGACGGCGCGGACGTCACCGAGCTCTCCGCCGACAAGCGCTCGCTCGCCGGCATCTTCCTCTCCTACCAGGCGCCCGTCGAGGTGCCCGGCGTGCCGCTCTACAGCTTCCTTCGCTCCATCTGCCAGATGCGCCCGGAGCTCAAGACCACCGCGCGCAAGTTCCGCGCCCGCGTGGGCGAAATCGCCGACCAGCTGGAGCTTGACCAGAGCTTCCTCATGCGCGAGCTCAACGTGGGCTTCTCCGGCGGCGAGAAGAAGAAGATCGAGATGCTCCAGCTCCTGCTGCTCCAGCCCAAGCTGGCCATCCTCGACGAGACCGACTCCGGCCTGGACGTGGACGCGCTGGGCATCGTCTCCCGCGGCATCCAGGCCTATCGCGAGCAGGTGGGCGGCGCGCTGATCGTGATCACGCACAACACGCGCATCCTCGAGCGACTGGAGGTGGACCGCACGCACGTCATGGTGCACGGTCGCATGGTGGCCGAGGGCCCGGCGGACCTCATCGCGGACATCGACGCCCACGGCTTCGAGCGCTTTGAGCGCGGGGCGGGCCAGGACGACGCGTCGTGCGTGGATTGCCCGGGGTGCCCCAAGGCGGGTGACGCCCAGTGAGCGAGGAGCGCCGCCGCACACAGGTCGCCGACGTCGATCGCTCCCTCTACGACTTCACCAAGTCCGAGGAGGGCTACGAGCG
>CASEGE010000029.1 GCA_949287335.1 uncultured Olsenella sp. | reverse complement strand
AGGCCACGGCCAGCTCCTCCGGCGTGGTGATGGGGGCGCGGGTGATCACCTCGATCTTGCCCTGCCACTCCTTGTGCTTGTCCAGCGCGTACTGCTTGGCGTCCTCGGCCATGGATGCTCCCATCTCACGGGCCGGCCCTCGCCGGCCAAATTCACACCGTGGAACAGTTTAATCTCATGCGCACGACGCTGCCGTGACAATTAGGACAGGTTCATTTGTCACGCCAACGTGATGGCGCCGAGCCAGCCCCAGCGCGGCTCGCTGGCAACGCCGTACGCGGAGAGCCACAGGGTGAGCGGCACTTCTCGCACACGACCGTCCACACAGTCCATGACCATGCCATCGCCCACGTAGAGGCCCACGTGCCCGTGGTCCCAGCCGCCGGCACCGTAAGGGTGCCGCCCACACGCCACGATCATGCCAACGAGCAGGTCGCTCGTATCGGAAAGGTGACAAAAGCCCTCGTACAGCTCGCGCGCGTCGCCACTCACGTACCCTATGCCCAGCCGCGAGAACGCGCGCTCAACCCACGCCGCGCAGAGCCCCTCCCCCATCGGAGCCGTCCCGTGGGCGCACTCCACCAGCCGGCGCTGGAGCGCCCCGGCGTCCATGAGCGCCTGCGGCTCGTGACCCGCCGGCACTTCTCGCCAGGCAGGCATGCCAAAGGTGGTCGTGGCGCCGTCATCGGCGAGAAGCCCGCGCACGCCGAGCGCCTCCAAGAACCTGTCTCTCTTGTCCGAAACACCGCCCATGCGCGCCCTTCTCGCCAGACTCCGCCCGCCGCACTCGCAAGCGCCCGCATCCAGCGCGGGCCCATGAGGCTGATTATGGCATCGAGTGCTGGCCCCGCGCGAGGCGCGCACATCGTCGTATACTAACGTGCAGGGGGAAACCACCAAGGAAGCACTCACACCAACGAAAGGACTTCCATGAGCGAGAAGATCGCGCCCCAGGACACCTGCGTGCTCGTCACCGGCGGTGCCGGCTTCATTGGCAGCCACACCGTGGTCGAGCTTCTCACGCGCGGCTACCAGGTTGTCATCGTCGACGACCTGTCCAACGCCTCGCCCAAGGTCTGCGACCGCATCAAGACCATCGTGGGCGAGCCCGCCGCCGCCAACCTCACCTTCTACGAGGCCGACGTCAACGACCGCGCCGCGCTCTCCAAGATCTTTGACGAGCACCACCCCAGCCGCGTTATCCACTTCGCGGGCTACAAGGCCGTGGGCGAGTCCGTCTCCAAGCCCATCGAGTACTACTCCAACAACATTGGCAACACGCTCACGCTCGTTGACGTCATGCGCGAGCACGGCTGCAAGTCCATCATCTTCTCCAGCTCCGCCACCGTCTACGGCGACCCGGACTCCCTGCCGCTGACCGAGGAGAGCCCCAAGAAGATGGCCACCAACCCCTACGGCTGGACCAAGTGGATGATCGAGCAGATCCTCACCGACCTCCACACGGCCGACCCCGAGTGGAACGTCGTGCTGCTGCGCTACTTCAACCCCATCGGCGCGCACCCCTCGGGCCTCATGGGCGAGGACCCCAAGGGCATCCCCAACAACCTCGTGCCCTACGTCGCGCAGACCGCCATCGGCAAGCGCGACGCCGTGCACGTCTTTGGCAACGACTACGACACCCCCGACGGCACCGGCGTGCGCGACTACATCCACGTCTGCGACCTCGCCTCCGGCCACGCCGCGGCGCTTGCGTGGATGAACGGCCGCTCCGGCGTGGAGATCTTCAACCTCGGCACGGGCACCGGCACCTCTGTTCTTGAGATCATCAAGGCCTTCTCGGCGGCCTGCGGCCACGAGATCCCCTACGTCATCGAGCCGCGCCGCCCCGGCGACGTCACCGCAAACTACGCCGACTGCACCAAGGCGCGCGAGCTCATGGGCTGGGAGGCCAAGTTCAACATCGAGGACATGTGCCGTGACTCCTGGAACTGGCAGTCCCACAACCCCAACGGCTACGAGGGCTAGCCGAGGGTAGCAAGAAGAACGAGAAGGACGACAAGGACCATGGAAGAGCTCTTCGTCACCTATCTGAGGGAGCGCCTGCCCCTCGTCGAGCGCGCCCTCGCGGACGCCGCTGGCGCGCCGCTCACCGACGGCCCCGCTGAGGACGACCTCACGCGCTACCTCTACGCGCCGCTCGCGCGCTTCACCGCCTCGGGCGGCAAGCGCGTGCGACCCGTGCTCGCGCTTCTGGGCTCCGAGGCCGTGGGCGGGCACGCCGAGGACGCGCTCTCGTGCGCGGTGGCCGTGGAGCTCTTCCAGAGTGCCGCCCTCATCCACGACGACATCGCCGACGAGGGCGAGCTGCGCCGCGGCGAGCCGTGCCTGCACCGTGTGGAGGGCACCGGTCTGGCGATAAACGCCGGGGACCTGGCGCTCACCCAGGTCTTCGAGGTGGTTCTCGCCGACGAGACGCTCCCCGCCGAGCGCAAGGTGCGCGCGCTGGAGGAGCTGGCGCGCATGGAGCGCCACACGCTCGAGGGCCAGGCGCTTGACCTGGGCTGGGTTCGCGACGGTCGCTGGGACGTCACCTCGGAGGACTACCTCTACATGGTGACGAGCAAGACCTCGTGGTACTCGGCAGCCGTGCCGCTCTACGTGGGCGCGCTCGTGGGCGGAGGCTCGGAGGAGGCCGCGCGCGGGCTTCTCGACCTCGGCCTCACCGCCGGCATTGCCTTCCAGCTTGCAGACGACCTGCTCAACCTGGTGGGCGACGCCGCCGCGCAGGGCAAGGACTTCCGCTCCGACATCACCGAGGGCAAGCGCACGCTTGCCGTGGTTTGGGCGCTCGAGCACCTTGATGCCAAGAAGCGCGAGGAGCTTGTGGCGCTTCTCGACAGCGGGACGAGCGACGCCGACGAGCTCGCACATGCCGTGGAGCTCATCGAGCAGGGCGGCGGCATCGAGCACTGCCAGACGCTCGCGCAGGAGATGGCCGCGCGCGCCAAGGGGGGCGCCGTTGCCCTCGCAGATGCGGGTCACATCACGGTTGAGGCTCGCGACCTGCTCGTTTCTATGTCAGACTTCTTCGTGGAGCGCGCGGGCTAGCCCGCTCCACCCCACGTTTAAGCACAGGAGAGGCAATGGAACCCATCAGGCAAGGTGCGGCGGGCGCCGCGGTCGAGGACATTCAGGAGAGGCTCTGCTCGATCGGATACCAGATCGACGAGGAGGAGCGCGCCGCGAAGGGCTTTGGCCGCTCCACGGCGACGGCGGTTGCGCGCTTTAGGCTCGACCACGGCCTCTCGCTTGGTGACGAGGTTGACGCCCCCACGTGGTCCACGCTCGTCGACGAGTGCTATCAGCTCGGGGACCGCACCCTCTACCTGCGTCTTCCCAACTTCCACGGCAACGACGTCCGCCAGCTGCAGGAGCGCCTGAACGTGCTCGGCTTCTCCTGCGGCGCGGTCGACGGCACCTACGGCGTCCACACCGAGGCCGCCGTGAAGCTCTTCCAGGAGAGCATCGGCGCGCTGGCCGACGGCATGGCGTTCCCGGACACCTTTGACGCCATCGAGCGCCTGCGCCACGTCTGGGGCGGCAAGCCCGCCGACGGCCCGCACCCGCAGGGCTCCATGGGCTTTGCGCGCGCCGCGAGCGTCCTCGAGGACGCGGGGCTTGCCATCACGGCAGATGACCCCATCTCGCGCAACGTTGCCGGTCGCATCTGGAACCTCGCGCACGCCACCATCGAGGACTGCGCGCTCGACCTCGTTGACAGCGCCGAGGCTGCCCCCGAGGGGACGCGCGTCCTTATCGTCCTCTCCACCGAGCCGCTGCCGGGCAATGTGGCCGCGGGCGTGGGCAACATCATGCTCGACGACATTGACACGCTGCCGCGCCGCATGCGCTCGGCGATTCAGAGCTCCGACGCCACGCCGCGCACGGTGCGCGTGGAGCTTCCCGTGGGCAACGCGGCCTTCACCATCAGCGACGCCCAGACCTTTGCGGTGCTTCTGCTCGACGCCATCTGCGCCGCCTTCGACCGTCTGGAGATCGCCTAAGCCCGACAAAACGCCTCCATCCCCAACCGTCAGGCATGTTCCCTTGTTGGCAGGAGAGCACCATGAGTGGAGAACCGCGCAGTTCGATTAGGCACTACAGCCTCATGGACTCGCTCCTGGGTGTGCTCAACTCGTCGCCCCACGACGAGACAGAGAGCGTGCTCGCGCGCTACTTCCTCGAGCACTTCGACGACCTTCCCTCCCTCAACGTATACGACGTCGCAGACGCCTGCTTCACCTCACGCTCGGGCATTCGGCGCTTCTGCCAGTCCATCGGCCTCGACAACTTCTCCGACCTCAAGTCCTATGCCTGGGAGTGGGACCGCCATCGCAACGTCTTTGTGCGCTATGCGAGCGACGAGAACTTCCGCGAGAACCTCCCCCGCTCCATCGCCGAAATGACGTCAAGCATAAACGACCTCGTCAGCGAGGCACTTCTCGACGAGCTGGCCCGGCTCATCCGCGATGCGTCCCAGGTCGTCATACTTACCTCAGACTTCTCGGGCATGGCCGTGAGGCAGTTCCAGCAGTCCATGCTCTACTTGCACAAGATTGTCCACATCATCACCGACTCCCATGGAGACCCGTCCCAGCTCTCCGCGCTCGGCCCCCATGACGTCCTTGTTGTTGTCTCCGAGCACGGCGGCTACGCCCAGGCGGTGCAGTCGGAGCTCCGCGACTCCACCGTCCCCCGCGCGCTCATAACCGTCGACTGCGACGAGAAGATTGCCTCCACCTTCAACCTTGTCCTGCGCCTCTCGCACGATGCCCGACGCGACGCGCGCACCGTCTACACGCAGTACGGCGTTCTCTACCTCCTCGACCTTCTCTACAACCGCTATTACCTGCTCTTTGGCGCCAATTAGTCGCCCCGGAGCCGCTTGGCGTAACCCGGTGCCGCTCACCCGCCGTTCTCGCCCTGTCGTCGGGTCCAATCTTTGGACCCCGCGGGCGACCACCTCATCGCTACGATTCCCCTAACGGCAACGCGCGCTGCACAACCACACATTCAGGCAACCAGAGAAGGAGTCCTCATGGCAAAGAAGGACTACGCGGCAATGCGTGCCGCGATCATCGACGCATGCGGAGGCGCGGACAACATCGCCAGCGTCTCCCACTGCATGACGCGTCTGCGCCTCACGCTCAAGAACACCTCAAAGCTTGACGAGGACGCGGGCAAGAAGGTCCCGGGCGTCATCAGCCTCATCGCCCAGAATGGCGAGTACCAGTTTGTCATCGGTCAGGACGTGCCCTCGCTCTACGAGGAGTTTCTCAAGGTCGAGGGCATCACCGCAGGCGGCTCGGTAGACGACCCCGACGCGGCCAAGGCAGACAGCGCAAGCCACGGCAGCGCGGTGAACGCCATCCTTTCCTTCCTCGGCGGCACGTTCTCTCCGGTCATCCCGGTCATCGTCGCCGGAGGTCTCACGGGCGCCGTGCTCACGCTGCTCGTCAACTTCTTCGGCGTCTCGTCTGACAGCGGCACCTACCGCCTGTTCTCCTACATCAACCAGACGACGTTCTACTTCCTGCCCGTCTTTATCGGCTTCTCCGCCGCGCAGCGCCTCAAGTCCAACGGTTTTCTCGGCGCGTTTCTTGGTGCGGTGCTCCTGTTCTTCACCATCAACATCGAGAACGGTGGCGTCGACCTCTTTGGCATTCCCGTCTCGCAGGTAAGCTACAACTCCACGGTCTTCCCCGTCATCCTGGGCGTGCTGCTCATGAGCGTGGTGTACCGCTGGCTCCAGAAGGTGCTCCCGCAGGTCCTTCGCACCATCTTCGTGCCGCTCATCACCATGCTCGTCACCGTGCCGCTCACGCTCATCGTCCTCGGCCCCATCGGCTACACCGTGGGCGAGGTGCTCGCTGACGTCCTCATCAACGTCTACTACGCCTGCCCGCCCGTCGCCGTCGCGTTTGTGGGCTGCTTCACCCCGTTCCTTGTCTTCTTCGGCATGAACAACGCGCTCTATCCCCTGCAGTTCATCCTCATGGCCGAGGTTGGCTCCGACCCGCTCATCTGCGCCGGCATGACCGCGGCCAACCTCGCCGTTGCCGGCAGCTGCATCGCCGCTGCGCTCGTGGAGAAGAAGCTTGACGAGAAGTCCATCGCCATCGGAGCCGGCGTGAGCGCCATGTGCTCCATCACCGAGCCGGGCGTCTACGGCGTCCTGTTCACCAAGCGCTTCCCGCTCGTCGGCGCCATGGTCGGCGGCGGCATCGGCGGCGTGGTCGCGGGCCTCACCGGCATGACGCAGTACGTCATCACCGCGTGCAGCTTCATCGCCTTCCCCGCCTACATCGGCGCGGACGGTTCGCTCGCCAACCTGTGGCTCGCGCTCGCGGTCATGGCCATCGCCTTTGTCGGCGGCCTTGTCGTGACCTTTGTCATGGGCAAGCGCATCGAGGCCCAGGGCACTGCACGGGCATAGGCAAAAACTCAGGAAAGGAGGATGCTCATGGCAGCGGACAGGACGTTCAGCTTCCCCGAGGGGTTTCTCTGGGGCGCCTCGACGAGCGCCTATCAGGTAGAGGGCGCCGCGCTCGAGGACGGGAAGAAGGCCTCGCAGCAAGATATCATCAACCAGGACAACTATCGCACGCGCGGGTTTGCCACGGCCGAGGTCACGAGCGACCACTACCACCACTTCCGCGAGGACGTGGCACTCATGGCAGAGATGGGCCTCAAGGCGTATCGCTTCTCGATGGCCTGGTCGCGCATCATCCCCAATGGGACCGGCGAGGTCAACCCCAAGGGACTCCAGTTCTATCACGACCTTGTTGACGAACTTCTCGCCCACGGTATCGAGCCCATCGTGACGCTCTATCACTACGACCTGCCCTGGGCCCTCGTCGAGCGCTACGGCGGCTGGATCTCACGGCAGGTGGTGGACGACTTCGAGGCATACGCTCGTCTCGTGATCAGCGAGTTCAAGGACCAGGTCAAGTACTGGACCACCATCAACGAGCAGAGCATCATCGTCCAGTACTGGACGCAGAAGTGCTTCATCCCCGAGGAGCTGCGCGAGAACAACCAGCTGCGCTATCAGATCAACCACCACATGAACCTCGCGCACGCCGTTGCCTGCAACCTCGTGCACGAGCTCGTTCCGGGCGGCATGGTGGGTTCGGTCATCGGGTACTCCCCCATCTACCCGCTCACCTCGCGCCCCGAGGACGTGATGGCAGCCCAGAACGCCCATGACCTGCGCAATGGCTACTACCTGGACATCTACTTCAAGGGCGCCTACACCGTGTCCGCACTGTCCTATCTCAAGCGCCACGGCCTCGCGCCCGTGATCGAGCCGGGTGACATGGAGCTCATCGCCTCGGGCACGTCCGATTTTCTCGGCATCAACTACTACGCGAGCGAGTGCGCCAAGGCGTGCCCGGATGACGGCACGCGCGAGATGCGCTGGAACGGCGTCAACCTCACCGGCAAGAAGGGCGACATCAACGGCTTTGAGACCCACCCCGGCTTCTACGAGATGTGCGAGAACCCCAACGTCGACACCAACGACTGGGACTGGGCCATCGACCCCACGGGACTTGAGTACCTGCTGCGCGACATCTACATGCGCTACGGCAAGCCGCTCATGATCTGCGAGAACGGCCTGGGCGCCTTTGACGAGCTCACACCCGACGGTCACGTGCACGACCCGTACCGCATCGACTACCTCGAGAAGCACATCGAGGCTATGGGTCGCGCCATGGACTACGGCGTGCCCGTGATCGCATACTGCCCGTGGTCGGCGCTCGACCTGCTCTCGACGAGCAACGGCGTGAAGAAGCGCTATGGCTTCATCTACGTGGACCGCACCGATGACGACCCGCGCGAGTGCCGTCGCTACCGCAAGGACTCCTTCGCGTGGTACAAGGACCTCATCGCGCGTAACGGCCAGCTCTAGCAAGCCTGGAAACTGGTCATGTGACACTGGTGACAGGTTAATTTGTCACATTCGTCACAGCAAACGGGGACGGGCTCATTTCCGGCGAGGCTCTCAGAAAAGTTGCCAGAAATGAACCCGTCCCCTTTTAGGCAAGTGGCAGGGGTAGTAGGATTCGAACCCACATTGATGGCACCAAAAACCACTGTCCTAACCATTGGACGATACCCCTGTGCGAGCGAATTGTACCAAGAAATCATGGACTCCGTCACACGCGAGAAGAGCTGCGCGCCGCAAGCCCACGACGTGCGCTATCATGGTTGCGTTAAGGGACCCACACATTGCTTGGAGGAATCCATGCCCATGACCGCGATCATCCTCGCCGCCGGCGAGGGAACGCGTATGAAGTCCCGTCACCCCAAGGTAATGCACAAGCTACTTGACCGCCCGCTCGTCTCCTGGGTCACGCGTGCCGCGCGCGAGGCAGGGGCCGACCGCATCGTGGTGGTTGTTGGCTGCGGCGCCGACGAGGTGCGGGCTCATCTCGCAAACGAGAAGGACGTCGAGTGCGTCGAGCAGACCGAGCGCCTGGGGACCGGCCACGCCGCCCGCGTGGCGCTCGAGGCCACCGGCGTGAACGCCGGCCCGGTCGTCATCTTGAACGGCGACCTCCCGCTCATCTCGCCCGAGACCGTGCGCGCCTTTGCCGACTCCGTCGCAGACGGCTCCCACGCCGCCGCCATCCTCACGATGACGCCGTCCGACCCGTTTGGCTACGGTCGCGTCGAGCTCGCCGACGACGGTACCGTCGCACGTATCATCGAGCAGAAGGACTGCACGCCCGAGCAGAGCGCCGAGCTCCTTGAGTGCAACGCCGGCTGCTACGCCTTTGACGGCGCCCTTCTCGCCGCGCACATCGGCGAGATCGGCAACGACAACGCCCAGCACGAGTACTACCTGCCGGACATGGTGGAGATCCTGCGCGGCCACGGCCACGCCACCACCATCGTCCACTGCGCGGACTACCGCGAGGGCCTGGGCGTCAACAGCCGCGTGCAGCTCGCCGAGCTCACCGAGATCGCGCGCGACCAGATCAACGAGCGCCTCATGACCGAAGGCGTCACCATGCTCGACCCCAAGACCACGTGGATCGGCCCCGACGTCACCGTTGGCCGCGACACCGTCCTTCTCCCCATGACCATGCTCTGGGGCACGACGAGCGTGGGCGAGGGCTGCACCCTCGGCCCCAACACCCGTCTCACCAACTGCACCGTTGCCGAGAACGTCTCGCTCGAGGAGACCGTGGGCGTGGACGTCACCATCGAGAAGGACGTCACCTGCGGGCCGCGCGCCTACCTGCGCGGCGGCGCGCACGTCCTGGCCGGCGCGCACGTGGGCACACACGTGGAGATCAAGAACTCCACCATAGGCGTGGGCTCCAAGGTTCCGCACCTCTCCTACATTGGCGACTGCACCATGGGTGCGGGCGTCAACATCGGCGGCGGGTCGATCACCTGCAACTACGACGGCGTGCACAAGAACCGCACCGTCATCGGCGACAACGTCTTCGTTGGCTCCGACACCATGATGGTCGCGCCCGTCAACATCGGCGACGGCGCGCTTGTGGGCGCCAGCTCCTGCGTCACCAAGGACGTCCCTGCCGACGCGCTCTACCTCGAGCGCGCCGAGCAGCGCATCGTTGAGGGCTATGCAGCCAAGAGACTCGAGAGACTGAGGAGAGAGGTCTAGATGTACGAGAACCTGAGCGAGCCCATGCCGCTGAAGAAGGAGATCAAGCTCTACACCGGCACCGGCAACCCCGCGCTTTCCCAGAAGGTCGCGGACATCCTGCACCTCGAGCTGCAAGGGCTCAAGATCGAGAAGTTCGCCAACGGCGAGATCTACGCCCGCTTTGACGAGTCCGTCCGCGGCGACGACGTGTTCTTCATCCAGTCGCTCTCCGGACAGAACGTGAACGACCTCCTCATGGAGACGCTCGTCGTGGCCGACGCCGCCAAGCGCGCCTCCGCCTCCAAGTTCACGGCCGTCATCCCCCACTATTGCTACGCCCGCCAGGACCGCAAGGCCGCCTCGCGCGAGCCCATCACCGCTCGTCTCGTTGCCAACCTGCTCGAGGCCGCCGGCGTCAACCAGGTCATCACCGTCGACCTGCACCAGGGCCAGATCCAGGGCTTCTTTGACATCCCCGTGACGCACCTCACCGCGCTCTACCTCATCGGCGACTACTTCAAGGGCAAGGACTTCGACTGGGCCAACACCGTCGTGGTCTCCCCCGACATGGGTCGCGCCAAGGTTGCCAAGCGCCTCGCCGACTACCTCGGCTGCGAGGTTGCCATCGCGCACAAGAGCCGCCCCAAGCACAACGCGTCCGAGGTCATGGGCATCATCGGCGACATCAAGGGTAAGACCTGCATCGTCAACGACGACATGATCGACACCGCGGGAACGCTCTGCGGCTCCGTCCGCAAGCTCAAGGAGATGGGCGCCGGCGACATCTACGTCTCCGCCACCCACGGCATCTTCTCCGGCGCCGCCATCGAGCGCCTGCAGGAGGCGCCACTTGAGGAGTGCGTGGTCACCGACATCATCCCCTGCGATGCCGCCAACCAGCCCGGCTCCAAGATCAAGCAGATCTCTGTTGCCAACGAGCTCGCCGAGGCCATCAACAGCGTCTACATGCGCCGTTCCGTCTCCGAGATCTTTGGCGGCCAAGGCGCCGAGATCTAACTGCACGTTTGGGACGTGTTATTTCGTTCAGAGAAAAAGGGACAGGTTTTTCGGAAAGCCTGAAACACATGCGGGGTCGTCTTCGGGCGACCCCGCGTCCGTGAAGGAGCGCCATGCCCGCACAGAAACCCGCCGCAAGGCCGGGCACCATCAGAATCGTCTGCGGCCTCGGTAACCCCGACGCCGAGTACGCCCGCACGCGCCACAACGCCGGCTTTGCCACGATTGACGCCGTGGCCGCACGCCAGGGCGTGCGCTACTGGAAGTCCGAGGCGGGCGCGCAGGTGGCATCAATCACGGTCGCCGACAAGGACGGCGAGAAGCGCGAGGTTCTTCTCGCCAAGCCAATGAGCTACATGAACACCTCGGGCGGACCCCTCTCCAAGCTGGCGCGCGCCCACCACGCGAGACCGGAGGAAATTCTCGTGGTCCACGACGAAGTTGACCTGCCCGCCGGCGAGGTCAAGCTCAAGCTGGGCGGCGGCCTCAACGCGCACAACGGCCTGCGCTCCATTGCCGACAAGCTCGGCAGCCGAGACTTTGCGCGCGTGCAGTTTGGCATCGGCCGCCCACCCGGACGCATGCAGGTCGCCGACTACGTGCTGCGCGAGCTCAAGGGCAACTTCCTCGAGGACTTTGAGCTCACCGTGGAGCGCGCCGCCGACCTTGTGGAACGCTCGCTGTAGGCGAGAAGAGCGACGGGCGGCACCTGCCTTGGCAAACCTCACAGGTAGTACGAGTCATATTAAGTTGCAAGTAAACTTCCCATCACAAGACTTTGTCAGACAAGCACTACCTGTGAGGTTTTGACGGCACGACGGGCGAAAGGACGCCTAAAAGGGGACGGGTACGATGTGACAATTCAACCTGTCCGAATTGTCACGCCGCCCGCCGCTCTTCTTGCCCGCATAGGTTGGAATGCGCTGGCCGTGGGGTACAATGAGGGGTGTTGGAAAGGCCCAGCCTAGGGCCACCAAACTAGAGGGATTGCAGGAGAGGAGTTCGGTTAATGTACAAGATCCTCGAAAAGACGCAGTTCTCGGAGAAGGTGTTCAAGTTCCGCATCGAGGCGCCCCGGATGGCCAAGCACGCTCACGCTGGCCAGTTTCTGATGGTGCGCGCCAACGAGACGGGCGAGCGCGTCCCGTTCACACTTGCGGGCTGGAACGCCGAGGAGGGCTGGGTCGAGTTCATCTTCATGGTGATCGGCAAGACCACGGAGATGCTGTCCACCTACAACGAGGGCGACTCCATCAAGGACGTCACCGGCCCGCTGGGCATGCCCACCGAGATGGCGGACGGCCCCTGCGCGGTCATCGGCGGCGGCGTTGGCCTGGCCATCGCCTACCCGGTTGCCAAGCACCTGGTGGAGACCGGCCACGAGGTCCACGCCATCATGGGCGCCCGCACCAAGGACCTGCTGCTGCTTGAGGAGCAGTTCCGTGAGCTCCTGCCGGAGGACCACATCCACATCACCACCGACGACGGCTCCTATGGCGAGAAGGGCGTGGTCACCGCGCCGCTCGAGCGCCTGCTCCAGGAGAAGGCCGTCACGCAGGTCTTCTGCGTCGGACCCGTGCCGATGATGAAGTTCTCTGCCCTCACGGCCGAGAAGTACAACACGCCGATCACCGCGTCGCTCAACCCCATCATGGTCGACGGCACCGGCATGTGCGGCTGCTGCCGCGTGGAGGTCGACGGCCAGACGAAGTTCGCCTGCGTCGACGGCCCCGACTTTGACGCCACCAAGGTCGACTGGAACGACCTTCGCGCGCGTCAGGCCGCGTATCTCACCGAGGAGGGCCAGTCCCTCAAGGCCTATGAGGAGGCGAACTGCGCATGCCACAGGTAAACGGTCGCTTTGTTCCGGACATGAAGTCCCCGCGCACGCCGGACAACGAGGAGCCGGCAGCCGAGCGCGCGTGCGACTTCCGCCCCGTCGACAAGGGCTTCACCAAGGAGATGGCGCTGGCCGAGGCCGAGCGCTGCATGGACTGCAAGAAGCCGTTCTGCGTTGACGGCTGCCCCGTCAACATCAACATCCCCAAGTTCATCGAGAAGATCCGCGAGGAGAAGTTCGGCGAGGCGCTGGACATCATCCGCGAGGACTCGATGCTCCCCGCCATCTGCGGCCGCGTGTGCCCGCAGGAGAATCAGTGCGAGGGCAAGTGCATCCGCGGCAAGAAGGGCGAGCCGGTGGCCATCGGCCAGCTGGAGCGCTTCCTCGGCGACCAGCCCGAGCTTGCCTCCAAGCCCAAGATGGCCCCCAAGAACGGCAAGAAGGTCGCCGTCGTGGGCTCCGGCCCGTCCGGCATCACCTGCGCCGGCGAGCTCGCCCGCAACGGCTTTGACGTCACCGTCTTCGAGGCCTTCTTCACCGGCGGCGGCGTGCTCGTCTACGGCATCCCCGAGTTCCGTCTGCCCAAGGCCGTCGTCAAGCGCGAGATCGACGGCCTGGAGGAGATGGGCGTCAAGTTTGAGTACAACTCCGTCGTCGGCCGCATCACCGACGCCGAGGAGCTCTTCGCCGAGGGCTTTGACGCCATCTACATCGCCACGGGCGCGGGCCTGCCCAAGTTCCTCAACGTCCCCGGTGAGAACCTCCCCAACGTCTTCTTTGCCAACGAGTACCTCACGCGCGTGAACCTCATGAAGGCCAACCGCTTCCCCGAGTACGACACCCCCACCAAGCACGGCAAGAACGTCGTGGTCTTTGGTGGCGGCAACGTGGCCATGGACGCGGTGCGCACCGCCAAGCGCCTGGGCGCCGAGCGCGCAATCATCGCCTACCGCCGCACCGAGGACGAGATGCCCGCCCGTCGCGCGGAGCTCCACCACGCCAAGGCCGAGGGTGTCGAGGTCATGCCGCTCGTGGCACCGCTGGAGTTCGTGAAGGGCGAGGACGGCGCCGTCTGCGCGGTGCGCGTCCAGAAGATGGAGCTCGGCGAGCCCGACGCCTCCGGGCGCCGTCGCCCCGTGCCCATCGAGGGCGCCGTCGAGGAGATCCCCTGCGACGTGGCCATCTCCGCCATCGGCACCAACGCCAACCCGTTTGCCAAGATGATCGGCGACATCAAGCTCAACAAGTGGGGCTACATCATCGCCGACGAGGACGGCCGCACCTCCGACCCGCGCATCTGGGCCGGCGGCGACATCGTCACCGGCGCTGCCACGGTCATCCTGGCCATGGGCGCCGGCAAGACGGCCGCGGCGAGCATCACCAAGGCGCTCGTCGGGTAGCGAGAAGGACCTCTGGTCGTAGCTGACGGCCCTCCCGGTTTCCACGCGGAAGTGCGCTTCGCGAAACTTCCGCTTAGGAAACCGGGAGGGCCTTTTGCTGTCGAGAGGTTCTTCTCGTCTGGGACCGACGAAGGGCGCGCGCCGGGGGTTAAGGTCGACGCCGTGCAAAGAGCGTGGTGCCCAGGCTCTCCTTGGCCCATGAGAGAAAGCGGGTATCCAGCTTTGACGCAAGGTCAGCATCCGCGTTGGCGAGAAACGCGTCGAGGGCGTTAAGGATGGCCTGGGCCGCTTCCGAGAAGTCACCACGCCCAAGGCTTGCGTAGATACCCTCGAGCAGCTGGTAGTCCTCCGCGGGAATTACCTCGTTGATCTTCTTGAGGCCGAGAAACGCGTAGCGCCGGTCGTAGAGGCTGCGCATCAACACGGAAAGCTCCCCTACCGCATCGCTCATGATCTTTGCGGCCCAGGCGTCGTTTTTGCGACCGTACGCGGAGCTCGCCTCGACGAGGCAGTAGATTGCAGACGAGAAGTGCCTGCAGAGCTCCTCGTCCGTCACGTCCACGCGCGTGGGCGTGACGTCCTTGAAGAGGCCCGCCGTGTCGTTTACCGCAACCATGGGGTCGAGGCTGCCAATCTGAGCGGGCTCTGCCACGTAGAGGTCCACGTGGAGGGCATCGGAGAAGATCGCCAGCTTCTGCGGCAGACCAAAGTCGACGTCCTCGATGAAGACGATGTCGCCGTACGCGGAGAGGTAGCGCTCGCGCCGCTCCATCACGGTGCCACGGTTTTGGGGAGAGACAACGAGGTAGAGGTCTATGTCGGAAAACTCGTCGGCATCGCCGCGAGCGATCGAGCCCTTGAGGAGAACCGCCTCGCAGAGGCCGTCGGCAACTGCCGTGCCAGCGATGCGCGCAATTGCCTCGTCAAGGCGCACGATGCCCGTGACGTGCTCGATATCCACGATGCGCCTCTCGTTCAACGCCGCCCCCAGGTCCGTGCGCTACTCCAGCGAGATGGTCACGTGGTCGCCGTCGTCGCCGTCGACCTCGATGAGCGTGCCCTTCTCGCCGTGCTTAATGGCCTCGGCGATGAGTGTCGTGTCGATGTCGGCGTCGTTGAGGTTCAGATTGACCACGCCGGGAATCTTGGAGCTCACGCCGAGCACGGCGCTCGCCATGCCCAAGGGAGCGTTGATGTTCACCACGTCGCCGTCGCTGCTGTCCACATGGATGTGGAGCTTCTTGGGGCGGGACCCGTCCGAGTGCGACGGCGTTGTCTCGGGCTCGGGCTCGGGCTCGGGCTGCGGCTCGGGTTCCGCCGGCACGATCTCCTGGCTCTTGCGACCCTCCAGCAGCTCGTCCACAGTTACGCCGAGCGTGCGCGCGAGCTCCGGCAGCAGCGAGATGTCAGGCGCACTGAGGTCGTTCTCCCATTTGCTCACCGCCTGCGCCGTCACGCCCATCTTCATGGCAAGGCGCTCCTGCGTCATGCCACACTCCAGGCGCAGCCGCGCGATGCGTCGCCCCAGCGTCTCGTTCTTCTCGTCCATGGTTGGTCCTTTCCTTGGGTTCCTGCGTGCGACTCCCACTGTGGCATCCTCCTCGGTTGAGTTCCACCAACCATCTGACGAGTTACGATTCTACCCATTTACCAGCGAGAACAACCAATAGTTGCGCCGAGAAAAGCAAGGGACTGCACCGACCCCGTCAATCGTACGCCGAGAAAACCCGGGGGCTGTACCACATCCGCGAGCCACGTGTCGAGAAAACCCGAGGTCTGTACCGCATCCCCAGACAGCTCGCCGAGAAACAGCGGGGGCTGTACCACGCGCCCGGACTGTATGTCGAGAAAACAGCGCCCCTGTACCAGATTTGAGAATAAGCGCCGAGAAAAGCTGGGGTCTGTACCACGCACCAGCCCCGCAGAGATGTCAGCGCGGTACAGAGGGCTGGTTTTCTAGTCGCGGGGCCAGCAAATGTGGTACAGACCTCGGGTTTTCTCAGCACGGAACCCGCGGGCGCGGTACAGGCGGTAGGTTTTCTCGGCAGCGATTCGCCGAAGCCGGTACAGACCCCGGGGTTTCTCGGCACTGGATTGATTGATGTGGTACAGACCCCGGGATTTCTCGGCGGTATGACACTCAACCCTGATACCAACGTCACAACCAACCGCCACCTAGAGGTCAAGGCCCTTCAAGCTCTGAACAGAGAAGGGTCGCCCCGGGCGTTCCGTAGAGAAGTTTCACGAAGTGCACTTCTCGAAGGAACACCCAGGGCGACCCGTCAGTTACTGGTCAGACCTTGAGCCTAGTACATGCCGCCCTGGCCACCCTGGGCAGCCGCCGCGGAGATGGCCTCCTCGATGGTGGTGTTCTTGGGCTCGTCGGAGACGGTGGCCTCGGTGATGAGGATGAGCGACGCCACGGAGGCGGCGTTCTGCAGCGTGACGCGGCAGACCTTGACCGGGTCGAGCACGCCCATCTCGATCATGTCGCCGTACTCGCCGGTGGCGGAGTCGAGGCCCTGGCCAGCGGGCAGGCCCTTGATCTTCTCGGCCACGACGGAGCCCTCGAAGCCGGCGTTGTTGGCGATGGTCTTCACGGGCGCCTCGAGCGCCTTGCGGACGATCTCCACGCCAATCTTCTCATCGGCGTCCACGGTCTCGACGCCGTCGAGGACCTTGGAGGCCTCGAGGAACGCCACGCCGCCGCCGGCGACGATGCCCTCCTCCACCGCCGCGCGGGTCGCCTGCAGGGCGTCCTCGATGCGGTGCTTGATCTCCTTGAGCTCGACCTCGGTGGCAGCGCCCACCTTGATGACGGCCACGCCGCCGGCCAGCTTGGCAAGGCGCTCCTGGAGCTTCTCCTTGTCAAAGTCGGAGGTGGTCACGTCGTACTCGGCCTTGATCTGGGCGATGCGCTCGTCGATGGCCTCCTTGGAGCCGGCGCCGCCGACGATGGTGGTGTCGTCCTTGGAGATCTTGACGGACTTGGCGCGGCCGAGCATCTCGGCGGTGACGTCGGTGAGCTGGACGCCGAGCTCCTTCATGGCGACCTGGCCGCCGGTCAGGATGGCGATGTCCTCGAGCATGCGCTTGCGGCGGTCACCGTAGCCGGGAGCCTTGACGGCGCAGACGTTGAGGACGCCGCGGAGCTTGTTGAGGATCAGCGTGGCCAGGGCCTCGCCGTCCACGTCCTCGGCGATGATGAGCAGCGGCGCGCCCTGCTTCTGGACGGCCTCGAGGATCGGCAGGATGTCCTGGATGTTGGAGACCTTCTGGTCGGTCATGAGGATGTACGGGGAGTCGAGCTCGGCCGTCATGGTCTCGTTGTTGGTCGAGAAGTACGGGGAGATGTAGCCCTTGTCAAACTGCATGCCCTCGACGGTGTCGATGTCGATGCCGAAGGTCTGGGACTCCTCGACGGTGATGACGCCGTCCTTGCCCACGACCTCCATGGCGTCGGAGATCTTGGCGCCGATCTCGGGGTCGGAGGCGGAGATGGTGCCGACGGAAGCGATCTGCTTCTTGGTGGAGACCTCCTGCGCGTTCTTGCGCATCTCCTCGACGATGGCGTTCACGGCCTTGTCGACGCCGCGACGGATGGCGATGGGGTTGGCGCCGGCGGCCACGTTGCGGAGGCCCTCGTTGACGATGACCTGGGCGAGGAGCGTGGCGGTGGTGGTGCCGTCACCCACGGCGTCGTTGGTCTTGGTGGCGACCTCCTTCACGAGCTGGGCGCCCATGTTCTCGATGGGGTCCTTGAGCTCAATCTCCTTGGCCACGGAGACGCCGTCGTTGGTGATGGTGGGGGCGCCGTAGGAGCGCTGCAGGGCCACGTAGCGGCCCTTGGGGCCCATGGTGGTGGTCACGGCGTCAGCAAGGGTGTTCACGCCCTTGGCGAGCTTGGCACGAGCGTCGGTGCCGAAAAGAATGTCCTTAGCCATTTCTTGTTCCTCCAAGTTTCTGCGAATGATTCAAAAGGGGTCTGTCCCCTTTTGGATCAGTTAGTCCTCGATGATGGCGTAGATGTCATCGGCGCGGAGGAGCAGGAAGTCCTCGCCGTCGATCTT
>CASEGE010000028.1 GCA_949287335.1 uncultured Olsenella sp. | reverse complement strand
CGAGGGGGGCGAGGGGGGCGACGGGCCCGGCATCGAGAGTGACCGCGGCCCGCCGGCGCGCCCGGCACCGACGTCAGCCGAGAAGGACCACGCGCTGCTCGCATTCGCGCACGTCGGCACGCGCAAAGCGCACGCTCACGCGCGGCGCGCCGCAGACGTTGGCAACCAGCTCCGCAAGCACGCGCTCCTCCGCGGGCGCAAACGTCTCGATGGCGGGCGCATCCTCGTAGAGCCACACGGCCGTACCGGGCTCGGGTTCGGCTGCCTCAAACGCCGCTCGATCGGATGCCTCGACAAGCTCCAGGTCCTTCTCGCCGCACAATGCGAGAACGCCAGCAGGCCGCTCGCATGCCATGGCCCTAAACGTTGTCACACGAGCGGGGTCAAAGCCCGCGTAGTCCCCACGCGACGCCTCGGCCACAAGCACGGTCCTCCCCTCGCCGCACGAGCACCTAAAGACCGTCGAGACGTGCCCGCCGCGAGAGCGACCGTCGTCCTCGTACGCCACGAAGCAGCTCTCGCCGGCAGCCGGCCAGAACTCGACCACGCGCCGCGTGCGGTCGAGCCCGCGTGGGTTGCGCGGCCCCACCGGTCGCGGGTTGTTGTGCGGCTCGTAGCAGGGGATGATGGCGCCCCCGCGCACGAAGAGCGGCAGCTTCCAGAGCGGCGCGTCAAAGCCGTCGAGCACGCCGCCCCCGGAAAAGCACTCTCCGGTGAAGTAGTCAATCCAGGAAGTATCCGCTCCGCCAGGCAGGTAGATGCCGTCGCGGACGTCGTTTCCCGCGCCGTCTGCGCGCGTGGCGCGGTAGATGGGCGCCGCGAGCAGCGCGTCGCCGAGCAGAAACTCGTACTTCTCGGCAACCTCGCTCGCGACAAGCCCGGCGCGCTCGCTCCCCGCCGACCCGCCCGCCATCCAGACGGGCCGCACCATGGGCAGACCAAGGTCGCCGTTGCCCTCCCAGCCCTCGACGCACGACGCCGAGGCCGCGCAGGTGCGCAGGTAGGGCATGAGCCGACTCTTGAGCTTGAGGTACATGCGGCAGATGCCGGTGTGCGGGTCGCCGTTTGCGTAGGGCAGCTTGGGCAGCGTCCCCCAGCCGTCCATGTCCAGCATGATGGGAGTAAGTGCCTTCCACTGAAAGTCGCGCGTGGCAACAGGCGCACTGCCGCCGAAGATGCCGTCCATGTCCGAGCCCACGTTGGGGTTTCCGGAGAGCCCCTGACCTATGTAGGTGGGCACGTGCATGCGGATGTACTCCCAGTCGCTGCCGTCCTGGTCGCCGGACCACACGGCGGCGTAGCGCTGCGTGCCCGCCCAGCCGTCGAGCGTGAGCACAAAGGGGCGCTCGCCCGTCTCCTCCTCCAGGATCTGGTAACCCTGACGCGTGGCATTGAGGCCAAAGGAGTAGCCCTCGCCCACCCACTCCTCGTCGGTCTTGAGGGCGCGCACGCCCGCGCGGGACACCTCGGCAGAGAAGTCGCGCAGGTTCTGCCAGGTAACGCCCGCATCCGGCGAGGGCGTGATCTGCGACTGGGCCCAGAGCCCCACCTCCACGCCGCGCTCGTTGGCATAGGACGAGAAGGACGCGAGGTTGTCCACATTGGCGGCTATCGCGGCGAGGCGCTCGGGCGAGCTCGCGCCGTCCGGGCCCACGCCGCCCGTGAGCTCGTAGCCGTTGTGGCCGTAGCCGGCACCGTAGCCGTCATTGGGGAGGATCCAGCCAAGCGGCATGTCGTAGCGCGCGTGCTCGTCAACCACGGCGCGCGCGGAGAACTCGTAGGGCGTCACGCCCCGGTACTTCTCGGCGGAGGCGAGAAGCACCTCATCGGGGCCGTTGAGCGACTCAGCGAGATGTCCCTCAGGCACCACGTAGCCGCGACGGCGGCCCAGCTCATAGCGCGTCTCGCCCGGCGCGTCCGCGGCAGCGGACCCGCGCACAACCCAGGCCTGCGCGCCCTCCTCGGGCTCGTACGACCAGGCGTCGCGGTTGTATGCGTTGAGGTGCCCCAAGTAGAAGGCAAAGTCGGGCAGCAGGGCCGGCGTGCCCGTCACCTGGTAGTACGCGCACAGGATGTCCCGGGCGCGCTCGCGCAGACCTGCGGCGGGATTGCCCGCGAGAAGGACGTAGGCGTCAAAGACCTCGTCCTCGTGAGTGGCCGTGAGCGTGCCGCCACCTGCGGCAAAGTCGTAGACGCCCGGGGCAAACGTGCTTCTCAGCACCCCGTAGCCCGCGCTCGACCAGAAAAACGGGCTCGGCGAGGCCACGCCGCCATCGCCCCACTGGTTGCTGTTCATAGGTGTGGTCACGATGCGCGCCACGGTACCCGTGAGCTCCGCGCGGCCGTTTTGCGTGCCGCCCCCAAAGAAGCGCTCGCCCGGCGAGGCTGCAAGCCGTTGCGCGGAGCGAAGGTGCCCCAGCTCGAGTGGGTCGGCATCGCGCATAACGGTGCGTCCGGCGCGCCGCACGCTCAGGCGGCCGTCTGCCTTGCCAAGAAGGACCGCGGTCTCGCCGGCGCACACGGCAAGCGCCTCCCCCTCGTCTCGCACGGTGACGACGGGGTGCGCATAGGCACACGACTCATCCGGCTGCGCCTGGATGCGCGCCCTGTGCTCGGACGAGCGCGGGCGGGCGTACGGGGCAAATTCGCCCGTCGGGTCAAACGTGACGCGGATGATGTTCTCCTCGAGAAACGAGATGCGCCCCTCGATGGTCTTCTCGCCAGCACAAAGGGTAACGAGCGCCTGGTAGGGGCGCTCCGGGCTCACGCAGATCTCAATCACAGGCCACTCCTCGCAAAGAAGGACGTCGTTCTGCAAAAAAGGGACGTGTTCTTTCGTGCAGAGAAAAAGGGACAGGTCATTATTGCAAACCTGTCCCGTTTTCTCTGTCCAGAAAAACACGTCCCCAATTAACAGGCTACTCGTTGCAGAGGAAGGTATCGATCTCGGCGAGGCGCGCCTCGGCCTGGCGGCGCCCCGCGATGTAGAGCGAGAGCAGCGCCTCCCCGTCGCGCGTCGACGAGCCCACCGTCACCGGCTCCTCCGGGGCGATGACGAGGCAGCTGCCCTCGCGCTCGAGCCCCCACAGGCGCTCGCGCTGGGCGTTGTAGCGCTCGCCGCGCGTGCGCAGCGCCTCGAGGTAGAACGGGTACGCATCGTAGCGGTGCGACTTGAGCGCAATGGCCTCCGAGCCGGCGTCGCGCCGATACGCGCGGTCGCGCGTGAGCACCACGAGGGCCCGTCGCGCCGGGACGTGCCCCTCCACCTCTCGCGCACCGGGCAGGCCCATCGCCGTCTCAAACGGGATGGAGTCCGTGGTGCCGCCGTCGAGGTAGCGGTGACCGTCAACCTCCACGATGCGCGAGACCGTGGGCAGCGACGCCGAGGCGCGCACCTTCACGAGGTCCTCGGGGTACGTGCGCACGGACAGGTAGTCGGGCGTACCAAAGGTCACGTCGGAGACCACCACGTAGAAGGGCGTCTCGGACTCGTTGAAGGTGTCGGTGTCGCAGGGGTCCAGGCGGTTCTGGACCTCGTCGTACATGAAGTCGACGCCGGCGATATTGCCGGTGGTGGCAAAGGACCACAGCGACATGAAGCGGCGGTCGTCGCGGAAGGCCAGGATGTCGCGCATGGTGCGGCCAATCTGGCGCGCACGGAAGTTCGAGCCGTTGATGGCACCGGCCGAGACGCCCCAGATGCTCGAGAAACCCGTGAGGCCGCGCTCCTGCAGCACGTCGAGCACGCCCGCCGTGAACAGCCCGCGGAACCCACCGCCCTCGAGCACGAGCGCCGGCACGTTGGTCTTCTCGGATGACATGGAAACCCCTCTCGGTCTGGTGTTTTCGCAACTCACTATACCGCCGTCGTAGCCGGTGGTGACGGAGCCCGGCCGCGCGAGGACAGAAGGCGTGCCGCCTCGCCGTCCTTCTGGGCACATCGCCGCGTCAACCACCCAATAACGCAAAAGCGGCCGCCGGCAGGAGGCCGACGACCGCGAGGCGTGCATGGTGGAGGTGCGGAGAATCGAACTCCGGTCCAAAGCAGATCCCTGACAGGTGTCTCCAGGCTCAGTTACCGGTTAGGTCTTGGACGCCGCGCACCCGGTGACCCGCGCTTGGCATCCCAGCCGGTTCGATCTTTTCGGGCGGCATACCGGCTACGTCCGCTCGAGCATCTCCCTCAAATGACGTCTCCGCGAGAACGGGAGCGATCCTCGCTTCGACGCGCCGCTATCTAATTAAGCAGCGAGAGCCAGCTGGGGCTCAAAAGAGTTGTTGTCGTCAATTCAATTTGACGGTACCCCTGTTTAACGTGGCGAGGAGACCACGGCCTGCTGCCCATCTCAGACCCACCCTGTCGAAACCAGTCACCCCCGGTTGCAAGGCTGTGGCGAGAAGGACCACCACCATGCGACTGTCAACGTACGCGCCGCTTGCGCGGCCGTGGGGGTATTCTACCCGTTTTCCCGGACAAGAAACGCGAGAAGAGCGGGGCGGCCTCCCGCAGGAGGCCGCCCCGGAGCTCAGATGTGACAATTGAACCTGTCCTGATTGTCGCGCTACTCCTCGACGAGCTCGAACATGTCGGGGCCAACGCCGCAGACCTCGCAGACGAAGTCCTCGGGCAGCTCGGGGGTGTCAACGGTGACCTCCCAGCCGCAGACGGTGCAGCGGAACGTGTACTTCTTCTCGTCGGACATGTGTGTCTCCTTTCGCAATCTCTTGGGCCAACCGGGCGCTTCTCGCCCTGCCCTAACTTATACCCTCAACGTAGGAAGAGGCCTTCGGCGGCGTCTTTCCTTTGAGCGTCGTGTGATAGTAGGAGTAGGTCATGGGGGCCACGCCCGAGAGGTTCCCGGCGTCCACCACCTCGCCCACAAACGTGAGGTGCGTGCCCACATCAAGCGTCTGGACCACGTTGCACGCCACGTAGGAGCACGCGTGCTCGGTGGGATACGGGTCCCCCGTGGCCGCGACGGCGCTAGAGATCCCGTCGTACTTGTCCTCCTTGGCGGAGGTCCTAAAGCCAAAGCGCCCCACAAAGAGCATGTCGGCCGACTCGTCCACCACGGCAAGTGAGAAGTGCCCGGCGCGCTCGATGGCGCCGCAGGTGAAGTTCTCCTTGTTCACCGTCACGGAGACCTGGAGCGGCGTCGAGGTCACCTGCAGCCCCGTGTTGACGATGCAGGCGCCCACGCGCTCGCCCGCGCCCGGGTCGGCCGAGACCACGTAGAGCCCCGACGAGAACTTGAACAGTGCGCTCGCGTCCATGTCCCTCTCCTTTCCGATGTTACGAAGGGACAGTCCCTTCGTAACATTACCGGTTGAGCTCCTTCAGGGCGCGGGCGATCTCGCGGTCGGAGTCGCGTCGCGCCATGTCTGCGCGCTTGTCGTAGAGCTTCTTGCCGCGCGCGAGGCCAATGGCCAGCTTCACGCGGTTGTGCTCGTCGAAGTAGATCTCCAGCGGAACGAGCGCCATACCCTTCTGGCGAAGCTTGGCGTCCAGGTAGTCGATCTGCCGGCGGTGCAGCAGCAGACGACGCTTGCGATCGGGGTCCACGTTCCACACGCCACCGTTGGAGTAGGGGTGGATGTGCACCCCGTGCAGCCATGCCTCGCGCCCGCGAATGAGACAGAAGCAGTCCGTGAGCTGGCACGCGCGCTCGCGCAGGCTCTTGACCTCGGTGCCCGTGAGCTCGATTCCCGCCTCAAAGGTCTCGTCGATGAAGTACTCGTAGCGCGCGGAGCGGTTCTTGGCAATGGTCTTCTTGCCGGGCCCGGCCTGCTTCGCCTTGGCGGCTGCCGCCGCCTGGCGCACGACCTTACTCTTCGCCATCGGCCACCCCCTCGC
Source organism: uncultured Olsenella sp. (assembly GCA_949287335.1). GTDB lineage: Bacteria > Actinomycetota > Coriobacteriia > Coriobacteriales > Atopobiaceae > Thermophilibacter. The sequence continues at coordinate 74 of CASEGE010000028.1, read as the reverse complement.
CGGCCCCGCCGCCAGCGTCCGCGTCGCGGATGAGCTCGAGCAGCGCCTTGGCCGCCGGCTCCCCCACCAGGTCG
>CASEGE010000027.1 GCA_949287335.1 uncultured Olsenella sp. | reverse complement strand
GCTTCGTGCAGCTGGGGCACTTCGCCCCCGGCACGCTGGCCGGCCAGGGCGTGTGGGTGCGCGGAACCGACGGCTCCTGGGTGCGTGGCGTCGTGGGCGTGAAGCCGCCGCACTTCTGGTCTGAGGCCGAGCGCGCCTCTGGCAAGGCGGGCATGATCCTTGACGTGGGCGCCCGTTCGCGCGAGGAGGCCATCGAGCGCTTCCACATGGGCATGGGCGAGCCGTTTGTGCCGGACACAGCTTTCTCGTTTGATGCTGAGCGCGGGGTTGCCTTTGGCAAGGCCTTCGACTGCCGCGCGGGCGTGTGCTCGATGCTCCTGGCGCTGCGCGAGCTCGCCGGTCGCGACGACCTGCCCGTTGACGTGGTGGCCTCGATCTCCGCCCAGGAGGAGGTCGGCGAGCGCGGGATTGCAGCGGCTGCGAGGCACTTCTCGCCCGCCGCGGCGTACCTCTTTGAGGGATGCCCGGCCGACGACACCTTCACGCCCGCGGACGAGGTCGGCGCCGCCCTGGGCAAGGGCCCGATGTTTCGCTACTTTGACGTCTGCATGATCACCAACCCTCGCTACCAGCGCTTTGTTCTTGGCGTTGCGGCCGAGCGAGGGCTGCCCGCGCAGACCTCCGTGCGCGAGGGCGGCGGCACCAACGGCGGTGTGGTCCACCAGCTTGACATCCCGAGCGTGGTGGCGGGCATCCCCTGTCGCTACATCCACGCCGGAACGTCCGTCTGCGCGCCGGCCGACATCGTGAGCGCGGCGGAGATTGCCGTTGCCGTGGCGGAGCGCATGACACCGGAGGTGCTTGCGAGCTTCTAGGCCGCTGCGACAGAGCGACAAGGGTCGCCGAGAGCTTGCCCCGCGCGCGTCTCGCAGCCTCTGCCGCCCCTGCGCCTAGGAATATCGTCGGGTGTACCGAGTTGCGCGCCCTGGCGTCGAGAAAGACGGGCCCCTGTACCAAGTCGCGATGGTCTTTGCCGAATAAACTCGCCCGCCGTACCAACCAGCGCCAGCATCTGCCGAGAAAACCCGCCCGCCGTACCATTCCGCGCCAGCGTTTGCCGAGAAAACCCGCCGGCCGTACCATCTCACGTGTCATTGATGGTACAGTCGACGGGTTTTCTCGCATCGCCACGCCCGAACATGGTACAGCCGGCGGGTTTTCTCGCAGCGTCACGCCCGCACGCGGTACAGCCGACGGGATTTCTCGCCGCGCCCGACCCGCACGCGGTACAGCCGGCCGTATTTCTCGCCACATCACACAAAGGCGCGGGGCCGAGAAGGACCTCGACCCCGCGCCAACCACGCGTTCTTCTCGCCAGCCGCCCTACACCAGGTGCTCCGCGATCTGCACGGCGTTGGTGGCCGCACCCTTGCGAATCTGGTCGCCGCAGCACCAGAACGTGAGCGAACTCACGCCCTCCGGCGCGGAGAGGTCGCGGCGCAGGCGGCCAACGTAGATGAGGTCCTGGTCGGAGGTCTCGAGCGGCATGGGATAGCGGCTCGACGCCGGCTCGTCCACCACCTTCACGCCCGGCGCGGCCTCCAGCAGAGCGCGTGCCTCCTCCACGGAGAGCGGGCGCTCAAACTCGCACGTGATGGACTCGGAGTGCGAGCGCACCACGGGCACGCGCACGCAGGTGCAGTTCACGCGCAGCTCGGGAAGGTGCATGATCTTGCGACCCTCGTTTTGCATCTTCATCTCCTCGGAGGTGTAGCCCACCTCGTTGAAGCCTCCGATCTGCGGGATGAGGTTCTCCGCGAGCTGGTACTGGAAGGGCTTGCTCTCCCCCACGGGCTCGCCGGCCGCCACACAGCGAATCTCGCGCACGAGCTCGTCGAGGCCCGGCTTGCCCGCGCCGGACGCCGCCTGATAGGTGGAGACGATGAGACGCGTGAGGCCGGCCGCCTGGTGGAGCGGCCACACGGGCACGAGGCCTATGATCGTGGCGCAGTTGGGGTTGGCGATGATGCCGTGGTGCGCGGCAATGTCAGCGGCGTTGATCTCCGGCACGACGAGCGGCACGTCGGACTCCAGGCGGAAGGCGTGCGAGTTGTCCACGCACACCGCGCCGCGCTTCACGGCCTCGGGGAGCAGCACGCGGGCGGTGGCGTCATCGGCGGCACCGAGGACGATGTCAACGCCGTCGAAGGCCTCCGGCGCGGCAAGCTGGCACGGCACGTCCTCGCCGCGGAAGGTCACGGGCTTGCCCACGGAGCGCTCGGACGCAAGCGGCACGAGGCGTCCCACGGGGAAGCTGCGCTCCTCGAGGCACTGGAGCATCTGCTGGCCCACCACGCCCGTGGCGCCCAGGATTGCAACGGTCTTCTCGCTCATGGCGTTTCCTTTCTTTTGCGCGGGGCTCGCTTGCGCGGGGCTCGCAAAACCTGTCCCTTTTTCTCTGAGAGAAAAAACACGTCCCCAAATTGCAGACTAGCTGGCGGTGACCATTTCGTCGCGGACGAAACGGTCGTAGATGACCTGGATGGCGCGCTCGAAGTCGTCGTTGTTGACGCCCATGATGATCGAGATCTCCTGCGAGCTCTGCGTGATCATGCGGATGTTGACGCCCGCCTCGCCCAGCGCGCCGAAGATCTTGCCCGAGGTGCCGGAGCGCTTGGACATGTTGCGGCCGACGACGGAGATGAGCGCGAGCTTGTCCACCATGGTGATGTCGTCCGGCTCCAGCTCGCGGCGAATGTCCGCCACGATGGAGTAGATCGAGTCGCGCACGTCGGCGCCGTTGACCACCACGGAGAACGAGTCGACGCCCGTGGGGATGTGCTCCACGGAGACGCCGTAGCGCTCCAGGATGGTGAGAGCGCGACGGACAAAGCCCACCTCGTTGGACATGTGCGCCTTCTTGACGTGCACGGAGATGAAGTCGCGCTTGCCGGCAATGCCGGTGATGAGGTGCTCGTCCTCGCCCGCGCTGGCCTTCTCGCGGATGATCGTCCCCTCGTCGGCCGGGCGGTTGGTGTTCTTGATCTGGATGGGGATGTTCACCTCGCGCACGGGGAAGATGGCCTCCTCCTGCAGGACCGAGGCGCCCATGTAGGAGAGCTCGCGCATCTCGTCAAAGGTGATGCGGCGGATGGAGCGAGGGTTCTCCACGATGCGCGGGTCGGCGGAGAGGAATCCCGAGACGTCGGTCCAGTTCTCGTAGAGGCCGGCGTCGATGCAGCGCGCGAGGATGGCGCCCGTGATGTCGCCACCGCCGCGCTGGAAGAGCTTGATCTGGCCGTCCACCGTGGCGCCGCAGAAGCCGGGCAGCACAAAGGAGCCCTGGCGCACCATCACGTCCTTGAGGCGCACGGCGGTGCGCTCCATGTCAACCTCGCCGTTGTGGTGGAAGACCACGACGTCGGCCGCGTCGACGAAGGGCAGGCCCAGGTACTCGGCCATGAGGTGCGCCGTGAACCACTCTCCGCGCGCCACGATGTACTCGGGAGAGTGCTTCTTGATGTTCCTGGCGAACGTCTCGAACTTCTCGTGCACCGGCCACTTGAGGCCCAGCTCGTCGGCTATCTCGACGAAGCGCTGCTCGATGTCGGCGAGAAGCGCGGTGCAGTCCACGTGGTACTGGATGTGCGCGTTCACCAGCAGCAGGAGGTCGGTGATCTTGTTGTCGCCGGAGAAGCGCTTTCCGGCGGCGGAGACCACCACGAAGCGGCGGTCGGGGTCGGCCTCGACGATGGCCTTGACCTTGCGGAACTGCTCGGCGGACGCGACCGACGAGCCGCCGAACTTGGCGATCTTGATCATGCTGAGAAACCTGCCTTCCTAGGCACCCTGGCAAGCTGCCCGGACGCCCTTGTCATAATCCCCGTCAG
>CASEGE010000026.1 GCA_949287335.1 uncultured Olsenella sp. | reverse complement strand
GAAGCGCGGTGGGCGGCGAGTCGCTTCCGCCCACCGCCGGGAGGCTAGCGCCTGACGAAGAGCTCGTCGCAGTGGTTGATGAAGATGGCGGTGCCCTGTGTGGGCACGGGTCCGTAGCCGCAGCTCAGGTAGCCCTCCGCGAGAAGGTCGTCGAGGGAGGGGAGGCTCTCGTCATCGTCCTCGCCCTCCTCGTCACCATCGTCCCCATCCTCGTCCTTCTCCGATTCCGCGGGGCTGAGGCAGCCCATCTCCTCGCATATCAGCTTTCGGAGCTCCTCCTCGACCTTCTCCGCCTCGGTAGGCTCGGGCCTCTCGTCGTTCCCGTCCTCGGCGCTCTCCTGTGCGCCGTTGCCGCGTGGGTCAAGGACCCTCTTCCCGCGCTCCCTGAGCTCCGTCACGAGGTCCTCCTTCCACCCCTCGAGGCGCTCGGCGAGAAGGTAGCTCACGGTCTCCACGAAGCTGGGGTCCGTCGCCTCCTCGGGGCTCACGAGGATGACGAGCGTCTCCTCGGGAAACTCGTTCTCCTCCGCTCCCGTGCAGCTCACGGCGAGACGTGCCTCGGGCCAGTACAGTGCCATTGCGTGCTCCCTTCGCTCGGTTGTGGGGCGCACAGCGTAGCAAGGGGTTCCTTACCGTTGTCTGACACGAAGCTTGCACGAGTCTGACCGCGCTGCTCGCACGGCCTCCCTCGGTATCCGTCTGATGAAATTGCTCGGCAGGTGGCAGGTTTTGGCGCTCGAACGGTTGATGATGTGCAGTGTCGCATCCGGTGGGGTGACCGATTGTCACCGGAGCGGCCCAACACTGACTCACCCACTCCGCACTTTAGTATGCTAAAGTGCTTCTCGACGCGATACGATGCGCGCGTCGTCGGCACCGAAAGGATGGACCGTGATTTCAGGCACGCCCAGAGGATTCAGAGACATTCTCCCGAGAGAGGCCCTCGCGCGGGAGCGCATCACGGACGTGGTTCGCACGTGCTTCTCGTCCCATGGCTACCTGCCCGTGGAGACGCCCCTGCTCGAGGACCGCGCCGCGCTCGAGCGTGCCGGCCGCATCAAGGACTCTCCCTTCCAGCTCTTCGACGCGGACGGGACCCTCCTCATGCTCCGGCCCGACCTCACCCTGCCCGTCGCCCGCCTCGTGGCGGGACGCGTGGGTGCCGGCGACCTTCCGGCACGCTTTCGCTACAGCGCCCCGGTTGTGCGCGAGGAGCAGTCCCTGCGCGGCCAGCCCCGCCAGTTCACGCAGCTCGGCGTCGAGCTGGTGGGCGAGGACGGCGCCGCTGCGGAGGTCGAGGTCGTGCGCCTGCTCGCCGAGGCGCTGACGGCGCTCGAGGTGCCCGACTGGCGCATCGTCTTTGGTTCGGTGACGCCGCTCACCGCGCTTCTCGCCACCTGCGCGCCAACCTCGGAGTTTGCCGAGCGGGTCCTTTCGCTCGTGCACGACTCGGACCTCGTGACCCTCGACGAGCTTCTCGCCTCGGAGCCGGGCCTTTCGCCCGAGGCGGCGCGCGCCGTGCACGACCTCTGCCGCATGAACGGCGGGCCAGAGGTCATAGGGCGGCTCGACGCGCTTCTCGCCGCGGCGGGCGTGGATGCCAGGGAGCGCGGGACCTCCGAGCTCTCCGCCCTTGCCGCAGAGCTCTCCGACCTCTTTGAGCAGGGACGCCTCTCGTTTGACTTCTCGATCATCAACTCCTTTGACTACTACACGGGCATCATCTTCAAGGGCTACGCCGAGGGCATCGCCGCAAGCCTCGCCTCGGGCGGGCGCTACGACGCGGTGCTCGCAAACCTCGGCCGCGAGGGCCTTGCTGCCTGCGGCTTTGCCCTCTCGCTCGAGCGCCTGCAGGAGGTCCTGGGCGAGCCGGGGGAGTCGGGCGTGGTGACGCCGGGGGTGCGCCTCGCGGAGCGCCCGCTGCGCATTGCCGTCCCCAAGGGCTCGCTCTTTGCGGACACGGTACGTGCCCTTGCCGCCGCGGGTCTGCCCACGGCCGAGCTCGAGCACCCCGGGCGCAAGCTCATCGTGTCCGCGGGCGACGTCGAGTACGTGATCGTGCGCGCCCAGGACGCCCCCGCCTTCGTGGGCCACGGTGGGGCGGACTGCGGCATCTGCGGCAAGGACTCGCTCATCGAGGCCAACCTCGACCTGCTGCAGCTCGTTGACCTTGGGTACGGGGGCTGCCGCTTCGTGGTGGCGGAGCCCCGCTCGCGCGCCGGGGAGGCGGAGCGCAACTACGCCTGGCGCGGAACGGTGCGCGTGGCCACCAAGTACCCGCGCATCACCCAGGACTACTACGACGCGCTCGGCCAGCAGGTCGACATCGTCACGCTCCACGGCAACATCGAGCTGGGCCCCATCGTGGGCATGGCCGACCGCATCGTGGACATCACCGCCACGGGAACCACCCTCGCGGAGAACGACCTCGTGATCGTTGACGAGGTCATGGAGTGCACGGCGCGCTTCTTCGCCGGACCCGCGGCGTATCGCTGCGACAAGAGAATTCGCGACCTCGCGACGCGTCTCGCCGAGGTCGGAAAGGGGGAGTGAGCCATGAGACGAGTCATTCTGGAGGGGGGCAGGCGCCTCACGCAGGCAGACCTCAACCGTGCGGGCGCCCTGCCCGCGGACGTCATAGCCGCTGCCGAGAAGATCGTGGATGACGTGCGGGCGCGCGGTGACGCGGCGGTGCGCGAGTGCTGCCTTCGCTTCGACGGCGCCTGCCCCGACGAGTTCCGCGTGCCTGACGGGGTGGTCTCGCGGGCGCTCGACCTCGTGGACCCCGAGTTTGTCGCCTCCCTCGAGCGGGCGCGCGACCAGATTCGCGACTTCCACGAGCGCGAGCGCGAGCAGTCCTGGTTCACCACGCGCGCCGACGGGACGATCCTCGGCGTGAAGGTGACGCCGGTCGCCTCCGCTGCCGTCTACGTGCCGGGCGGTCGCGCGCAGTACCCCTCCACCGTCCTCATGGACACCATTCCGGCCAAGGTTGCCGGCGTCGAGCGCGTGGTCATGGTGACGCCGCCGCAGCGCGACGGCTCGCTCTCGCCCTACACGCTCGCCGCTGCGGCGCTCGCCGGCGTGGACGAGGTCTACGCGGTGGGCGGGGCGCAGGCCATCGGCGCCGTGGCGTACGGCACCGAGTCCATCCCCGCGGTCGACAAGATCGTGGGCCCCGGCAACGCCTTCGTGGCCGCCGCCAAGCGCTACGTCTCCGGTGACGTGGGGATCGACATGGTGGCGGGCCCCTCGGAGGTCTGCGTTCTCGCGGATGCATCGGCAGACCCCGTGGTGGTGGCCGCCGACCTCATGGCCCAGGCCGAGCACGACCCGATGGCGAGCTGCTACCTCGTGACGTGCGACCCCGAGCTTCCCGTCGCGGTCGAGGCCGCCGTGGAGCGCCTCGTGTCCCAGAGCCCGCGCGAGGAGATCACGCGTGCGAGCCTGGACGAGCGCGGCGTGGTCGTGGTGGCCGACACGCTCGACGCTGCCATTGATGCCGTCAACGTTGTTGCCCCCGAGCACCTGGAGCTCCACTGCGAGGACGCGATGGCGCTTCTCGGCAGGGTGAGAAACGCCGGTGCCATCTTCGTGGGCGCCTGGAGCTCCGAGCCCCTGGGGGACTACGTTGCCGGGCCCAACCACACGCTGCCCACCGGTGGGACCGCGCGCTTCTCAAACCCGCTCGGCGTCTATGACTTCCAGAAGCGCTCGAGCGTGATCTGCTACACGCCCGAGGGGCTTCTCGCCGACGCGCCCGCCACCCAGACGATCGCCCAGGCGGAGGGCCTCTGGGCGCACGCCCTCTCCGTGGGGCTGCGCCGCCGTCTTGCCGAGGGCGGCTCCTTTGACGTTGACGACGTCGCCCGCGTTGCCTGGCCGGAAACGTTACGAAGGGACAGTCCCTTCGTAACGTTGGAGGATTGATATGGACGTCATTGATCGCCTGCGGCCTGCGTTGCGCTCCTTCGAACCGTACGACCCGGCCTTCTCGCCGTGTCGCGTGAACCTCTCGGCCAACGAGAACACCCACGAGCTGCCGGAAGAGGTGCGCGCCGCAATTGACGCCGCGCTTCTCGACACGCCGCTCAACCGCTACCCGGACCCGATGGCAAACGCCCTGCGCGACGCCCTCGCCGAGCGCCACGGCGTCTCGCGAGAGATGGTCTGCGTGGGCAACGGTGGGGACGAGGTGCTCTTCAACCTGCTCTTTGCCTTTGGCGGGCCGGGCCGCACGGTCGTGACGTGCCCGCCGGACTTTGCCGAGTACGCCAACTTTGCCACGATGTGCGAGTGCGAGCTCTGCCCCGTGTGGCGCGATCCCGAGGACTTCTCCATTGACGCGGACGAGCTCGTGGAGGCCGCGCGCGACGCGGCGCTCGTGATCCTCACCTCGCCGAACAACCCCACGGGCGACCTCCTGGACCGCGCGCTCGTGGAGCGGCTGCTCGACGAGACCGACGCCCTCGTGCTCGTGGACGAGGCCTACGTCGAGTTTGCCCCCGAGGGAGCGAGCGTCATAGACCTCGTGGCCAAGCGCCCTCGCCTCATGGTGCTGCGCACGCTCTCGAAGGCCTTCGGCCTCGCCGGCCTGCGCGTGGGCTACCTCGTTGCTCACCCGTCCGTCGTTGACGCCCTCGGGGCCATACGTCAGATATACTCCGTTGACGTGGTGGCGCAGGCCGTTGCCCTTGCGGCGATCCGCGAGCGCGCGGCCATGGCGGGCGTGGTCGCCGACATCGTCTCCGAGCGGGAGCGGCTCCTCGCCGGCCTGGCGGAGATTCCCGGCGTGCGTGCCTGGCCCTCGGCCGCCAACTTCGTGCTCGTGCGCGTGCCGGGTGCCGCGGAGGTGCGCCGCCGCCTGCGCGACGAGCACTCGATTCTTGTGCGCGACTTCAGCGCCGCGCCGGGGCTCGGGGACTGCCTGCGACTGTCCGTGGGAACGCGCGAGGAGAACGACGCTCTTCTCGACGCGCTCTCCGTTATTTTGAGGGAGGAAGCATGACAAGAACCGCAAAGGTCGTGCGCGCCACGGCCGAGACCGACATCGGCATCTTTGTTGACCTGGATGGCACCGGCACCGCCGACGTGGAGACCGGCGTGGGCTTCTTCGATCACATGCTCGACGCCCTGGCGCGCCACTCGCTCATCGACCTCACGGTGCGCGCGAAGGGCGACACGCAGGTTGATGACCACCACACCGTCGAGGACACGGGCATCGTGCTTGGCCAGGCCCTGCGCGAGGCGCTCGGCGACAGGCGCGGCATCCGTCGCTTTGGCAGCGTCATGGTCCCGCTCGACGAGGCCCTCGTCATGGCCGCGGTGGACATCTCCGGGCGAGGCGAGCTCTACTGGGACGTTCCCATCGGGCCCGTAAAGGTGGGGAGCTTTGACACGGAGCTTGCGCACGAGTTCTTCGCGGGGCTTGCGCGCGACGCGGGCATAACCCTTCACCTGCGGCTCGTTTGCGGTGAGAACGCGCATCACATCATCGAGGCCACCTTCAAGGCGGCCGCGCGGGCGCTGCGCGAGGCCGTGGAGAGCGACCCGCGCGTCGAGGGCGTGCCCTCAACCAAGGGGAGCCTGTGATGACGCACAAGATCGTCATCGTGGACTACCACAAGGGGAACCTGAGCTCCGTCGAGCGCGGGTTGACCGACGCCGGCGGCGAGGTCGTCATCTCGGACGACCCCGAGATCATCTCCGGTGCCGCTGGCGTGGTCCTGCCGGGGGTGGGCAGCTTCGGTGACGCGATGGCCTTTCTGCGCGAGAGCGGCGAGGCCGAGGCGGTTCTCTCCGCCATTGACCGCGAGGTGCCGTTCCTTGGCATCTGCCTGGGCCTCCAGCTTCTCTTCGAGCGAGGCAGCGAGACGGACGACGGCTCGTGGGCCGAGGGCCTGGGCGTGTTCTCCGGCTCGGCCACGCGGCTCGAGTCCTCCCGACTGAAGGTGCCGCACGTGGGCTGGGACCAGATTCACCTCATGCCGCGCGGCCGTGCCTGCAGGCTCTTTCGCGGCGTGCCCGAGGGGGCAAACGTCTACTTCACCCACTCCTTTGCACTTGACGATGACGTTGAGCGGGGCGTCGTTGCCGCGCGCACCCACTATGTGCGCAGCTTTGCCTCGGCGGTCTGGGACGGTAACGTCTTTGGCGTGCAGTTCCACCCCGAGAAGTCATCGGCGGTGGGGGCGACGATCCTCTCCAACTTTGTGGACGTGGTCCGAGGCGGACGATGACGGCTGGGGGTGCCAAATGATTCTCTTCCCCGCGATCGATCTTGTGGGCGGGCGCGTGGTGCGCCTCGCCCGGGGCGAGCGTGCCCGCATGGACGTCTACTCGGACGACCCCGTGGCCGTTGCCGAGAAGTTCCGCGATGCCGGTGCCGCGTGGGTTCACGTGGTCGACCTCTCCGCCACGCTCGAGGAGGACGAGGCGGCTCGCGCAGCCAATGACTCTGCGATCCGTGCGATCTGCTCGGTGGAGGGCATCTCGGTGGACGCGGGCGGCGGCGTGCGCGATCTCGCTGCCGTGAGGCGGCTTGCGGACCTGGGCGTGCGAAGGATCGCCATCGGGACGGCGCTCGTGCGCGACCCGGAGTTTGCCGCGTCTGCGGCGCGCGAGTTCGGCGAGCTCGTCGTGGCCGACGTTGCCGCCCGCGACGGGGAGGTGCGCGTGAACGGCTGGCGCGAGGGCGCGGCGCTCTCCGCCGACGACCTCGTGGCTCGCCTTGCCGAGCTGGGATACCGTCACCTCGTCTTTACCGACGTGGCGCGCGACGGCATG
>CASEGE010000025.1 GCA_949287335.1 uncultured Olsenella sp. | reverse complement strand
CGCGTGGTGAGGTCCCACTCGCGCACGGGGGCGATGATCTCCAGCTCGGGGTCGAGCGCGCGGATGCAGGTCTCAAAGCGCACCTGGTCGTTGCCCTTGCCGGTGCAGCCGTGGGCGATGTACTTGGCGCCGTACTGGTGCGCGATGTCCACGAGGTGCTTGGAGATCAGCGGACGGCTGAGCGCGGAGAGCAGCGGGTAGACGCCCTCGTACTTGCCGTTGGCCCAGATGGCCTTGGAGAGAATCTTCTCGGCGTACTCGGCGCGCATGTCAATAGCCTCGGAGGCAATGGCGCCCATGTCGAGGGCCTTCTGCTTGATCCAGGAGAGGTCCTTCTCGTCCTGGCCCACGTTGCCGCAGATGGCAATGACGTCGAGGTTCTTCTCGATCTGCAGCCACTTGACGATGACGGACGTGTCAAGTCCGCCGGAGTACGCGAGTACGACCTTTTCCTTCTCTGCCATGATGTTTCCCTTTCTGGGTTGGAGGTTAGCTGCACGGTTGAGCCCCGGCATCGCGGGCGCACGGCGGGACAGGCCCGCGGGCAGGCGGCGCGATACCTAGGGCGTGATTCGTCGGTTGAGCAGCTGTGCGGAGAGGAGGGCAGCGGGCATATGCGCGCTGTGAACGTTCATCAACGTTGGCCTCCTCAATAGTTGAGCGGGCGCGGGCTATTGGCCCGCGGCTGTCTGACGTCGCTGACTATAGACCGCGGCGAAGAAGAGATTGTGAATTGAATTCGAGTGGAAACAAAAGGGCCGGGCGTCGAGAAGGACGTCCGGCCCAAAGTGTCGGTGGTGCGCCGTCAGGGTCTCGAACCCTGGACCTTGGGATTAAAAGTCCCCTGCTCTACCAACTGAGCTAACGGCGCGCATTCTTGATTCTAGCATGCCGAGAGGTGCGGCGTTTTGACCTTCGGGCTTGCGGTTACTCCCAGGCCCACTGCCCGTTCTCGAAAATGGGGGTCTCGTCCCCGTTGGCGTCGAGGCCGTAGATGTTCATGTCATCGGTGCCGATCATGAAGTCCACGTGGGTGCTGCTCTGGTTGACGCCATGGGCGAGAAGCTCGTCCTTGTCCATGGAGGTCCCGCCCATGAGGCACTCGGGGAAACCCATGCCAAGGGCCAGGTGGCAGCTCGAGTTCTCGTCGTAGAGCGTGTCAAAGAAGAGCGTGTCGCTGCGACGGATCGGCGTGTTTTTGGAGACAAGGGCAACCTCGCCGAGGCGCCGCGACCCCTCGTCGGTCTCGATGATGTGGCGCAGCACCTCATAGCCCTGCTCGGCACCAAAGTCGACAACGCAGCCGCCCTCAAAGCGCAGCCAGAAGTCGCGGACAATCTGCCCGGAACGCACCAGCGGCAGAGAGGAGTACACGATGCCGTCCGCGCGCAGGCGGTCAGGGGACGTGAAGACCTCCTCCGTGGGAATGTTGGGGAAGAAGGTTACGCCGTCCTGGGTGCGTCCGGCACCGCCGTCCCACACGTGCCCGTCGGGAAGCCCCACCACTAGGTTGGTACCGTTTGCGGACTCGTAGCGCAGGGCGTCAAAGCGGTGGGAGTTGAGGAAGCGCTTGGTCTTCTCAAAGGACGCGTTGTGCGTCTCCCACGAGCTCTCGGGGTCCTCTCCGTCGGCACGCGAGACCTCGAGGATGAGCATCCAGAGCCGGTAGAGGGCCTCGGCGGGAGAGAACTCCGGGAAGACCTCGCGCGCCCACGCCAAAACGGGCACACCGGCGATGCACCACACGTTGCGACCGAAGTCCATGCCATCACGGAAGGACCTGCACTCGGTGTTGCGCGCACGGGCCGCCGCGGCGGGCTTTGCCGGGTCGATTCCCTTGAGCGCAGAGGGGTCGGAACCCGTGAGGAAGAGGAACGCCGCGCCGTCCTCGGCAAGCGAGTTGAGCTGCTCGACCTGCCAGGAGGGCGTGTGCTCAAAGAAAGTGAGGTCGCAGTTCTCATACGTGAGGCGGCTCACCTCGTCGTCCGTCCAGAGGACGGTCACGTGCTCGGCGCCGGCGCGATACGCGGCGCGCACCACGCGGCGCGCGAAGTCGGCACGCTCGACGGGCACCTGGAGCACGAGCTCCTGACCCTGCCTCAGGGAGACGCCCTTGCGCACCAGGAGGTTGGCGTAGCGGTCGATCTGCTCGGAGAGACCCTCGATGGAGAGACGGCACTCCTCATTTGTCATGGGAACTGAAGCCACGACGGCTCCTTTCGCATCTTCAGGTTTCCAAGCCGACAAGAACGGCGGCACCTTTCTTCTACCCATAAAAAAGGGCCCCGCAGGGCCCGAACTGTTCTGGAGCGGGCAACGGGACTCGAACCCGCGAATGTCAGCTTGGGAAGCTGATGCCTTACCACTTGGCGATGCCCGCGTGCGTAAGCATTCTAGCATAGGCAACCGCGGGGCATGCCAGCGGGCGTGTGCGTTTTGTGAGCGTTGGCGGCCGGCGCGGGAGTGCGCCGCAAAAACTGACCGATGACAAGTCGCAGGACAGCGGGGGCAAGATGTGCCGCGCGTCAGTTTCGTGGCAGCTAATCGATGCCCTAGTGGAGATTCGTGCAAGCTTGCCCCGATACCGTGGGATTGTCATTCGTTCACGTCCCACAGGAGGTGCGCATGGAACAACGGCAGCGGCCCAGACGCGAGCGCGGGAGCAGGTCGAGGGACCGCCCGCTCCCCAAGGCGAGGCTCATCGGCGGCGACGTCCCCTCGGGAGGGAGGCCGCCGGCGGTCGGCCATGCCGGACGAAAGCGGCTCGCCCTCGCGCGCTAGCTTGAGGACGAGCCGTCACAATCGAATAGTGCCTGGCAAGGCCTAGGAGCGGCGAATCATCTCCGTCACGATCTCGGTAACGCGCGCCGCCTG
>CASEGE010000024.1 GCA_949287335.1 uncultured Olsenella sp. | reverse complement strand
CGCATGGCCTTACCGAGCTTGGTCTTCTGCACGAGGAACGTGAGCACGAAGGTGGAGATCGCGGTCACGAGCACCGTGACGAGCGCGACAAAGGAGAGCGAGAGGCCGCCCACCTGGATGCTCGAGACCGGGGCGAAGGAGGGAACCACCTTCGCGTCCGCGCCAAAGACGAGCTGGGCGCCGTTCTCCAGGAAGTACGACACGCCAATGGCGGTGATGAGGACCGAGAGGCGCGGTGCGTTTCTCAGCGGTGCATAGGCAACCTTGTCGATGACAACACCGAGCAGCGTGCAGCCCAAGACGGCGAGCAGCATGGCAAGGATGGGGTTGAGCCCCAGCTGCGCGAGCACGATCCACAGAATGTAGGCTCCGGCCATGATGATGTCACCGTGAGCAAAGTTGAGCAGCAAGATGATGCCGTACACCATCGTGTAGCCCAGAGCGACGAGCGCGTAGATGCTGCCGAGCTGCAGGCCGTTCAGGACCTGCGAGACTACCAGCGCGACGCCATCCACAACATCACTCCTCTCCAGAACATGGGCGACGAGGCCGCCCGATAACTTGCGAAAAGGGGCACCGAGCGCGCGCCCGATGCCCCAGGCAGAGCGAAAAGAGCAGGTTAGGCCGTGGCGTCGATGGTCTCGAAGACCTCCTCGGCGCCGTCCTCGGTGAAGGTGAGGATGAGCGAGGACTTGACCGGGTCGCCGCTGCCCTCATAGGCGATGGTGCCCGTGACGCCCTCGACGGAGCCGCCGGCGATGCCGTCGATCACGGCCTGGAGGTACTCGTCGGTGCCGGCCTCAAGGCCCGCCTCCTCGGCGGCGGTGATGCCACCGGCGAGAACCATGGCGGCGTCGTAGCCAAGGGCACAGAAGTTGGTGGGCGTCTCGCCGTAGGCGGCCTCGTAGTCGGCCGTGAACTGGGCGGCAAGGCCCTCGTCGTTGGCCGAGGAGAACGCGCAGCAGTAGTAGCAGTTCTGGAGGTCCTCGGCGGAGGCGTAGTCGGCAACGCCGGACCAGCCGTCAACGCCCAGGAAAACGCCGGTATAGCCCTGCTGACGGGCCTGGGTGACGATGAGGCCGTCGTCCTCGTAGTAGTTGGGGGCGAGAATGGCGTCCGGGTTGGTGGCAATGATGGTGGTGAGCTGCGAGTTGAAGTCAACGTCGCCGGCGGAGTAGGACTGCTCGGTGGTGATGTTGATGCCGAGCGCCTTTGCCTCCTCGACAAAGGCGTTGTTGACGCCCTCGTTGTAGTCGTCGCCCTTGAGATAGAGGGTGCCGATGTTCTTGTAGCCCTGCTCGTTGGCAAAGGCGGCCATGATGCGGCCCTGCTCCGGGTCGGTCACGCAGGCGCGGAACGTGTTGTTGCCGTAGGTGACGATCTCGGCCGCGGTGGCGGACGGGGTGACGCACGGCATGTTGTCGTTCACGGACTGCTGAGCCACGGCCGTGGTGGGGCCGGTGGTGACGTCACCCACGATGCCCACGACGCCCTGCTCGACGAGCAGGTTGTAGGAGGTCACGGCCTGGGTGGGCTCGCCCTGCTCGTCCTCGACGAGGTACTCGACCTGCTTGCCGTTGATGCCGCCGGCCTCATTGAGCTGGTCGAAGTAGAGCTGCGCGCCGTTGCGGCAGGCGATTCCGTAGTTGGCAACGTCGCCGGTGTGCGGGCCGAGGATGCCAACCTTGATGGTGCCGCTGCCGCCCTCGGAGCTGCCGCCCTCGTCGCCACTGCACGCGGCAAGGCTCAGGCCGGCCAGGGCAACCGCGGACGCCTGCACGAACTGACGCCTGGAAACGTTCTTGAACATAGCTTTCTCCTCCCGTCGCTTCTTACAGAACAAAGCGTGACGTATACCCTACGCCGCCCTGCTCGTGTAAAGGTTTATGTGGAGGATTTGTTAACCGAGACGTGACGATGCTAACACGCCTGAAACAAAGCTCACGCAAGTCGGCGGTCGCGGAGCCGGGACACAAGTCGGGCAAGAAGCGCTCCCGTGCAGAGGCCTGCCAGGTCTATGAGCACGTCCCTGGGGTGCCCGGAGCGACCCGGCACAAAGAGCTGCAGGCACTCGTCCACAACGGGCACGAGCATGACGCTTACATCAGGCCAGATCGTCACAAAACGTTTTGCGACAGCCTGCCCTAACGTCGGTGTCACGTTGCGGCGGGCGCGATAATGGCCATAGGCCAGGATGCCAAGGATCGCGTACTCCGAGAAGTGCGCGAACTTGCGGACGAGAAACGACATGAGGTCCACGTCCGTCATGCCCACGGCCTCGAAGAGGGGGCGCATGAGCGCCACCACAAAGCCGCTCTCAAGCGACGACTGCGGACCCTGGATGAGCGAGTGTCCCCAGATGAAGGCGATCCAGCAGCATAACGCGACGGCCCACCTACGGGAGGACCGCCGCGCCGAGTCGTGCGTTGCGTCTATGCTCACGCCTGCGCCGCCATGGGGGTCGAGAAGTGCTTGGCAACGTAGGACTCCGCCTCGTCCTTGACGGGCTTCGAGGAGCCGCCCAGGTGGCGCGAGACGCGCTTGGACGCGCTCGTGCCGCCCTCGAGCACGCGCAGGACGCGCTTGGAGCCGTGCGAGGTGTTCTTGGAGAACTCATCCTCTATGAGGTAGTCGATGTAGCTGCCGGTATCCACGACCTCGGGGTGCCCGGCGGGCGTCCTGAAGGGGATGAAGCCGGTCTCGGGCTCAAGGCCGTCGGGCTCGTCGAGCGTGTCGGCGCCGCCGACGGTATCGACGAAGCTGACGGACTCGCGAACAGCGGCAGGTGACTCCTCGGCGATCTTCTCGTCAAGGGAGCGCAGGGCGCGCAGCCACTCGTCATCCTCGTCGATGTTCCTCGCGGTCTGGAGCTCGGGATAGGCGCCCTCGTCGATCTGCGCGACGCGCCTCGAGATGCCCTCGGCGCGGGCGAGGCGCTCGCCATCGGTCATCGAGAAGTCCGAGGGGATGGCATAGGCGTCGGTGTCCGGCACAAAGCTCTCGGTGCCGTGGATGGCGGTGGAGCCAACGGCGGTCTGCCACCAGCTGGTGCCCACGTCGCCCACGGAGCCGTCCGCGCGCTCGATGATCGGCACGCCCTCCATCATGCTCGCGCCCATGCGCTCGCGCAGCGTAGCGGCAACGCCCTCGGCGCGGCGCGCCATGCGCGCGCGGAAGGTCGCCTTGCTCACGTAGTTCTCGGCGATCTGCTCGTAGTTGCTCGCGGCGTGGCTCGGGTGATGGGAGGGCTTGGACTCAGCGGAGCTCTGCTCTGGCTCGGTGACGGGGGCCTCGGCGCGCATGTGACGCGGGCGACGCTCGCTCGCCGCCCTCTCCTCCGCCTCAAGCTCCTGGCGCTCGGCCACGTTGCGACGGTGGCGCGAGATGGCAGAGGCCGTGAGCGCCACGGCACCGGTGAGCACCACGCCCCCGGCAAATCCCGCCGCGAGGGCGATGGTGGGTGAGCCAAAGATGCCGTCAATGGTCTCGGTAAGGGGCACCGGGAGGGAGAGGGCATGCGCCGTCTGCGGCACCGCAAGCGTTGCCGCACCCAAAAGACCAGCTACAACAGCCGGGTTTCTTCTCCCACGCATGTGCTTCCGCTCCTCCCAGAGACGGAAGACGAGACGATCTTCAAACCATAAGAGTCCGCCTGTGGGCGGAAAGTGGCGTCAACGGTTTGGGCTTCGTTTCATCTTCGTTGTATACCGTGACTTGTCCAGAACGCAGACTCTATGAATATACCTGCTTTTATCGGCGGTGCGCAAGAGACATTGCCGTACTAAACGTAAGGTTTCCGCAGCGTCAACAGCGTCAAGCCAGATGCTCCCCCATCATGGGACTGACGAGAAAAACTCACGCTAACGCTTGCTTCTCGCACCCAAGGCGAGCGATTTCGTGAGTTGGCGTTCCCCCGCCAAAAAAGAACTCACGCCAACGCTCACTCTTGGCAAAGAAGGTGAGCGTTGGCGTGAGTTGAGGTCCGTGCAGCGCTCGCCGCGCGGCTGGCTACGCGACGTAGCCGGTCTGGTTGGCCTTCTTGGCGCTCTTGACGAGAAACTCGACGTTGTTATCGGTCTCCCTAAGGCCTCTCACGAGTGCGTTTGCGGCGCGCTCGACGTTGTTCATGTTGGCGAGGATGCGACGGATGCCCCAGACGAGCGGCTGGAGCTCGGCCTCGATGAGCAGGTCCTCGTTGCGCGTGCCGGAGGCAACGGGGTCGATTGCCGGGAAGATGCGCTTGTCGGCGAGCTCGCGGTCGAGCTTGAGCTCCATGTTGCCGGTGCCCTTGAACTCCTCGAAGATGACCTCGTCCATCTTGGAGCCCGTGTCCACGAGCGCGGAGGCAATGATCGTGAGAGAGCCGCCGTTCTCGATGTTGCGGGCGGCGCCGAGGAACTTCTTGGGCGGGTAGAGCGCGGCGGAGTCAACGCCGCCGGAGAGGATGCGGCCGCTCGCGGGCTGCGCGAGGTTGTAGGCGCGCGCGAGGCGCGTGATGGAGTCGAGCACCACCACAACGTCCTCGCCCAGCTCCACGAGACGCTTGGCGTGCTCAATCACGAGCTCGGAGACGCGCGTGTGGTTCTCGGCGGGCATGTCAAAGGTGGAGGCAACAACCTCGCCGCGGATGGAGCGCTCCATGTCCGTGACCTCCTCGGGGCGCTCGTCAACGAGCAGGCAGAAGAGGTGCACCTCGGGGTTGTTTGCGGCAATGGACTGGCAGATCTTCTTGAGGACCGTGGTCTTGCCCGCCTTGGGCGGAGAGACGATAAGACCGCGCTGGCCCTTGCCGATGGGCGAGACCAGATCGATGGCGCGGCCGGTGATGGAATCCTTGCCGCACTCCATGACCAGGCGCTCGTTGGGATAGACGGGCGTGAGGTCGCGGAAACGCGGGCGGCTCTTGAGGTTCTCGGGTGCGCGGCCGTTGACCGAGGTCACCATCTGGAGCGGCGGGTACTTGCTGTTGGCTCGCCCGGGGCCCACGGTGCCCGCAACGCGGTCGCCGGGACGAAGGCCCAGCGAGCGGATGATCTGCTGGTGCACGAAGGCGTCGTCGTCGCCCTCCATGTAGTTGCCGGTGCGGACCCAGCCATAGCCCTCGTTGCCGATCTCAAGAATGCCGTCGATGGAGCGGAAACCCTCGGCGCGCGCGGCGGCGGCGTAGACTGCCTCGACAAGATCGCCCTTGCGCACGCCGGCATAGTCGATGCCCAGCTCGGCGGCCTTGGCGCGCAGCTCGGCCACCTTCATCTCGGCAAGCTCCTCGCGCGAGAGCGAGGGCTCGGCGACAAAATCCTGGCGACGGTTGCGACGGCGGCCCTGGCCGTTCTGGCGGCGGCCCTGGCCGTTGTCCTTACCGGCCCTGTCGTTCTTGTCGTTCTTGTCGCCCTTGTCGCCCTTGTCGCGCGCGCCCTTCTCGCCCTTGTCGGCAGGGGCGGCGCCGTTGGCGGCGTGGTCGACCGAATGGCGGCGCTTGCGTCCGGCCCGCCCGCCCTCGGGGCGCGCGGCCTCCTGTGCGGAGGGAGTCTCGGCAGCGGACTCGGAGAGCGTCTGGGAGGGCATCTCCGTGGGCTCCGGGCTGGCAACGGTTGCCTCCTGCGTAACCCGGGTCATCTCGTCTGCGACGGGAGCGGGCGTGGCGGCCTCGGCGGTGGGAGCAGCGTCGACCTTGCGCGGACGACCACGGCGGCGCTTGGGTGCCGGAGCGTCCTGTGCGCCCTCGGCGCTAGGGGCAACATCCTGAGCGGGGGCGGCAGCGGGTGCCGCAGCGGCAATGTCGCTCTCGTGGGAGGGCTGCTGCGCCGCCACCTCGCTCTTGCGGGGACGGCCGCGGCGGCGCTTGGGCGGCCAGGGCTCCCCTGCCGCCTCCGCCGCGGCACGAGCGGCCGCCTCTGCGGCGCGGGCGGCCTCCATCTCGGCCTTGGTCCTGCGGCGGCGCTTGGGCTTTGCGGGCACCTCCTCCGCGCTCTCGACGGCCTGAGCTACCTTGGCTTCAGGGGCATCGGTCGAAACGGAAGCAGGAGTCACATCGTCCGGCATATAGCTACCTCTCGTGATTGCACGCGTGCGCACGCCAACATCCCCCTTATGGGGCTCTGGCATCGGTCAACGTGCCGCAACGCATCCGAGCAACTGCTCGTAAAACAAATGGGACGGCCGCGCAGGCACCTCAGCCTCACGCAACCGTCCCGTATTCTAGCACGTATTCTTAAAAAATACGAATTAATCCTGAGGCGCTGCCTCGCCCTTGTTGGAGGTACGGCCCTTCCTTCTCACCACAAGGGCCTCGATGCGCTCAACGATGTCGCGCACGTACTCATCGCCCGCGTCAGTCAGCGAGACGCTCGTGGTGTGGCTGCCGCCGGCGGTGTGAGAGCGCTGGACGAGCCCGCGCTCGTCGAGCGACGAGACGGACATGGAAACCGTGGGTTGAAGCAGGCCGAGGGCGTCGACGATCTGCATGATGGTCATCGACTCGGACTCGGAGCTAAAGAGGCCGAGAAGAACGAGGTCACCAGCCTTGCAGAAGAGCGCGCCCATGGCATCGACGTACTTGATGATGCGCTCCGGGGACGTGCGGGACAGCGCGCGGCCCGTGGGAATCTGCGCGCGCGTGAGCGCGGCGAGCTCCATGGCGCGCTCGGCGCCCTTCTCGGAGATCGAGCAGACCACGTTGCGGCGGTCGACGGCACCCTCGGCGCGGTCGATGAGACCAAGGCCCGCCAGGTGGTTGGTGCGGTGGGTCATCGTGGGACGAAGCGCGCCCTGGTACTCCGCGATATCAGAGGTCTTGACCGGGGCGTCCGCCTCGTTCAGGCGACACAGGATGGCAAACTCCTCAAACGTGAGGCGATCGTGAGACTCGTCCATCTGGCGAACGTTGTTGTACGCCCTGCGAACCGACATGTATTCCTTGAGATCCACTAGCGCTACCCCTGTTTCTCAGTCAAATCAACAAACCCCAGCGAGCAAGCCATGGAAAGCTCGCCCGCCATAGAACCGAAGTATACCGGTGATACCTGTTTCGACAGGATTAATTATGCACTCATTCAAAAAATGTGAAGAGAGCGCACAATTCCCCCGCCCCCGTCGTGCGGGCAGGCCCCTACATGCTCTGCGGGGCAGAGACGCCGATGAGCTCCAGCGTGAGCGCGAGCACGCGGCGCGTGGCATCGCAGGCCGCGAGGCGGGCACGCGAGAGGTCCTCGTCAAGCGGGCGGCCGGTGCCCGGGAGCACCTGGCAGACCGTGTAGAACGAGTGGAACTCGGCAGCGAGCTCCTCCGCGTAGTGCGTGAGGCGGAAGGGCGCGCGGTCGCGCGCGCAGCTCTCGAGAAGCCCGGGCAGCTCGCCGAGCTTACGGGCAAGCGCCGCCTCGGCGGGCGCGGTGAGGAGCCCCAGGTCATAGGTCTGCCCCACCGCACGGCCGGCGACCTCGTCCATGCCGAGCTCGGCCGCCTCCTCCACGGTGACGCCCGCGCCGCGACGCAGGATCGAGCAGATGCGGGCGTGCGCGTACTGCACGTAGTAGACGGGGTTGGTGTTGTCCTGGCGCTTCACGCGCTCGATGTCAAAGTCAATCATCTGGTTGGACGACTTGGAGATGAGCGTGTAGCGCGTGGCGTCGGCGCCAACCTCGGCGAGAAGCTCGTCAAAGGTGACCATCGTGCCCTTGCGCTTGGACATGCGCACGGGGTTGCCGTCGCGCAGCAGGTTCACGAGCTGGCCGAGAAGGACCTCAAACTGCGTGGGATAGCCAAGCGCGGTGCACGCGGAGCGGACGCGCTGGATGTAGCCGTGGTGGTCGGCGCCCCAGATGTCGATCACGTGGTCGACGCGCTGGAACTTGTTCCAGTGGTAGGCAACGTCGGAGGCGAAGTAGGTGTACTCGCCGTTGGTCTTGATGAGGACGCGGTCCTTGTCATCTCCAAACGTGGTGGAGCGGAACCACAGGGCACCAGCCTCGTCGCGATAGAGGTGGCCCATCTCGTCGAGGGCCGCAAGCGCGCGGTCCACGGCAGAGGTGCCAGACTCGTCCTTCTCGTAGAGGCTGCGCTCGGAGAACCACACGTCAAAGTCGCAGCGCGCGGTGTGGCAGGTGTCGCGGATGGAGTCGAGCATCCAGAGGTAGGCGCGCTCGCGGAACTCCGCCATGCGCTCGTCCTCGGACGCGGCAGCCCAGCGCTCGCCGTCCTCGCGCACAAAGCGCGCGGCAATGTCGACGATATAGTCACCGCCGTAGGCATTGCCGCCCAAGGCCTCGTTGAAGGCGTCCGTAAGAGGATGGGTCTCGGGGCGCTCGTCGTTCTCGTCGGCGACAAAGGCCTCGCGGTCGGCGAGAAGGGCCTCGCGCGCCTCGTCAAGGGAGACGCCGCGCTCCCCCATCACCTGAAGGAGCTGCTGGTAGCGCATGGAGATGGAGTGCCCGAAGACGTCCATCTGCGAGCCGTGGTCGTTGACGTAGTACTCGCGCTCCACGTTGTAGCCCACGTGCTCGAGCACGCGGCAGAGCGAGTCGCCGATGGCAACCCAGCGGCCATGTCCGATGTGCAGCGGGCCCACGGGGTTGGCCGAGACAAACTCGACCTGCACCTTGGCGCCCTCGCCCATGTTGGAGCGCGCGTAGTTCTCGCCCTGCTCGCGCACGGTGCGGAAGATCTCGTTTGCCGAGGCGGTGGCGAGGTAGAAGTTGATGAAGCCGGGGCCGGCGACCTCGACGCGGTCCACCGAGGGATCGGCCGCGAGGTGCGCCACGATGGCGTCCGCGATCTGGCGCGGCGCGCGACGGGCGAGCTTGGCGGAGCGCATGGCAACAGTGGAGCTCCAGTCGCCGTTGGCGGGGTCGGCCGGGCGCTCGAAGCCGAGGTCCTCGATCTCGAAAGCGGGCAGCTCACCTGCCTCCTGCGCGGCGGCAATGGCGGCTCGTACGAGCTCCTCGATCTTCTCGGGCATGGCGGCTCCCTCTTCGTGCGTTCTCGCTCCTGCGCCGGACTGCGGCGCATATTCACAACTGAACGAGTGTAGCAGAGACGCACCGGTCGGGCCCGCGCGCCAGCGAAAAGAGCGTCAATTGTGCGGGCGCGTCCGTCGCGCGTCCTTAAGCAGCCGG
>CASEGE010000023.1 GCA_949287335.1 uncultured Olsenella sp. | reverse complement strand
GTTGGCGATGCCAACGGTCTCGATCATCTCGATGGCACGGGCCTTGATCTTGTCCTTGGACCAGTCCTTGCCGTCGTGGAGGGCAATGACCTCCTCGATCTGCTCGCCCACCTTGAAGACGGGGTTGAGCGAGGTCATGGGTTCCTGATAGATCATGGAGACCTCGGAGCCGCGGATCTTCTGCATGGCCTCCTCGGGCGCCTTGGTCACGTCGATGGCGTGGTCACCCAGGTTGAGGCGGATGGAGCCACCCGTGACCTGGCCCTGCGGACGCTGCAGGAGCTGGATGAGCGAGAGGCACGTGACGGACTTGCCGCAGCCGGACTCGCCGACCACACCCACGGTCTTGCCCACGGGCACGTCATAGGAGACGCCGTCGACGGACTTCACCACACCGGTGTCGGTGAAGAAGTACGTGTGGACGTCGTCAAACTCGACGGCGTTGTTGGGGTCGCGCATCTCGCACGCGTACTCGGAGGGGTCCACGTTCTTGCGCTTGCGCAGCTTCTCATAGCCCTGCGTGATCTTGCGGTTCTCGCGCGAGATCCTGCGGGACTCCTTGGCGGAGAGGTAGCCCGCCTCTTTCTTCTTGTCAGATCCAAACATTGGCTTGTCTCCTCTCTGCCCTTAGCGGTTCATCTTCGGGTCAAACGCGTCGCGCAGACCGTCGCCCACGAAGTTGAAGCCGAGAACCGCGAGCAGCAGGCAGATGCCAGCGGGAATCCAGATGAACCAGTAGTTGGTCATGACGAAGGCGTTGTTGACGTCGGAGATGATGTTGCCCCAGGAGGCAAACGGGAACTTGACGCCCAGGCCGAGGAACGAGAGCGTGGCCTCGGTGATGATCGTCGAGCCAAGGCTCATGGTGCAGGAGACGATCAGCTGCGGCATGACGTTGGGGATGAGGTGGCGGATGATGCGGTGCGGGACCGTGATGCCCGTGGCCTCGGTGGCGAGCATGAACTCCTGCTCGCGCAGGGACAGGATCTGGCCGCGCACGAGACGGGCGATTCCGGGCCAGGACAGGAAGCCGAGGATGAGCATGAGGTAGATCATGCGGATCCAGGGGTCCAGGCGCATGGCGTCCATCGCGGAGCCCAGGATGATGATGATCGGCATCGAGGGCAGGCAGTAGAAAACGTCGACGATGCGCATGATGAGGTTGTCGACCCAGCCGCCAAAGTAGCCGGAGATGCCGCCCATGATGACGCCCAGGCCAGCGGAGATGAAGACGACGATGAAGCCGATGATGAGCGAGACGCGGCCGCCGTACATGAGGCGCGTCAGCATGTCCATGCCGTTGCCGTCGGTGCCGAGCCAGTGCTCGAGCGAGGGGGACGCGTAGCGGTCGTAGACCTGGTTCGCGGTGGTCTCGGTGACGTTGTAGACCTTGGAGTAGGCGTCATAGGAGATGGTGTAGGTGTGCTCGGCGCCCTCGGAGTCCGTGTAGACAACCTCGGAGGCGTCGGCCTCGACCGCGGTGAGGAGCGCCTCGCGCAGGTCGTCGGGGATGGCGGTGTTGCCGTCGGAGGCGGAGATCACAAACGGGCTGACCATGGCAACCACGGTGCCGGAGCCGTCCATGACGTTGCCGGACTCGTCAAAGCTGTAGATGGCGCCGTCGGCCTCGAAGGTGTTGCCGGCGGCCTCGGCCTCGGCGGCCTCCTGCGCGCTATCCTGGTCGCCGCTCTCAACCACGACGGTCCCCTCCTCGGTGACCTCGGGGGCCTCCTCGGCGGGAGCCTCCTCGGCGCTGGCACCGGAGAGGGCCGTGATCGCGGCGACCTGGAAGTCAAAGGACGGGGCGGTCATGCCGGCGGGCGTGCTCACCACGTAGGTGGAGGCGTAGGCCACCACGGAGCCGGCCGTGCTGAAGGTGTAGAGGTCGGGAGCGGGCTGCTCGATCGTGTAGACAACGCCGTCGCGCTCGAAGGAGGTCTCCCCCTCGTTGATGGCGGAGTTGGCCTTGGCCTGCACGAGCGCGCCGAAGTCGGCGTCGGGGGCCGCGGTGTAGCGGCGCGTGGTGGTCTCGGTGATGCCCGCGAACTGCGTGTTGAGCTCGGTGGTGGTGCTGAAGGTCTCGTCCTGCCCGTAGGGGCTCACGAGGCCACCCACAAAGGAGAACACGAACATGATGACGAGAATGACGAGGCCCACCACGGCCAGGCGGTTGCGGAAGAAGCGCTTGGCGATAAGGGCACCCGGCGAGAGGACCTTCACGCGACGGTCGTCGTTGAGGGAGTACTCCTGCTCCTGTGCCTGATCGGCGGGCTTGACGTTCTTGTCGTTGCTCATGAAGTTACACCCGCCTTTCTTAGGAGATACGAACGCGGGGGTCCACCACCGCGTAGAGGATGTCGGTCAGGAGGTTGGAGAGCAGCGTGATGATGGCGATGAAGGTGAGGAAGAACATCGTATAGGGGATGTCTCCGGCCGTCATGGCCTGGTAGGACGTGTATCCCGTGCCCGGAATCATGAAGAGCGTCTCGGTGATGAGGGCGCCCGAGAAGAGGCCGGGCAGCGACCCGCCGATGACGGTCACGAGCGGGATGAGGGTGTTGCGGAAGGCGTGCTTGTAGATGACCTTGTGCTCGGGGAGGCCCTTGGTACGCGCCGTGCGGATGTAATCGGCGTTCAAGACCTCGAGCATGTTGGTACGCGTGTATCGCATGAGCGAGCCGATCTGGATCACCGTGAGCGTGACGACCGGCATGACCATGTGGTTGCAGATGTCAAGCGCCTGGCCGACGGCGTCGAGCTGGGCAAAGTCACGGCTCATGAGGCCGTAGAGGTCAAACCAGCCAAGACCCACCGAGAAGACCAGCTTGAGCAGCGTGGCAAAGAAGAAGGTGGGCAGCGAGATGCCCGCGAGGGCGACGGCGGAGATGATGTAGTCGCCCTTGGAGTACTGGTGCGTTGCGGCGAGGATGCCGAGCGGAACGGCGATGGCCGTGGAGAACACGAAGGCGAGGCCGCCCATGGCAAACGAGATGCCGATGGTGTTGTAGAACTCGGTCAGCACCGGCACGTTGAACTTCCAGGAGTCACCGAAGTTTCCGGTGAGGAAGTCACCGAGCCAGGTGACGTAGCCGATGGGCATCGGAAGGTCCAGGCCGTACTGCGCGTTGAGCTGGGCGAGCCACTCATCGTAGGGCTTGGCGCCCGGTGCCTGGGAGAGCTGCATGGCCATCGTCTCAACGTAGGAGGACGGCAGGGCGCGCATCAGGCCGTAGATGATGAAGGTCACGCAGAACAAGATGATGACCGAGATGCCGATGCGCTTGGCGATGTAGGTTCTCACGTCGCAAACGCTCCTCTCACTCTTGCCCGCATCAGCGGGCAGAAGAGACCCCTTTTCTGCACCGGAAGCGCAGATTCTCCTGATGACTCCCAGCGCGGGAAGGAGGTCTCTCAATCCAACAGGGACACGCCCCTAGCTACGCCGTGGGGCGCGGCGGCTCATCGCCGCCGCGCCCAGCGCGTCTAGCTTGGGAAATACTCAAGCACGATTACTTGAGCTCGAGCTTCTCGATCTCGTCCTTCCAGGTCCAGTACGGGGTCTGGTCCTGAACGACGGTCTCGACGTTCACGCGCTCGGTGGAGACGAGCGTGCACTCGGAGCGCTGGTAGACGGGAAGCTCGACGCCCCAGTCGAGGACGATGTCCATGGCCTCCTTGTAGATCGGCTTGCGGCTCTCGGTGTCGAGGCTCTGGCGGCCGGCCTCGATGAGCTCGTCAAGGTCAGCGTCGTCGATCTGGTAGTAGTTCGTGGAGCCCTGGCTGTGATAGAGCTGGTACATGTCCGGATCGGCCGTGGACTGCCAGGCGGCGCACCACATCTCGGCGGCGCCGGACTGGTAGGACGCGAAGAGGTCGGCGGAGTTGGCGATGTCGTTCACCGAGAAGGTGATGCCGATGCTCTCGAAGGCGTCCGCGGCCTCCTGCAGGATCATGAAGGTGGGGTGATCGCCCTGGCCGCCGCCACCGATGTTGCAGCGGTACTCGAGCTTGGCGCCGGCGGGGGCAGCGGTGACCTTGCCGTCAGTGACGGTGTAGCCAGCGGCCTCAAACCAGGTGAGGGCGCCCTCGAGGGCGGCAGCGTGCTTCTCGTCCTCGCTCATGCCGTCGGTGTAGAGCGGGTTGCCGGAGGCGTCGGTGGAGTAGCAGACCGCATAACCCGGATCGGTCTCGTTGGGCGAGGCCCAGGAGGACGTGGAGATCGGGTAGTTGAGGACGGAGGCGGTGTCGCCGTAGTAGGAGGCAACGCCGGAGTCACGGTAGGCGGCGATCACGGTGCAGAGGGCCTTGCGGAGGGCCTTGGAGGCGTCGGAGCCCGGCTCGCCGTTCACGCAGACGTTTCCGGCAGCGATGCCGATGTAGCCGTAGCCGCGGAAGTCGTGCAGGAAGGTGGTGAAGACGTCACCGTTGACGGCATCGTTGCCGTTGATCTCCTTGATCTGCTTCTCGACCTCCATGGAGTAGGACGGCTGGGAGACGTCGAGTGTGCCGGCCTGGACGCCGGTCACCATATCGGCCTCCTGGGTCTCCACGATGTTGAGGTTGGAGACCTTCGGGGCGCCCTTGTAGTAGTCGGCGTTGGCGGACATGTGGACGGTGCCGGAGGTGTAGTCGTCAAACTTGAAGGCACCGGAGCCCATGGGCTGGCCGTTGAGGCTGCGGGCCTTGGAGAGGTCGCCCTTGGTGAAGCCGAAGGAGTTGTTCTCGTAGTCGAAGAGCGACTCGTCGCCGTAGTACTTGTAGGAGCACGGGGCAATGGAGAGCTGGTAGATCATCGTGGCGTCAACACCGTTGGTGGTGACGGTCATGGTGTAGTCGTCAACCTTGACGATGCCGGAGACGTTGGCAGCGGCCTCGCCGGTCTCAACGCCCTGGGTGCCCATGGCGTAGACGTCCTCGGGGATGAGGTCGGAGAGGGCGGAGCCGGCGGTCTCGGCCTCGCACGCGGAGAAGTTCCAGTCGTAGGCGGCGCCGATGGCCTCGAAGAAGTCGGTGGCGGTGGCGTCGGCGGGCAGGTCGGGGTAGGCCCAGCCAGCGGCGGCGGAGGCGACGTCGGTGGCGCCGTTCTCCATCATGTAGTCGACGATCTCCTGGGCGAACTTGGTGCCGCCGTCGTCGACGGCCGCCCAGAAAGCGTCCTGCTGCTCCTGGGTCCAGTAGGTGAAGTCGGTGTTGTCACGGCCGGCGTTGCCGATGAGGGAGGCCAGCGTGGACATGCCGGAGCGGTACTCCTGCAGGCCGACGATGTCGTTGGAGTAGAGGGTGGCGGAGCCGTCATAGGTGGGGTCGAAGTACGCGTAGAAGGTGAAGATCGCGTCGTCGATGGTGACGGGGGTGCCGTCGTGGAACTTGATGTCGTCGCGCATCTTCACCGTGTAGGTGACGGTGCCGTCGGCGTTCTCCTCCATCGTGATGTCGGCGGGACCGGTGTAGGTGTAGTCGGTGCCGTTGTACTCGCGGGTCTCGCCCTCGATGGCGTTGAGGACGGGCTCGGCCATACGGTCGGTCATGAGCATCGTGATGTTGTTGAAGCTCACGACGTCCTGGTCAGCCGCGGAGGCGGTGAACAGGGGGCAGAACTTGCCCTCGAGGCCGTTGCCGGCAACGACGAGGGTACCAGCGTGATCGCTGCTGGTCTCGCCCTGCGGCTGATCGCCCTCGGGCTCGGTCGTCGTGTCGTTGTTGCACGCGGCAAGCGCGAGCGCGCCCATGGTGGCTGCAGAGAGCCCGAGCATCTTCCTTCTGGTAACGAGCATGTCTTCCTACCTTTCCTCCCGTAAGTAGGGATTTTTCCTCACCGAGCGGGTTTGCGCCCGGCGTAGAGCCAAGGTTCAGCGCGATTTCTAGAGAATCCGCGCTTACGGCATGTTACTTTTTGGAAATCTGAAGTTGAGGCTCATCGGGCCTCCGTTCACGCATCGGTTACAAACGGCTTACGCGCAGACCCTCCTGCCACAGGCGGCATCCAGACGGTTTTGAGTGGAGGAACGTCCGTAAGCTGCCCGTTTTGTCGCGTGAAAGGTCGTTGGCAATCAACGCACCCGATCGTCACGCCTCAAAGAGGCGACGGACGTCTCGCCGCGCGCGCCAGACCGTGGCCCAGCACGTGGCAAGGGCCGCTCCTGCGGCAACCGCCATGCACACGCGATAGTCCAGCACCTCCCCCATCGCCCCCACCACAATCGCCAGCACGCTGCGGCCCGCAACGATGATCGCCGTCTCAAAGGCGTTCATGCGGGCGCGGAGCTCGTCGGGGAGGTAGGTCTGCACCGCAGCCTGTCGCAGCGTGGCGCTGTTGACGCCGCAAAAGCCCACCACCGCGCGATTGGCCAGCATGAGCGGATACGGAAGCCAGAGAAGGGCCATGTCCATGAACTCGTAGATGTTGTAGACGCCAAAGCAGATGCCAAACTTGCGCTCGGGCGGCACCTTGAGGTGGTACTGCACCACTCCGCCCACGCTGCGACCCAGGAACTCTGCCACCGAGAAGAACGCGTAGAGCGTGGGGCTCAGTCCCGGCGCAGTGGAGAAGACCGCCACGAGCAGAGGGGCGTAGCCGCTTGCGACGCCGTTTGTCACCGCCTGGTAGACGTAGAGGTTTGCCAGCCCGCGCTCACCCGCCAGGTAGCGCGCGGCCTCGCAAACGTCGGACCACCACAGCCCAAGAGACGCGCGCTCACCGTCCATGCGCCGCTCCTCGCGCACCCTGATGCGGCTCTCCACCGCAGACGCAACGAGCGACAGGACGCCCTGCCCCACGAGCACCCAGCCCACGCCAACGGCCTCGTAGAGCGCGCCCGCCACCGGCATCATCACAACGTTCATGACCGGGTAGAGCATCGAGGAGACCGTGTAGCCTCGCTGCTCCTGACCCTCCGGGATGAGCCTGGGGTACAGGGAGCTGTACGCCAGCTCGTCAAACGAGCCCAGAGACGAGATGACCAGCGAGAAGACCAGGTAGCCCACGTACGAGAAGCCACCCTGGAGAAGATAGAGGCCGGCGAGCGCGTAGAGCACGCCGTTTACGGCGTCACCCGCCACGAGGAAGGGCTTGCGGGGCAGCCGGTCCATCCACGGCGCAGCCAGGAGGGGCACCACGAGGTACGGCACAAACTGGATGGCCAGCACGAGCGCCGACGCCAACGTGGACCCGGTCTCGTCAAAGACGAGAAACGAGAGCGCAAACCCCGCGGCGATGCCACCGGCGGCCCCGATCGTGGTGGCCACGGTAATGAGCGTGAAGTCCCGTGTCCAAAGGGTCTCTGCCTGCATACCTCACCATCCTTCTCGTTTGCCTGGTTCTAGTGTGATGGAACGCTAAGCAAGAAGAACGGTGAATATTTGGGAGAATCTTGCCGAAATAATTCTCTAGATTGGCTTTAATAGGTGAAGTCTAGGAAAACACCTATCGTTGGCGCACGCATGGCCGACGAGCCGCCGCGCTAACCGGCCGCGGGAAGCTTGAGCGGAAAGTCCCGCGTCAGCTCAAAGGCCGCGCGGTACTGGCGGTTTGCCGTGTACCACTCGAGGATCCATGGCAGGTGGAAGGCCGCAAAGCCGATGGGCAGCTCCGCACGGCAGCGGGCAAAGACGGCAAGGAGCGCCTGACCGTACTCGGGGCACCGCAGGTAGTCGGGGTGCTCCAGGCGAAAGCGCACGAGATCGCAGAACTCCCCCGCAAGGTCGCCCCCAACCTCGGTGCGTACCTCGCGCCGCGCGCCGGGCACGCGGTCGAGCGCCGCGAGCGCCTCGTCACGCCTGCCCAGGCCCTCACAGCACACCGCGAGCTTGTGCAGGTCAAGCGCGCTCGGGTCGTCGAGCGTCGAGAAGAACGCGTAGGCTCGGTCAAAGCGCCCGCACTCGGCGTGGGCGGACGCCGTGTTGTAGGAGATGGTCCGCAGCAGGTCCTTCTGGCCCAGCGTGCTTGCCAGCCGGGTTGCGACGCGATACTCCGCCTCCATGTTCTCGAAGTCGAGCTGGTTGCAGTAACAGTTGCCCAGGCAGACCTTGGCGGAGAGCATCACGTGCGCCCGGCCCTCCCGCGCGGCCTGCTCGTAGGCCCGACGCAGAAGGTCGATGGCCGGGGCGTAGTTCTTCTCGCCGCTCTCGTAGGCGTTGGCTCCGGCAAGAAGGTAGGCGTACGCGCAGGGGTTGAGCCGCAGCGCGTCGTCGTAGCGCCCCTGAGCGAGCCGCTGCAGCCCGAGCAGGCGAGCGTCAAAGAGCGCCTCGAGCTCGGGGTCGACGGGGCGAATCGGCTTGTCAAGAAGGCCGGCGAGCAGCGTAGCCTGGGCCATGAGCGGGCTTGCCTCCAGGCTTGCGGCGAGCTCCGCGAGCTCCTCGCGCAGAGCCGGGAAGGCAGCCTCGTCGTAGGAGAGCACGGCGTCGTAGCCCCGGTCAAGAAGGTCATGCGCCCGGGAGAGAAACGCCGCGTCGTCATGCCACGCAAGGCCCAGGCGCTCGAGCAGGGCACCCACGACCTCCGGGCTGGGGTCGGCCTCGCCGCGCTCGATCTTGGAGAGGTAGGACACGGCGCAGATGCCGTGCGAGAGTCCCTTGAGGCTCCAGTCCCGTGCGAGGCGCTCGCGGCGGATGAGCGCACCTACCCCGGCGATCATGCGGACTCCCACTCGGTGACGAGGCAGGCCTGGCGCAGGGCCACGAGGGCGACCACGCTCACGGCCTCGCAGGAAAGAAAGACGATCTCCGCGGCCCCCGGGGCTGCCCCACTCACGGCAAGCAGGACAATCTCACCCACTACTGCCACGAGGCCCAGCGCCGCGGCAATGACCGCGCGGCGGGGCAGCGCGCCAAAGGTCTCGTCCCGCACGTAGACGCGCACGCGCTCGCCCGCAACCGAGAGGCGCCCCATGCCCCAGATGACCGAGACGAGCGCCACAAACTGACACATGTACGGCACCACAACGTAGGGGCAGCCGGAGAGCCCGGCGGGGTTGGCGAGAGATGCGCCGAGCACGGCGAGTGTCGCCACGCCACACGCCACCCAGAGCGTGGTGACGAGGCGGCGGCGGTCCTGCCCCTCCACGAGGCGGACGTGGTCGCCAAGATAGGACATCTTGCCGTTGTCGTCAGGACCAAAGTCCTTGAGCCGCTCGCGCGCCTTCTTCCTCACGTTCTTCTTGCCTTTCTGCTCGGCGGCGTGGCGTGTGACAAATTAACCTGTCCTAATTGTCACACGCCAC
>CASEGE010000022.1 GCA_949287335.1 uncultured Olsenella sp. | reverse complement strand
GCCCTCACGCGCGCGTGCCGCGCGCTCATCGTGGGCGTTGCCGGCGCATCCGGCAAGGCGGGCGTCTCCTCGGCACTCGCCGCATCCGCGCTCGACGCGCTCTCGGACGGGGCGTGGGTTGAGGGGGCCGGCGTGCGCTCGGTCGACTACGGCGGCTCCGGCCCGGCGCGCCTGCGCTGCGTCATCGTGGAGGACCAGGGGCGCGGTACCGATAAGTGCGTCGTCGCGGACTCCGCCGGGACCCTCGCGGGCTTTGACGGCGAGCTGCCGGCAGATCCTGCGGAGGTCGTGCGCTGCGGGACGTTGGGAGAGGCTGCGCCCTCGGGCGAGCCGGGGCCGTTTGACCTCTATGAGCTCGACGCCACGGGGGCCTTGGAGCGTCCGCTCACGTGGCGGGCCCGAGAGGGCACCTTCAGCTACTCGAGCGTCCATGCCGCAACGCGCTCCGAGGGCCCTTCGCGGCCGCCGGCACCCACGCGCGAGCAGCGCGAGGCCGAGGCGACGGGCGCCCCGGATACCGAGGACGCGGACCGTGCCACCAACCTGGGATCTGCCTTCCACGAGCTCGCACAGGCGATGGTCGAGCGCGGGGGAGCGGTGGATGAGGCGCGCGTGCTTGCCCAGGTCCGTCGCTGGAACCTGTCTTCGCGCGCAGAGTTGCGTCTGCGTGCGGCGCTGGATCGCTGGGAGCGCTCGTCCCTGCGCGCCGAGGCGCTCGCCTGGCCCGAGGTTCGCCCCGAGGTGCCGTTTTTCCAGCGGGTGGACTCGCCACACGGCGAGTACCTCGAGGGGGCCATGGACCTGCTCTGCTCGGATGGCGCGGGAAGGCGCGCGCTTGTGGTGGACTACAAGACCGGAGACGCCGGCCTTGCGCGCGACGAGGTCTGCGAGCGTCACGCCATGCAGGCGCAGTTCTATGCCGGGGTCCTTCTCCGCGAGGGGTTTGAGCAGGTTGAGTGCGCCTTCGTCTGCGTTGAGCGCGACGACCCCGATGCCCCCGGCGAGCCGCTTGTGGTCCGCTACGCGTTTGGCACGTGACGCACGGCCCTTCTCGGTGCTTCCTGCCCCTGGGGACCGTTTGCGACACTCTGGGCCGTGAAACTGTCGCAAACGGTCCCCAGCCCTGTGGGTGTGGACGCCTTGCGACACTTTCGTAGCTCAAATTGTCGCAAACGGTCCCCAAGCATGAGGGTGTGGACGCTTTGCGACACTTCCGAGGCCCAAACTGTCGCAACGCGTCCTCATCTACGCGGGCGGGGACGCTTCGCGACACTTCCGAGGCCCAAACTGTCGCAACGCGTCCCCAGCCCGCGCGCGGGCGCCCGGCGACGCCTTGGCGAGAAGAACGGTCGGCCAGAGTCCGCGTCCTGCCGCTCACCGGCGCTTCTCGACCGTTCGTGAATCTTACACGAATCTTACCGCGTTCTGACTGATTCTTACCATGGCTCTGCTGCCTGCTACGTTGTCGCCTAATATAACTTCCGCACATAGATTATGGACATACCACCCGTTTTCTCACGAGCGCGAGAAGCGCGGCTCGCCCAAGAATGTGCCTCCACGACGGAGGGAGGGCACATGAGCCATAGGGTGGACGACGAGCTGCGCGAGCTTCTCGCCAGGGCAGAGGAGCAGGGCAGCTGTCTGATGGTGCGCGGCGAGGAGGCGCGCAGGGTCCAGAGGTCGCTCGAGCGGCGGATTAGAAACGGAGAGGTGGTATCGCCCGCAAGGGGGCTCTACGTTCGCACGTCCCTTTGGGAGGAGATGAAGCGCGACGAGAAGACCCTGTTCATTGCGCGCGGATTGCAGGCCCAGCATCCGGAGTGGGTCTTCTGCGGGCCCACGGCGGCAGTGGCCTACGGCGTCGATGTCTCATGGGATCTTCAGCACCATATCCATCTTGCAACTACGCGTATCAGCCACAGGCCAAACGGAGGCCTGATTGAGCGCCATGCAGCGCTCGGCGAGAGGACATCTGAATCGGCGATTGAGATTGCGGGCGGAATCAGGGTGACAAGTCCCGAGAGGACCGTCTATGACTGCCTGAGGGGCGCTGACTTTCCATACGGCCTGGGCATTGCGGACTCCGCCCTTCGCCTGGGCATGATAGAGCGGGACTCGTTTGCGTCCTATGTCGAGGGTGCGCCGGGAAGCGCCCGGGGGCGTCGGCAGGCCCTCGGCACGCTCTCGTGGACAGACCCAAGAAGCGAGAATGGCGGCGAGTCCATCGCTCGCGCTCGCATGCTCCTTCTTGGCTACGCTCGCCCCGAGCTGCAGGTTGAGGTGCCGCATCTCGTGGAGGGCGGCGCGCCGTTTCGGGCGGACTTCTGCTGGGTGCGCACCGACGGCG
>CASEGE010000021.1 GCA_949287335.1 uncultured Olsenella sp. | reverse complement strand
GTTCATGACGGTCTCGACGGACGGGTCGGACTCGACGCCCTCGATCAGCTTGACCTCGAAGCCGGCCTCCTTGAGGTCGTTCTCGACGTCCTGCAGGAAGCCGCCGCGACGCATGGAGCCGCCGCCGGTGACGATGACGGCGCGCTCGCCCTTGAGGTTCTTGACCTCGTGGCGGGCACCCTCGCCGAAGTACAGGTCACGCGGATTGGTGAAACGTCCCATAACACTCCTCCAATTCCTTTGCCGTCGCCACCGCGACGGATAGTGTTGATGGCCGAGAAGCACCTCTCCTCGGTCGGCTCAAGTATAGCGAAACACCTCGGCAACAATTGGCTCTTTTCGGAGCGTCCAGCGGGTGGGCGCGGGCGCCCGGGCGGGACGTTGCGTTCCCTGTTACCATAGGAGCAGAGGAGGTCACATGGCGCACGATCCAAAGCGAGAGGACTATCTGAGGCTCAGCCTGCGCTTTGCACTCGAGCTGGACGCGCATGGCCCCGCGGCGGCAAACCGCGCCTTTGCGACCTTTGGCCGCCGCTTCGCGCAGGACCGCGACTCGCTTCCGCAGTCCGATGCCGACCGTGCCTTCCATCTTGTGGCCCTCGCAACCGAGGCCATTGACTATCGCCTCCCCTTTGCCAGTGACGCCCAGGCAGAGAAGCTCATCGCCCGCGGGCGCGACCTCCTCGAGGAGGCGCGCTCGCTCGACCCGTCCTGCTGGGACGCGCTGCGGATGCTCTCCGCCTCGAGGAGCGCCTCCGTTGACGAGCGCTACCACTACCTCGCCGACCAGGCGGAAAACGTCCGGGCGGCATGCGAGGCGGAGCGCGACCAGGCCCTCGAGGAGCTCGAGGGCGAGCGCGCCGCGATAGCCGCGTCCATCTCGATGCGGCCCTACTGGCGCTGGCTTGCCTCCATGTCCGAGGACGCCCTGATCTGCGGGCGCAACCACGAGGCCATCGACGCCGCGGAGCGCCTGCTCGCGTCCGACCCGAGCGACCTCTCCGACGTGCGCTTCACGCTGGCATATGCCCTCGCAAAGCTTGAGGACGAGAAGGGCCTCGAGGAGCTCGCCCGCCGCTACGAGACCATCTCGGCGCTCCGCCCGGCAGACGACGCCTGGATCTTGCTCGCGCGCTGCTCGCTTGCCCACAAGCGCTGCGACGTTGCTGCCGCGCGTGCCCTTCTCGTCAGGTTGCTGGGCTCGTATCCCAGCTGCGGTTCCCTGCTCATAACGCAGGGCGAGCTGCCGGACGGGGAGTTTGCGCGCCTGCGGGTACCGCCCTATGGCGAGGACGAGCTCATCCTGGCGGTGAGCGAGGGGGCGGTGCTGCTCCAGGAGGGAAACGAGCGCTCGGGGAAGGGCGTCTTTGGCGCGTGGGTCGCGCGCACCGTGGCGCAGCTTGATCCCAAGGCGGCTGCCGAGGCGGCGAGAAGAGCGGGCGGCGAGGGGGCGCGACACTCATGAACGCATGGGAGGAGCTGATACGGCGCTGCGCGCATCGCCGGCGCGAGAAGATCGGGGGGCTTTCCGACCAGGCCTTTGACGAGCTTGTGCTCGCGGTGCGCGAGAACGTGGAGGGCTTTGTCGACCACCCCTCGGAGCGGGCGCTGCTCGTGTTGGCCCGCGCGCTCGACGCGTACCGCGCGAGCTGCCGAAACGACGATCTTCTCGACGACAATGCCTATGAGGCCGAGCGGGCGCGAAGACTGGGCGCGCTGCACCGC
The DNA here is from genome assembly GCA_949287335.1 of uncultured Olsenella sp. GTDB lineage: Bacteria > Actinomycetota > Coriobacteriia > Coriobacteriales > Atopobiaceae > Thermophilibacter. The sequence continues at coordinate 3,810 of CASEGE010000021.1, read as the reverse complement.
GAGTGCGCGCTTGCCCTGAGCATCGACGGGGAGTCCCTGGACGCGCGCCTGCTCGAAGCGCTCTCGGCAGACCAGAACCCCGACGACCTGCTTGGGGCGCTGCTTGGTATCGAGAAGGGCTTCTCGTCCGACGAGCCTCCCGCCGGCGACGCGTGGGACGACGTCTTCTATCGGCCGCACCTGCGGTTGCGCGCCGCAGTTGCGAGGACCTGCCTCGACACCGCACGCTATCGCATGGCCGAGAGCGCGGCGCTCTCCGTGATGGACGCCAGTCCCGCAGACCCCCTCGGCGCGCGGCACACCCACATGCTCGCCTGCGCGCGCCTCGAGGACGAGGCCGGATTTGACGCCGTGTGCGCGCGCTTCTCCCGGCAGGAGAGCGCGTGGTCGCACCTCGCGCGCGTGCTTTTGCTCTACAAGCTCGACCGCATGAGCGCGGCGCGACGGGCACTTCGCGGCTACGACGAGCTCTGTCAGGGAGGTGCCTATGCGCTGCTGAGGCCCACCTACGTTGAGATCTACCTCCCCGACCGTCCCGAGGTTGGCGCGTGCGGGTTTGAGGAGTGCATGTTCGCCGTGCGCGAGGCGGAGCCAATCATCGCGGACGCGCCTGACTTCATTGGGTGGTGCCAGGGGTTTGACTGGTTTGTCGCGTCCGCACGGCGCTTTGCCGAGAAGAGCGACCTGGACTGGTAGCGGAGCGGGCGCGGGCGTGGGCCCGCGGTGGCGAGAGGTGCGCACGCGTTTTGGCGGCGCCGGCACGAGCGGGGCCGCAGGCGCATGCAAATTCGGGGCGTCGGCACATATCGCGTGCCGACGCCCCGAATTTGCGTGCAGCGGCGAGAAAAACCGCAGGTCGCGTTTCTCGCCTTGTGCCGAGACCGGCAATTCGTGTGCATCGCGCCCACCGGGCGTGCCGGGCATGCCGTTTTGTGCGCGCCCCGAGGGGCGGACGCGCCGGCACCGCCAAAGCGTGCGCGCACTTCTCGCCCGAGCGGGAACGTTGACGGCGGTCGCCCAGGAGCATCCCCCCCCCCAATTCCATCCCCCAGGTACATCCCCCAGGTACATCCCCCAGGTACATCCCCCAGGTACATCCCCCAGGTGCATCCGTTAGGTGTATCCCGGCGCGGATACACCTAACGACCTTTTGCCGTGCCGGCACGCACCTAACGCGACTTTGCCGTTCGAAAGAATGCACCTGCCGCGTCCTTCTCGCCCCAGGAATGCGCCTGGCGCGCTTTTGTCGTCCTAGGGAATGCACCTGACGCGCGCGTAAGGATAACGCTGATGTAGCACGAAGAGCACGGCCAGAGCCTCCACGCAAACGGCCCGGCGCGCGCGAGGCGAGCCGGGCCGGTCAGGTCGTGGTGCCCCCAACGGGAGTCGAACCCGTGTTACAGCCTTGAAAGGGCCGTGTCCTAGGCCACTAGACGATGGGGACGCGCAGACGAGTATATCAGAGGTTGCCGCATTGGTCGCGCCGGCGGGCCCACCACCTGCCGCACTGGGCACACCCATCGGGCGCACCCGTCGCGAGCCTGCAAGGACGCACTGGTAGGGGCGGTGGGACTCGAACCCACAATCCTTTCGGCCGAAGATTTTAAGTCTCCTGCGTATGCCAATTCCGCCACGCCCCCGCGTGCGACAAGAACCATCCTAGCGCAGCGGACGCATCGTTGGCTTCCAGATCACGGGAGATGGTGCCTCGCGAAGGGATGCGTCCGCGGCAAGGGCAAGCCCAAAGAGCAGGTCGGACTCGCTCGCCATGAGGCTCTCAAAGCCCGTCTGGGCCATGAGCTCGGAGATTGCCACGGCCCCGCCGAGCATGACGGGCGCGCGCTTGGCCTGCAGCCCGGGGAGCTCCGCGCGCTGTTCGACCGTAAGGCTGGCGAGAAGCGCCTCGAGCTCCTCCACGCGCGCACGCGCAAGCGAGGCGAGGTGCACCTGCGACGAGTCGTACGGCTCGAGCTTCTTGTCAATGGCAACGAGGCTCGTCACCGTGCCGCCGCACACCACGAGGGCCTCGGGCGCCGCCGCGTCCTCGCCGGCACGCTCGGAGCCGCGCGCCCAGAGACGGCCCTCGCTCACCGCGGGGGCAAACCCCTCCCCGGCAAACGCATGGGCCGCAGCCAGGTCCTCGGCCGTCGGAAGAGCGTTGCCCGAGAGGAACTTCTCGGTGACGCGTCGGCAGCCCACGTCAATGGATCGAACAAAGTCCAGGGTGAGGGCACCATCCTCCCCGAGCATGCCGCAGGCGAGCTCCGTGGAGCCGCCACCGTTATCCGCCACGAGAATGCGCCTGCCCACAAAGTCCCGCGCCACGCCAAGAAACGTGAGCGACCCCTCCACCTGACCGGGAATGATGAGCGGGTCAAGCCCCAGCGAGTCCAGGGCGGCGCCCAGCTCGCGGGAGTTATCTGCGTCACGGGCGGCGCTCGTGAGCGTGCAGCACGCCGCAACGGCACCCGCGTCGCGGGCGGCGTCAACGTAGCCGCGCGCGCAGGCAAAGACGCGCTTCATGGCCTCCTGCCTGAGGCGCCCCGTGGCGTCTACCCCCTCGCCGAGGTTGCAGATCTCCGAGTGCTTGGCAAGACGCACCACGCGGCCGCCCTCGACGTCTGCCACGGCGAGACGCGCGGTCACGGTTCCAATGTCAATGCAGGCAAGACGCGCCATGGCTACTCCTCGCTGTACTGAAAGATGAAGTCTCCTAGGCTCAGGTACCAGGGCTTCTCCTCGGGAGCCTCCTCCTCGGAAGCGTCGTCGTCAGGCGTGCTCTCGGAGACGATGGTCTTCTCGCCCTCGCCCACGTAGCCCTTGTCGCGAGCCTCGTCCTTGATGCCCTGCTCGGTGAGAAGCGCGTCCACCTCGCTCTGGTACTCCTCGGTGATCTGCGTCTCCTCCGTGAGCGTTCCCTGCAGCGCGGTGTTCTCACGCCACGCCACGTAGAGCCCCCTGACCGGGGCGTAGAGCGCAAGGCCAACGAGCGCCACGGCCACAAGCGCGATCAGCGGCACGCGAAAGCGCGCGAGAAGCTCGGACGGGTCGAGGGAAGAGACCCTACTCGCGGCCCCCTTGACCGCGGCGATCGGTGATACGGCCTTTGCCGCGGGCGCCTTCCGCGACGGCATGGGCCTGGCGGAGGGCTTTGCCGCGGACGATGCCGACTTCGTCGTGGCCATGGGCCTCTTTGCCGCGGCCGCCGCCCCGGGCTTGGCGGCCGGCTTCTGCGGGCGCGGGGCGGTGATCGGCGCGTCCACGCCCTTGGTAACGGGACGGGAGGTCGACGCCTTCTTTCGGGGCGTCGGCTTCCTGATGGTTGTCTTGTTGCTCATGCCGGCTTCGTTTCTGGGTCGTTCTGGCTGGGCACGCGCTCGGTGCCAGGGCGGCATCCGACGCTCACACTGTTATAGCAGACGTGTCACGCGGCCAAGGGCGCGTCAGGCCTTCTCCTCCACCTTCGCACGGTTCCAAAGCTCGTTCATGGCCTCGGTGGAAAGATCCTCGAGGCTGGTGCCCCGCTCGCCGGCGAGCGCCTCCATGCGGGCCCAGCGCGCCCTGAACTTGCGGTTGGAGTCCGCGAGCGCCTCCTCGGCGTCAATCCCCTCCCAGCGCGCTACGTTCACGAGGGCAAAGAGCAGGTCGCCAAACTCGGCGGCGCGCTCCGGCGAGCCCGGTGCCTCGCGCTCCATCTCCGCGCGCTCCTCGGCGACCTTCTCCCACACGCCGGCCTCGTCGGGCCACTCAAAGCCGGCCTTCGCGGCGCGCTTGGAGATCTTCTGGCACTGCATGAGGGCGGGAAGGGAG
>CASEGE010000020.1 GCA_949287335.1 uncultured Olsenella sp. | reverse complement strand
GCGTTCCCCAAGATCATGCCGTATGCCATTGAGTTCCACCCTGAGGTCTGCATCACGCTGGCCGTGGTCTACCCGATGGTCGCCATCCAGGTAATAGGTGACGTCTCCGCGGCCTGCCTCGGCTCCATGGACCGCATGCCCGACGAGCGCGAGCTCTCCGGCGCCATCGTCTCCCAGGGCTGCACCTCGCTCGTCTCCGCCTTCATCGGTGGCCTGCCCACCTCCGCGCTTGGCCAGAACGTGGGCATCATCTGCTCCAACAAGGTCGTCAACAAGTGGGTCTTTGTGATCGTGGCGGCCGTCTTTGCCGCGGCGGGCCTGCTGCCGCAGCTCTCCGCCGTGCTCACGGCCATCCCGCAGCCGGTCATCGGCGGCGCCACGGTGGGCGTCTTTGGCACCATCACCATGAACGGCGTCCGCATGTTCATCAAGGACGGCCTCACCCCGCGCGTCACCACGATCGTGGGCACCTCCGTCGTCTTTGGCCTCGGCATCTGGATGGCGTCGGGGTGCCTCGCGGGCGAGGGCATGCCCAGCTGGGTGACCACCGTCATTGGCTCCAACGCCATCACCCCGGCCGCCATCATGGCCATCGTCCTCAACCTCATCCTCCCCAAGCCCGAGAAGTGATTCAAAAGGGGACAGACCCCTTTTGAATCATTCCGCAGGAAAGAGGGGCGAGAAGAACGGTCTTCTCGCCAGACAGATAGGAGACGAAATGCTGCTCGTCACCAATGGTCGCGTCATCACGCGCGACGCTGACAACGCCTACCTCGAGAACGGCGCCGTTGCCATCGATGGCGAGAAGATCGCCGAGGTCGGGGACGCCACCGCGCTGGCCCAGAAGTACCCGGGCGCCGAGGTTGTGGACGCCCACGGCGGCGTCATCATGCCAGGCCTGGTGAACTGCCACACCCACATCTACTCCGGCCTGGCCCGCGGCCTTGCCATCAAGGGCTGCAACCCCACCAACTTCCTCGAGAACCTCGAGCAGCAGTGGTGGAAGATCGACGACAACCTCACGCTCGACGGCACCCGCGCGAGCGCCTACGCCACCGTGCTGGACAGCCTGCGCGACGGCATGACCACGATCTTCGACCACCACGCGAGCTTCTGCGAGATCCCGGGCTCCCTCTTTGCGATCAAGGACGTCTGCGAGGAGACGGGCATCCGCGCGTGCCTCTGCTACGAGACCTCCGACCGCCGCGGCGACGAGAAGCGCGACCAGTCCATCGCCGAGAACGCCGAGTTCGCGCAGTGGGCCGCCAAGCAGGACTCCGGCATGATCGCAGCGATGTTCGGCGGGCACGCCACGTTCACGCTCTCCGACGAGACGATGGACAAGATGGCGGAGGCCAATGGCGGCCTCACCGGCTTCCACATCCACGTCTGCGAGGGCATGAACGACGTCTGGGACAGCCGCCTCAACCGCGGCGGCATCTCGCCGATCGAGCGCCTGCTGCAGCACGACCTCCTGGGCCCGCGCACGATGCTCGGACACTGCATCCACGTCACGCCCGCCGAGATGGACATCATCAAGGAGACCGGCACCCACATCGTCAACAACCCCGAGTCCAACATGGGCAACGCCGTGGGCTGCGCGCCGGTGCTCGAGTTCTTCCGCCGCGGCATCCCGGTGCACATGGGCACCGACGCCTACACGCACGACATGCTGGAGAGCCTCAAGGTCTTCCTCATCATCCAGCGCCACAACGCGGCCATGCCCAATGTGGGCTGGGTCGAGGCCATGACGATGCTCTTCCAGAACAACCCCGCCATGGCGAGCGAGTACTTCGGGCGCGAGATCGGCATCCTCAAGCCCGGCGCCGCGGCCGACGTCATCGTGATGGACTACCCGGTCTTCACGCCCTTCTCGGACGAGAACATCGACGGCCACATGCTCTTTGGCATGATGGGCAAGAACTGCCGCACCACCATCGTCAACGGCAAGGTGCTCTACAAGGACCGCGAGTTCGTGGCCTTTGACGAGGAGCGCATCAACGCCTGGACCCTCGAGCAGTCCAAGAAGCTCTGGGGCACGCTCAACGAGCGCACGTACTAGCACGTACTGGGAACCGTTGGCCGGGCGCGAGGGGTGCCCGGCCCCACTCGGCCTCCGCGGGGCCGACCGACACCCTTTCGCCGGCGCGCGGTCTCGCCGGCGGGCCACATGATTCAAAAGGGGTCTGTCCCCTTTTGAATCACGGAGAGGAGCAACAATGAGCGACGTTATGAGGCCGATCCCGTTTGCGCAGGTCATGGACTGGGTCCTGACCGAGCACGACACGCAGGCCAGCATCTTCGGCGTGCGCAAGGCCTACGTCCACGAGGGCGGCGCCGAGCCGATCTTTGCCGAGAGGATCGAGACCCCCTTTGGCCCGGCCGCCGGCCCCAACACCCAGCTCGCGCAGAACATCATCGCCTCCTACGTGGCGGGCTCGCGCTTCTTTGAGCTCAAGACCGTTCAGATCATGGACGGCGAGGAGCTCTCCGCCTGCGTGAACAAGCCCTGCATCGTGGCCGAGGACGAGTGCTACAACTGCGAGTGGTCCACCGAGCTCACGGTGCCCGACGCCTTTGCCGAGTACGTCAAGGCCTGGTGGGCGTGCAAGCTCATCGCCCGCGAGTACGGCCTGGGCGACCCGGACGGCTTTGTCTTCAACATGTCCGTGGGCTACAGCCTCGAGGGCATCAAGTCCGAGAAGGTCGACAAGTACATCGAGGGCATGAAGGACGCCTCCGGCACCGAGGTCTGGGCCGAGTGCCGCGACTGGGCCCTCGCCAACCTCGACCGCTTTGACAACGTCGACGCCGACTTCGTGAACGCCGTCTCCCCGCAGGTCTCCAACTCCGTCACCGAGTCCACGCTCCACGGCTGCCCGCCCGACGAGATCGAGCGCATCGCCACCTACCTCATCACCGAGAAGGGCGTGAACACCTACATCAAGTGCAACCCCACGCTCCTGGGCTACGACTTTGCCCGCGCGCGCCTGAATGAGCTCGGCTTTGACTACATCGTCTTCGACGACACGCACTTCCGCGAGGACCTGCAGTGGGTCGACGCCGTGCCCATGTTCAACCGCCTCATCAAGCTCTGCGCCGAGAAGGGCCTCGCGTTTGGCGTCAAGCTCACGAATACCTTCCCGGTGGACGTGACTCGCAGCGAGCTGCCGAGCGAGGAGATGTACATGTCCGGCCGCTCGCTCTTCCCGCTCACGATTGAGCTGGCGCGCCGCATCGCGCGCGAGTTTGACGGCCGCCTGCGCATCTCCTACTCCGGTGGCGCCGACGCCCGCAACATCTGCGAGCTCTACGCGGCGGGCATCTGGCCGATCACCATGGCCACCAACGTCCTCAAGCCTGGCGGCTACGAGCGCTTCTTCCAGATCGCCGGTCTTCTTGCCGGCGCCCCGCGCGCCGAGGTCGTGGACGTTGACGCCGTGACCGAGCTCGCGGCCCGCGTGGCCTCCGGCAAGGACTACCAGAAGCCCATCAAGCCGGCCAAGCCGCACAAGATCGAGGCCGAGCTCCCGCTCATGAGCTGCTTCACTGCTCCGTGCCGCACCGGCTGCCCCATCCAGCAGGACATCCCGGCCTACCTCTCCCGCGTGGACGAGGGCAAGTTTGCCGAGGCGCTCCAGATCGTCGTGGAGCGCAACGCCCTGCCGCACATCACCGGCAACCTCTGCCCGCACCCCTGCGGCGCCAAGTGCGAGCGCAGCTTCTACGAGCCCGAGGGCGCGCGCATCCGCGAGTCCAAGCTCGAGGCGGCCCGCGGCGGCTTCGACGAGGTCGTGAAGAAGCTCCGTGCCGCCGGTCCCTCTCGCCTTGCCTCTGCGGCCGATAAGAACGTCGCCGTGATCGGCGGCGGCCCGGCGGGTCTCGCCACCGCGTTCTTCCTCACGCGTGCGGGCGCCAAGGTCACCATCATCGAGCGCACCGACAAGCTCGGCGGCGTGGCGCGCCACGTCATCCCCGAGTTCCGCATCTCCCACGATGACATCGACAAGGACGTGGCCCTCTGCCTCGCCTTTGGCGCGCAGGTCCAGATGGAGCGCGAGGTCACGAGCGTCCAGCAGCTCTTCGACGAGGGCTTCACCGACGTCGTGGTTGCCACGGGCGCGTGGGCGCCGGGCAAGGTGGGCCTCAAGGCCGGCGAGGAGATCGACGTCCTGGAGTTCCTCGAGGCCGCCAAGGCCGGCGAGCCTTGTGCACTGGGCACCGACGTCGTAATCGTGGGCGCCGGCAACACCGCCATGGACGCCGCGCGCGTGGCCAAGCGCGCCGAGGGCGTGCAGAACGTGCGCATCGTCTACCGCCGCACCAAGAAGGAGATGCCGGCGGACGAGGAGGAGCTGCAGCTGGCCCTGGAGGAGGGCGTGGAGCTCTGCGAGCTTCTCGCCCCGATCGGCGTGGCCGACGGCAAGCTGGCCTGCGAGGTCATGCGCCTCGGTGAGCCGGACGAGTCTGGCCGCCGTCGTCCCGAGGGCACGGGCGAGACCATCGACGTTCCGGCCACGGCCGTGATCTGCGCCGTGGGCGAGCAGATCGAGCGCGGGCTCTACGAGGGCGCGGGCGTGGAGGTTGACCGCCGCGGCCGCCCGGCTGGCACCGCCACCGGTGTGGACCACGTCTGGGCTGCCGGTGACTGCCGCCGCGGGCCGGCCACCTTCGTGGAGGCAATCGCCGACGCGCAGGCCGTTGCCCGCGACCTGGCCGGCGTTGACTTCAACGCCTACGCCGATAAGAACGTGCGTGCCGACAAGTACGACGCGATCATGGGCCGCAAGGGCGACATCTGCCTCGACGTTGCCGGCTGCAAGACGAGCCGCTGCCTGGGCTGCGCCACCGTCTGCGAGGTCTGCTGCGACGTCTGCCCCAACCGCGCCAACGTGGCCATCAAGGTGCCGGGCCTCGCTCAGGAGCAGGTCGTCCACGTGGACGGCATGTGCAACGAGTGCGGCAACTGCGCCGTCTTCTGCCCGTGGAGCGGTCGTCCGTACAAGGACAAGCTCACGCTCTTCTGGAGCGCCGAGGACATGGACGCGAGCGAGAACCGCGGGTTCCTCCTGCTGCCGGACGGCACGTTCCGCGTGCGCCTGGCCGGCTCCGAGGGTACCTACGACGTGAACGACGCCGCCTGCAGTCTGCCCGAGGACGTGCGCCTCACCATCGCCGCGGTTCGCGACAACTACGCCTACCTGCTGGCCAAGTAACTTCGTGCGACCCGCGGGCCGAGGTCCTTCTCGCCCGCGGGTCTCGCCTCTTGCGCGTGGGTCGCACTTCTCGCAATTCTCGATCGCCCTTCTCGCCGAGTGTGCAGCAATCGAGAAAAAGCGAGTGCTCAGGTTGAGTTTTTCTCGGTTCGTGCACACTCGGTGAGCTTGGTCGGCAAAAGGGATGCCGACGGGCGAGAAGAACAGCGGGGTGGAGGCCTCGAGAGGGGAGAGACATGGACGACGAGCTCAAGCGCATCTGGGTCGCCGACGAGGGCTGCATAGGCTGCCGCCTCTGCGAGCGCGCGTGCCCCACCGGCGCCATGCGCGTGGAGGACAAGCGGGCCCGCATCGACTATACGCTCTGCATCGCGTGCGGCATGTGCGCCACCAAGTGCCGCAAGGGCGTCATCCACGACACGCTGGGCATCTACGCCCCAGCCCAGTAGGGGAGGAGACCATGGCAGCTGGAACCGCCGTCAAGGCACCCGCCGAGTACCGCTTCACCGTCAACGGCGAGGAGCAGGTCGTCGCCACTGACAAGCCGCTCCTTCGCTACCTGCGCGACGACCTCAAGCTCACCTCCGTCAAGGACGGCTGCTCCGAGGGCGCGTGCGGCACCTGCACCGTGCTCGTGGACGACCGCGCCACCAAGGCGTGCGTCCTCACCACGCGCCTGGCAAACGGTCGCGACATCGTGACCGTGGAGGGCCTGCCCCACGAGGAGCAGGAGGCCTTCGTCTACGCCTTCGGCGCCGTGGGCGCCGTCCAGTGCGGCTTCTGCATCCCCGGCATGGTCATGGCGGGCGCGGCGCTCATCCACAAGGTGCCCGACCCCACCGAGGACCAGGTCAAGGTAGCCATCCGCGGCAACGTCTGCCGCTGCACCGGCTACAAGAAGATCATCGAGGGCATCCTGCTCGCCGCCGCCATCCTGCGGGGCGAGAAGAGCATCGACCCCGAGCTCGAGCGCGGCGACGACTACGGCGTGGGCAAGCGCGCCTTCCGCGTTGACGTGCGCCGCAAGGTCCTCGGGTACGGCAAGTACCCCGACGACATCGATGAGCGCGACTTCCCCGACCTCACCTACGCCAGCGCCGTGCGCTCCAAGTACCCGCGCGCCCGCGTGGTCAAGATCGACGCCGAGAAGGCTCGCGCCATGCCGGGCGTTCTCGCCGTGCTCACGGCTGCCGACGTACCCGTGAACGCGGTCGGCCACCTGCTCTACGACTGGGATGTCATGACGGCCGAGGGCGACATCACCCACTGCGTGGGCGACGCGATTGCCCTGGTAGTGGCCGAGGACGCCGCCACGCTCGAGAAGGCCAAGAGGGCCGTCAAGGTGGAGTACGAGGTCCTCGAGCCCGTCCGCTCCATCGAGGAGGCGCGCGCGGAGGGTGCCCCCGTGCTCCACAAGCCCTACCTCGCCTTTGGCAACTGGGTCACGCCCGAGAACAACATCTGCCAGCAGCGCCACGTGGTCCGCGGTGACGCTGCCGCCGCGCTCGCCGGCGCCGCGCACAAGGTGACGCGCACCTTCAAGACGCCGTTCACCGAGCACGCGTTCCTCGAGCCCGAGTGCGCCGTCGCCTTCCCGTACAAGGGCGGCGTCAAGGTGTGCTCGTCCGACCAGGGCGCCTACGACTCCCGCAAGGAGATTGCCCACATGCTGGGCTGGGACGCCACGCCGGAGCGCGTGGTTGTGGAGACCATGCTCGTGGGAGGCGGCTTTGGCGGCAAGGAGGACGTCTCCGTGCAGCACCTTGCCGCGCTTGCCGCGCTCGCCGTGAAGCGCCCGGTCAAGGTGCGCCTCACGCGCCAGGAGTCCATCAACTTCCACCCCAAGCGCCACTACATGGAGGGCACCTTCACGCTCGGCTGCGACGAGGACGGCACCTTCGTGGGCCTGGACTGCGAGATCAACTTCGACACCGGCGCCTACGCGAGCCTGTGCGGCCCGGTCCTCGAGCGCGCCTGCACGCACTCCGTGGGTCCGTACTGCTACCAGAACACCGACATCCGCGGCTTTGGCTGGTACACCAACAACCCGCCCGCCGGCGCGTTCCGCGGCTTCGGCGTGTGCCAGAGCGAGTTCGCGCTCGAGAGCCTCATCGACCTTCTCGCCGACGAGGTGGGCATCTCCCCATGGGAGATCCGGTACAGGAACGCCATCGAGCCGGGCAAGGTTCTGCCCAACGGCCAGATCGCCGACCGCTCCACCGCCCTCAAGGAGACCCTGCTCGCGGTGCGCGACGTCTACGAGGCGCACCCCGGCCACGCCGGCCTCGCGTGCGCGATGAAGAACGCGGGCGTGGGTGTGGGCCTGCCCGACGCCGGCCGCTGCAAGATCCGCGTGGAGGACGGCCGCGCCGTGGTCTACTCCGCCACCTCCGACATCGGCCAGGGCTGCAACACCGT
>CASEGE010000019.1 GCA_949287335.1 uncultured Olsenella sp. | reverse complement strand
CACGGCGGCAACGCCGGTAATGCCCCAGCGGATGAGGTCGGCCTTCTGCATGCCGCCCACGCCGGAGGTGTAGTGGCTGCCGGGCATGGCACCGTTCATGCAGTGCGTGTTGGCCATCACGTAGAGCAGGTGGTGCACGGCGTCACGCGCGTAGCGGTACTGCGTGGCGTCGTTCTCGTCAAAGGTCCAGGTGTCGGTGGGGTCACTCGCGGTGAGCTTGGAGTCGGCGCCCGCCTGGATCATCTGGCCGGCGTTCATGAAGACGCCCGTGTCGGCGTTGTCCGTGATGATCCAGCCGTCAAAGCCCCACTCGTTGCGGACGATGCCGGTGATGAGGTCGTAGTCGCCGCCCACCCACGTGGAGCCAATGCGGTTGAAGGCGGTCATGAGGCCCTGGCACGCGGCTATCTGCGTGGTGGCCATCTCGTAGGTGCCGTCCTCCGTCTCGCGGACGTAGTTGACATCAACGTCGCCCACCTTCATGCAGAGCTCAAAGGGACGCAGGTAGATCTCGCGCGCGGACTGCTCGTTGAGCCAGGTGGCCATGGAGTACTGGCCGGAGCGGTCACCGCGGTGGTTCTCCTGGTCGTTGAAGGCGAAGTGCTTGATCAGGGTGTAGACGCCCTTCTCGGCAGCGCCCTTGACCTCCTGCGAGGCCAGCGCGCCGGAGAGGAACCCGTCCTCGGAGAAGTACTCGCCGGCACGACCGGAGAATGCCGTGCGGTTGATGTTCATGGCCGGGGCGTACCAGCCGGTGGCGCCGCCGTAGAGGCTCTCGTCACCGATGCAGATACCCAGCTCATAGGCAAGCTCGACGTTCCAAGTCTGCGCCACCATGGCGGGGTTGCAGAAGGTCATGCCAATGCCGCCCCAGCTCCAGCCGGAGGTGGAGTCCGCATCGGTTCCCGCGGGCTTCTCGACGGAGGCGATGTAGTCGGTGCCGTAGCCGGCCTGGGTGATGAGGACGTCGTAGTCCTCGGGGGTCAGCTGGTCGAGAAGGGCGTCCCACTGCGGGTCGTCGTACTCAAGACCGCGCATCTCGATGAGCGTGAGGCCGTTGTCCGCCCCGTACACGAGCTCGCCGTCCCAGGACTCGACGTTGGGATTGCCGGAGTCGGTGGAGTCAAGCTCGGCGATAAGGTCGGCGGAGGCCGTCTTGCCGTAGGTGTAGCTCACGCCGTCCTCGCCGTTGATCTCGTTGCCCCAGGTGGAGACCTGCGAGGTGGGCTCACCGTCGTGCGTGGGGAACGTGCCCTCCCAGTCGGAGCGGGTGAGGTAGGTGAGCTCTCCCGCGGCGTCGTCCAGGTGGTTGGTGACCTCCTCGCCGGTGAGCGTGTCCGTGGCGTAGGTAGTGGTGTCAACCTCGGTGTTGTCCGGCACGTACTCGGCAACCATCGCGGTGTTGCCCTCCACGGGGGCGTCCTTGGCGGCAAGCACGTTGTTCACGGCGTCGTGCGCGTTCTTGCCGGCGGTCACGTAGTAGGTGCCCGCGTCGAGGATCCACGTGCGCGCGCCCAGGTAGTCATAGGAGGCGAGCTGGTACTCGTCAAAGGTGATCTCCACCGTCTGGGACTCGCCGGGCTCGAGCAGGCCCGTCTTGGCAAAGCCCACGAGCACCACGGAGGCCTTCTCCACGCCGTTCTCGCAGTCGTAGTCCGTGTAGGGAGACTGCGCGTAGAGCTCGACGACGTCCTTGCCCGCCACGTCGCCGGTGTTGGTCACCGTGACCGTGGCCGTGCACTCGTCTCCGGACCACGCGGTCGAGAAGTCCGACCACTCGAAGGTGGTGTAGGAGAGACCGTAGCCCAGCGGGTAGCAGACCTCCTCGTCGTAGTTGAACTCGCCGGCGTTGCCCTGGCCGAGCACGACGTCCTCGTAGCGGGTCTCGTAGTAGCGATAGCCTACGTAGATGCCCTCCTCGTAGGAGACGTAGTTGTACTTGGTGAGCTCGCCATTCTCGTCAAGGTACTGGTAGTCGCCAAAGTTCTGGGCAGCCGGCGCGGCAAGTGCGTCCGCGGCAAAGGTGTCCTTGGTACGACCGGAGGGGTTCACGGCACCCGTGAGCACGCTGCCCAGGGCGTTGATGCCGTAGGAGCCGAAGGACGGCGCGTACAGGACCGCCCTCACGTTGGGGAACTGCTCGAGCCAGCCGAGCTCAAGCGCGTTGTTGGACGTGATGAGCAGGATGACGTTGTCAAAGTTGTCGTTGAGGTACTGCAAGATCTCAAGCTCGGTGCTGTCGGGCTCGAGGTAGGAACGCGCCTGGTCCTCGGGGTTGTCCGCATGGTTGTACATGGAGCGCGGCATGTCGCGGCCCTCGCCGGCAACGCGCTTCATCACAAAGACGGGCGTGGTTCCCTCGAGCGAGTCGAGCACGCCGGCCTCCTCCATCACGGAGAGCGGGCACTCGTTGATCGAGAAGTCCTCGTCGTCGCCGTAGCTCACAGATCCCGGGCCCATCACGTACTCGGAGCCCGCGCCGGAGGCGTAGAACTCGACGAGTTCCTGGTTGACCTTGAGACCGGCCGCCTCCATCGCGGGGGTCACGGCGTCGACGGTCTCGCCCTCAACGCCCATGGTGGACGCGAGGATGCCCGCGGCCCCGGCGCCAAGCGAGCGCGAGTTGCCGCTCACAAAGGAGAGCGTGGTGCCCTCGGCCAGCGGCAGCGCGTTGCCCGTGTTCTCGAGAAGGACGATGCCCTCGCCGGCGATCTTCTCATCAAGCGCGGCCTCGGCGTCGGCCAGCTCCTCGCGGGACTTGTGGTCGGCCTTGTTGTACTCGAGGTCAAGGCCTTCGGTCTTGGCGCCGGAGTTGTCCCAGCCCTGCTCGACGCCCAGGTAGGAGTTGATGACCTGCGTATAGTTGGGAAGGATGACGTTTGCCGCAACGATGAGGGCGACAAACACCGCGGCGAGCACCACGCCGATCACGCGACCGACGATACGGCCCGCTCCGCCCTTCTTCTTTGGTTGCTTGTCTGACATGAGGTGTTTCTCCGTTCATGGGGCCGGACCGAGAGGGAGGAGGGTTCTCGGCCCGGCCAACGAGGCGTATCGACTAGAACACGGACTTGGGCTCACCAGTCTCCTCGAGGGCAAACTCAGCGGAGCCGGTCTCCACACTCACGGAATCGTAGCTCGTGCCAAACTCCGCATTGTAGGCCTCAGCAAAGGCGGCAAGATCAAGGGTGTGCGTAAGCATCACGAGGAACATGCCGGAGCCGTAGCCCTGGTCGGGCTGGTTCCAGTCGTAGTAGACGCCCTCCTGCGCATACGTAGCGCTCGTGCCGTCCTGCTTGATGGCAATCGCCTCGCCCTTCTCGTTCTTGATGACGAGCGTGCCCTCGCCGGAGCCGGAGCCCTCAACTTCCCAGGTGCCCAGGCAGGCGTAGCCCTTGTAGTGGTCAACCTCGACGGTTCCGTCAGCGAAAAGAACCATGGGGATGCCGGCATCCTGAATGTAGGAGTAGATGTAGTCGTCAAACGTGGTGGCCGTGGCAACAACCGTAACCGACCACGCGCCCTCGGCAGCGGCGTCGCCGTAGGCACTCGGCACGTACTCGGCGCCCGCGGGATAGGTGGTGCCGCCGATGCTCCAGCCATCGAAGGTCATGTGCTCGAGCTCGTACGGGCACTCGGGCAGAGTGACGGCCTCGCCACGCTTGATCTCCGTCGCGCTGGGGTTGTCACCGGTCGCGTCATCGTTGCCGGAGGCAAACGTAAGCTGGAAGCTCGGCTGCGAACCCGCATCGAAGCTCGTTCCGAAGCACGCGTTATAGGCAGAGACCAACTCGTACTTGGAAAT
>CASEGE010000018.1 GCA_949287335.1 uncultured Olsenella sp. | reverse complement strand
GACCTGGCAGAGGCGCGCGAGCGTGAGCTTGTCGTAGGCGAGGAGCTCGTCGTACGGCACGGCGTCGGTGGCCGGGTCAAACTGGCCCTCGATCTCTCCAAGCAGGAAACGCAGCGTGTTGCGGAAGCGACGATAGGCCTCGCCCACGTGGTCGAGAATGGAGTCGTCACAGGGGATGTCGTTGGAGGTGTCGACCGAGGTGACCCAGAGGCGCAGGATGTCGGCGCCGCGGGTGTCGCACTCGGCATTGGGGTCGATCACGTTGCCGAGCGACTTGGACATCTTGCGGCCCTGGCCGTCGAGCGTGAAGCCCTGGGAGACCACGGACTTGTACGGAGCCACGCCGTAGGCGCCCACGGAGGTCATGAGCGAACTCATGAACCAGCCGCGGTGCTGGTCGGAGCCCTCGAGGTACATGTCCGCGGGGAACGTGAGATTGTCGCGGTGGCGGCAGACGGCGGTGTGGGAGACGCCGGAGTCCCACCAGACGTCAAGGATGTCCTTGTTGGCCTTGAGGTGGTGCCCGCCGCACTTGGGGCAGACGCAGGCGTCACCGAGGTAACTGGCGGGGTCGTCGGTGAACCAGGCGTCGGAGCCCTTCTCACGGAAGAGCTTGATCACGGCGTCGAGCGTGTTGTCGTTCATGACGGTCTCGCCGCAATCCTGGCAGGTGAAGGCCGGGATGGGCACGCCCCAGTTACGCTGGCGGCTGATGCACCAATCCGGGCGGCCCTCAACCATCGAGCCGATGCGCTTGATGGCGTGACCGGGGTAGAACTTGACCTTCGCGAGCTCCTCGAGCGCCTGCTCGCGGAGGCTCTTGCCGCCGCGCAGCGGCTTGTCCATCGAGACGAACCACTGGCTCGTGGCGCGGAAGATGACCGGCTCCTTGCAGCGCCAGCAGTGCGGGTAGCTGTGGTTGATGTCCTCGTGGAGGATCAGCGTGCCGCGCTCGCGCAGCCACTCGATGATCTTGGGGTTGGCCTCGTTGACCTCCATGCCGGACCACGGGCCGCCGGTGCCCATGCCGTCGCCCACGAAGAAGCGACCGTCGTCGTCAACCGGCATGACCGTAGGGATACCGAACTTCTGGCCGGCGAGGTAGTCGTCCACGCCGTGGCCGGGCGCGCAGTGGACGATGCCCGTACCGTCATCGAGGGTGACGTAGTCGGCGTAGATGAACTCGCCCGTCTCGCCCTGGTCGCCAAAGATCGGCTGCTTGTAACGGTTGTGCGCGAGAGCCTCGCCCGTGGCGCGCCAGGGCTCGCCGTCCTCGCCGCGCACGAGCTCGACCTCGCCGTAGCCAAATTTGGCGGCGCAGCGCTCGGCGAGCGCCTCGGCCACGATCTCCGCGCGGCCGTCGTGGACGAGCGCCACGTAGGTGGCCTCGGGGTGGCAGATGACGGCGTCGTCGGCGGGAAGGGTCCACGGCGTGGTGGTCCAGATGTCAACGAAGAGCTTGCCGGCCCAGGCCTCCAGGCCCTCCGGCACCGTGGTCATCTCAAAGCGCACGAAGATGGCGGGGCTGACCTCGTCGCCGTACTCGATCTCCGCCTCGGCGAGGGCCGTGTGGCAGTGCGAGCACCAGTGCACGGGCTTGGAGCCCTGCGTGATGGCACCGGCGTCGAAGATGGCCTTGAAGATCTCGACGTCGGTGGCGTCGTAGTCGTTCACGTAGGTGAGGTAGGGGTTGTCCCACTCGCCCAGCACGCCCAGGCGCTTGAAGCCCCGGCGCTGGGTGTCAACCTGCTCGACGGCCATCTTGCGGCAGAGCTCGCGAATCTTCTCGGTGGGAAGCTGGTTGAACTTCTCGGTCCCGAGCATGGTCTCGACCTTGTGCTCGATGGGCTGGCCGTGGCAGTCCCAGCCGGGGACGTACGGCGTCTGGTAGCCGCGCATGGACCAGTAGCGGTTGATGATGTCCTTGGAGATCTTGTTCTGCGCGTGGCCAAGGTGGATGGGGCCGTTGGCGTACGGGGGGCCGTCGTGCAGGACGAACTTCTCGTGCCCCTCGTTCTTGGCGATCATCTGCTCGTAGACGTGGTTCTCCTCCCACATCGCCAGACGCTTGGGCTCGTTCTGGGCCAGGCTGGCGCGCATGGGAAAGCCCGTGCTCGGCAGGTTGGTCGTCTTCTTGTACTCGTTCTTCGCCACGCTCTCCTCCTTCGTGATTCAAAAGGGGACAGACCCCTTTTGAATCATTTCTCCTCGGGCACAAAAAACGCGCCCGTCCCTCCTGCTGGGACGAAGCGCGCCTGCGACTTCGCTTGTGAACCACCCAGCGAGCGGATATCCGCCTTACTCGGCTGACCTGTGTCGGCGGCCACTCCGGCGACGCCTACTCGCGCGGCGAGAAGAACGCTCTTCTCGGCGCTTTGGGGCCGCGGCTCAGGGGTGATCTTCGCCGGGACGCGGCCGCGGGCTCCCACCGTCCCCGCTCTCTCGTGACCGCGCGACCCCGGGTACTCTCCCCGTCATCGCCTGAGTGTGTATGGTAGCACGATTTCAGTGGTATCGGGCATCGCGCAAACGCTTCACAATGACGCGTGCGCTGGGAACGGCGATCAATTGTTTTCGATTCGAAAATTCTTTGTCTGCGTCACAACAGAAACCAATTTCAAAGGCGTATTATGTGAAAAAAGCCGGCGAGAAGGGACACGTCATGCCTGACCGCAAGTATCTCGAGCTCCTCTCGGAGAAGTTCCCCTCCGCGCAGTCGGCCTACACCGAGATCATCAACCTCGAGGCCATCCTCAACCTGCCCAAGGGCACCGAGCACTTTGTCTCGGACGTCCACGGCGAATATGACGCCTTCAAGCACATCCTCAACAACTGCTCGGGCGTCATCCGAGAGCGCGTGGCGGCAACCTTCCGCTTTGAGCTCACCCATGACGAGCAGGCGGACCTCTGCACCCTCATCTACTACCCCCACCGCAAGCTGCGGCGGCTCAAGTCGGCAGGGACGGCAACCGCGGAATGGTACGCCATCACCCTCATGCGGCTCGTGCGCCTGGCGCGCTACCTCTCGGACTCCTACACGCGCTCCAAGGTACGCAAGGCCATGCCCGTCGAGTACGCTTACATCATCGACGAGCTCCTCCATGCCGCACCCGGCGAGGGCGAGCAGCGCCAGCGCTACCACCAGCGCATCATCGACACCATCGTGGACACCGGCTCCGCAGACGACTTCATCGTGAGCCTCGCCTCGCTCATCAAGCGCCTCGCCGTCGACCACCTCCACCTCGTGGGCGACGTCTTTGACCGTGGCTCCCATGCCGATAAGATCCTCGACCGCCTCATGGAGTACCACTCGGTGGACCTCCAATGGGGCAACCACGACATCGTCTGGATGGGCGCCGCCGCGGGATCGGCCACGTGCCTCGCCGCGGTGATTCGCAACAACATCCGCTACGACTCCCTCAAGATCCTCGAGGGGGCGTACGGCATCTCCCTGCGAGAGCTCGCCCTCTTCGCCGAGGCCACCTACCGCGCAGACGACACCATGAGCCCGCTTGAGAAGGCCATCTCGGTCATCCTCTTCAAGCTGGAGGGGCAGACGATCCTTCGCCATCCCAACTGGCACATGGAAGATCGCCTGCTGCTCGAGCACGTTGACCCCGCACGAGGCGTGGCGCACGTGGGCGATAAGGACTACGAGCTTCTAACGAGCGACTTCCCCACCCTGGACCCGGAAGACCCCTACGCGCTCTCCGACGACGAGCTGCGCGTGATGGATAACCTCCTCGAGGCCGTGCGCACCTCCTACAAGCTGCAGAAACACGTGAACTTCCTCTACGAGCGCGGGAGTGCCTACCTCGTTCATAACGATGACGTGCTCTTCCACGCCTGCGTTCCCATGAACGAGGACGGCACCTTCCACCCCGTGAACCATCAGGGCCAGCTACTCGCGGGCAAGGCCTACTACGACTACGCCGACCGCTTGGCGCGCCGTGCTTGGCACGAGCACGACGAGGTCTCGCTCGACTGGATGTGGTACCTCTGGTGCGGGCGCTACTCCCCGCTCTCGGGTCGCGTGGTCAAGACCTTCGAGCGCACGTACTTCAAGGATCGCAGCACGTGGGCCGAGCCTCGTGACCCCTACTACGCGCTCACGGACGACGAGCAGGTCTGCCGACGCATCCTCGAGGAGTTTGGCGCTGACCCGGAGCGAGGGCACATCATCAACGGGCACACGCCCGTCCACGCCGCGGATGGCGAGAAGGCCGTGCGCGCCGGAGGCAGGCTCATTGTCATCGACGGCGGCTTCTGCCAGGCCTATCACAAGACGACGGGCATTGCGGGCTACACCCTCATCGCCGACCCGCGCGGCATGCGCATCAAGGCGCACCGCCCCTTCGGATCGATTGCCGACGTCCTCGACCTCAACGCAGACATCATGAGCGACGATGATCGTTTCGAAGTGCAGCCGCGACCCCTCACGATAGACGACACCGACACCGGCGCCGACATTCGCGAGCAAATCTTCGACCTGCGCGCCCTTCTCGACGCCTACCGCACCGGCGAGCTCCCCGAGCGCACCCGCTCCTAGCCCCATCAAGCCTGCCTTGACCTGACAGATGGGGACGGGGGCGATTTGTCAGCTCCGCCCGTCAGGTCAAAAGGAGAGTTTCTTTGGGCCGTAGGTACCCTCGGTGAATTTGACGGATAATTTGGGTATCAGAAGTGCGAAGTACCACCTCCTAAGAAGGGCAAACGCAAACGATGGACATGAACGAGAACAAGCGTCGGCGCTCGATGCTGCTCTACATCCTGATCGCGATCATCGCCTACCTCGCGATCAGCCAGGCGCTCGGCAGCGGCCTCACGGCAAGTCGCGTGCAGCACGTGGAGTACAGCCAGTTCGTCGACATGGTCGAGAACAACGAGGTCACACAGGCCGAGTCGGTCTACGGCAACCCCGAGATCACCTTCACCACCGGTGAGGGAGACTCCCAGCAGCTCTACTCAACGGTGCTCTGGAACGGCACCGAGGAGTCAACGGCGCAGCTTTTGAACGACCACGGCGTCAAGATGGTCTCGGAGATTCAGGACACCTCGAGCGACCTCTGGCTCATGCTGCTCGTCTCTTACGGCCTGCCCATCCTCTTGTTCCTGGGCATAGGCTGGTGGCTCAACCGTCGCATGAAGAAGGCCATGGGAGACGACGGCCCCTCGATGAACTTCGGAGGCGGCGGATTTGGCATGGGCGGCGGCCTGGGCAAGTCCAACGCCAAGGAGATCAAGGGCGAGGACACCGGCGTCACCTTCAAGGACGTGGCTGGCCAGGACGAGGCCAAGGAGTCGCTCCAGGAGATCGTGAGCTTCCTCAAGAACCCCGAGAAGTACAACGAGATCGGCGCGCGCTGCCCGCGCGGCGCGCTGCTCGTGGGCCCTCCGGGCACGGGCAAGACCCTGCTCGCCAAGGCCGTTGCCGGCGAGGCGGGCGTCACGTTCTTCCAGATTGCCGGCTCGGCATTCGTCGAGATGTTCGTCGGCCGCGGCGCCGCCAAGGTGCGCGACCTCTTCAAGCAGGCAAACGAGAAGGCCCCCTGCATCATCTTCATCGACGAGATCGACGCCGTGGGCAAGCGCCGCGACTCCTCGCTCTCCTCCAACGACGAGCGCGAGCAGACGCTGAACCAGCTCCTCTCCGAGATGGACGGCTTCGACAACCACAAGGGCATCGTCGTTCTCGCCGCAACCAACCGTCCCGAGACGCTCGACCAGGCGCTCCTACGCCCCGGCCGCTTTGACCGCCGCATCCCCGTGGAGCTTCCCGACCTCACCGGTCGCGAGGCCATCCTTCAAATCCACGCCAACGACGTCAAGATGGAGCCGGGCATCGACCTTGGCATCGTGGCGCGCTCCACGCCCGGTGCCTCGGGAGCCGACCTCGCCAACATCATCAACGAGGCCGCGCTGCGCGCCGTGCGCTTCGGACGCAAGCGCGTGACGCAGGAGGACCTGCTCGAGTCCGTTGACGTGGTCATCGCCGGCGAGAAGAAGAAGTCCACCGTCCTCTCCCCGCATGAGAAGGAGGTCGTCTCCTACCACGAGACCGGCCACGCCATCGTCGCTGCCATGCAGAAGGGCTCCGCGCCCGTCTCCAAGATCACCATCGTCCCGCGCACCTCGGGTGCCCTCGGCTTCACCATGCAGGTTGAGGAGGACGAGCACTTCCTCACCACGCGCCAGGAGGCCAAGGACAAGATCGCGGTGCTCTGCGGCGGTCGCGCGGCCGAGGAGCTTATCTTCAACGAGATGACCACCGGCGCCTCCAACGACATCGAGAAGGCTACGCAGCTCGCGCGCGCCATGGTCACCCAGTACGGCATGTCTGACAAGTTTGGCATGGTGCAGCTCGGCCAGCCTGCGAGCCGCTACCTTGGCGGCGGCCAGCAGCTCACCTGCTCAGAGGGCACGGCCCAGGAGATTGACGCCGAGGTCCAGGCGCTTGTCGAGGAGGGTCACCAGACGGCGCTGCGCACCCTGCGCGAGAACCGTTTCAAGCTGCACGAGATCGCCCACTACCTCCAGAAGAAGGAGACCATCACGGGTGACGAGTTCATGAACATTCTCACCCGCGACGACGGCTTCGCCCCCAAGATGCCCACGCCGGCACAGTAGCTCGCAGCGCCCAAGACGGGTCCGCCCTCCCTCATTGCTCACTGCTTCGCAGAAGTCGCGTGAGGGTCGGTCCTTCTCTGTGCGGGCGTGTCAACTAACGAGTCAAAATTGTCAATTTGAAGACTAAGTCGTCGCACGTGCCCGGAATAGCGGGGAATCAGCGAAAGAGCTGCCAGAAGGCTACGGCTGAGCTTGCCGCCACGTTGAGGGAGTCCACCCCGTGTGACATCGGGATGATGACGCTCCGGTCGCAGGCATCGAGCGCCTCGTACGAAAGCCCAAAGCCCTCGCTGCCAAAGACGAGCGCGCGCTTCTCGGTAGTAAGGAGCGAGGGGTCGTCGATCGGCATCGCATCTGGCTCAAGCGCCATGGCAAGCACCGAGAAGCCCCTCTCGCGCAGCAGGTCAAACGTCGCGCGCGGCCAGTCGTCCTTGTCGGCGCGCGCCCAGGGCACCTGAAAGACCGTCCCCATGGAGACGCGCACGGAGCGACGGCAGAGCGGGTCCGCACAGCGCGGGGAGAGAATCACGGCATCGGCACCCAGGGCTGCCGCGCTGCGAAAGAGCGCCCCCACATTGGAGACGTCGACGAGGTCCTCCACAACGGCAACGCGGCGCGCGTCGTCCAGAACCTCGCCCACGCCTTGGGCACGTGGCCGCTCCATGGCACAGAGTAGCCCGCGCGTGAGCCTGAAGCCAGTGAGGCGCTCCATCTGCTCATGGGGCAGGACAAAGGCGGGAACGTCATCGCCCGCTAAGGCAAGAAGGTCCTCGCTCGCATCCAGGTCGCGCTCGTCAACGAGAAACGCCCGTGGGCGCACGCCACGCCTCAGTGCCACCTCGACGACGAGGCGCGACTCCGCGACGAGCACTCCCCTCTCCACATCGAGCGAGTTTTTCAACTGGTGCTCGGTAAGGCGCGCAAAGACGTCGAGCCGCTCGTCATCGAGGGAGCGAAGCTGCAGGATTTGTGCCATGCCCATCACCGCGTTCCATTCGGTGTAAGATGCTTCCGTACTAAACAGAATTATGACAGGTGACAGGACCGAGAGGCCCGCTGCCGTTCATAAGCGTAGTGCGAGGATAGCCACATGCCAAGCCATATGAGCCCTGTTGAGAAGCCCTCCCCCAAAGGCGGGAAGGGTCCCCTGATTGCCGTAATCGTTCTTGTTACTGTGGTGGTGCTCCTGGGAGGCGCATACGTGGCTGGGGCGCTTGCCTTCAACCAGTACTTCATGCCCGGGACCACGCTCGACGGCGAGGACGTCTCGATGCGCACCGTCTCGGACGTTGCCGCCGAGAAGTCCAGGGAGCTCGACGACTACCAGCTCCACGTGAGCGGCAACGGCATCGACCTCACGATCACCCCCGCAGACATAGACCTCACCTGCGACGGGGAGGCCTACGCACAGTCCGCGATCGAGAGCGTGAACACATGGGCGTGGCCCCTCGAGATCGCCCAGCAGCGCAACCTCACCTCAGAGGCATCGATCTCCTACGACCGCGAGAAGATCGCAGCCCTCATCGAGCCCGTGGTGGAGCAGGGCAAGCAGGCCGTGGACGCAACCGGCGGGATTGGCATCTCCTACGATGCCGAGCAGGGCACCTTCAAGCTCGCCGACGGCGTCATCGCGCAGCACATCAACGTCGATGCCGTTGTCGAGCGCATCGCGCAGGCCATCGAGGCGCGCGAGACCGAGCTCACCCTCGGCGTGGAGACGCTTGACGTGGGCGACTCAATCGAGAACGCCGTCACCAAGGCTAACAGCTATCTCTCCGCCATCCCCACCCTCAACCTTGCCGGCGAGGAGGTCTACGACCTCACCAGCGAGATGGTCGCGGGCTGGGTCGTCATCGGCGAAGACATGAGCGTATCCCTCAACCAGGATGCTATCACCGAGTGGTGCAAGGGCGAGCTCTCCGACCTCACCGACACCGCCGGCACGGAGCGCACCTACACGCGCCCCGACGGAAAGACCTTCACCGTGAGTGACAGCATGACCAACGTCTACGGCCGCAGCAGCTATGGCTGGATCATCGACGGTACCGCAACGGCAGAGCAGATCGTGGCTGCCCTTGAGTCTGGCACGGCCACGACGATCGACATCCCCACCATTCAGACCGCCGCCCAGATCAACCCCGGCGGTCAGGACTGGGGGGAGCGCTACATCGACGTTGACCTCACCGAGCAGCACGCCAGGTACTACGATAACGGCGAGCTCATCTGGGAGGCCGACATCACCTCCGGCATGCCCGGCCAGGGCACGGGCGGCGAGACTCCCACGGGCGTGTGGACTGTCGACAGCGTCAAGTCCGCGGCAACGGACGGCGACATCAATCTCAAGGGCCCCATCGACCCCGCCACCGGTCAGCCCGAGTGGGACAGCCACGTTGACTTCTGGGTGGGCTTTGTCGGCAACGGAGGGAGCCGAAACGGCAACCTCATCGGGTTCCACAACGCCCCGTGGCAGTACCAGCCCTTCGGTGGCGACACCTACCTCTACAACGGCAGCCATGGCTGCGTCCGCCTGAGCTACGATTCCGGCCAGGCGCTCTACAAGGTTGCCCAGAAGGGCGACGCCGTGGTGGTTCACAAGTAGGCGCACTTCTCGCCAGCGCAAGACAAACCGGGGCCCGCACGCTTGACGAAAGCGTGCGGGCCCCGGTCGCGTTGGGGAGAAGCCCTAGAACGGCAACCTTCCTCCGCCGCCCATGTTACCCATGTTGCCCATGTTGCGCATCATCTGCTGCATGGCGCGACGGTTCTTCTTGCCGCCCTTTCCGCCCATCTGCTGGGCCATGCCGCGCATCTTGCCCATCATCTTGTTCATCTCGTCCCACTGCTTGATGAGCTGGTTGACCTCCTGAACGCTGCGCCCGGAACCCGCGGCGATGCGCTTGCGGCGCTGGCCGTTGATGATCTTGGGTCGCACGCGCTCCTCGCGCGTCATGGAGCGGATGATGGCCTCAATGCGCGTGAGCTGGGAGTCGTCGGCCGCCTGGGGCATCTGCGACATGGCGCGCTCCATGCCGGGAATCATCCCCATGATCTTGGCGAGACCGCCCATCTTGCGAATCTGCTGCATCTGCGCGAGAAGGTCGTCCATCGTGAAGCCCTCGCGCAGCATGCGCTCCGCATCCTCGATCTGCTGCTCGTCGGCCATCTTCTGGGCCTGCTCGATGATGCCCACCACGTCGCCCATGCCCAGGATGCGCTTGGCCATGCGGTCGGGGTGGAAGACCTCGAGCGAGTCGGGCTTCTCCCCCATCGAGACAAACTTGATCGGCTTGCCGGTGACCTCGCGCACGGAGAGCGCGCCGCCGCCGCGGGCGTCGCCGTCGAGCTTGGACATGATGACGCCGTCAAAGTCCACGCGGTTGGCAAACTCCGTGACCACGTTCACGATGTCCTGACCGGTCATGGCATCGACGACCATGAGGATCTGGTCGGGGCGCACCGCGCGCTTGATGGCCACGGCCTCCTCCATCATCTCCTCGTCGATCTGGAGGCGGCCGGCGGTGTCCACGATGACGATGTCATTGAGGTGGTCGATGGCCTCCCGGATGGAGCCCTCGGCCACCGCCACGGCGTCCTTCCCGTCGCCGCGGAAGACCGAGACGCCGATCTCGCCGCCAAGCGTGGCGAGCTGGTCAGCTGCGGCCGGACGGTGCGTGTCGCACGCGGCAAGCAG
Source organism: uncultured Olsenella sp. (assembly GCA_949287335.1). Lineage (GTDB taxonomy): Bacteria > Actinomycetota > Coriobacteriia > Coriobacteriales > Atopobiaceae > Thermophilibacter. Next base: position 25,846 of record CASEGE010000018.1, on the reverse strand, counting down.
CGGGCTGTGACCCTGGCTCTTGAGCAGGTAGGCGAGCTTGGCAGCAGCCGTCGTCTTGCCCGAGCCCTGCAGGCCCACGAGCATGATCACGTTGGGCGTGCGGTTCTGCGCGAGCGTGAGCTTGGAGTCCGTGGAACCCAGAAGCGCCGTAAGCTCGTCGAGCACGATGCGCACGACGTTTTGCGCGGGTGTGAGCGAATCCATTACCTCGGCGGTGAGACACTTCTCCTTGCAGCGCGCCACAAACTCCTTGACCACGCGGAAGTTGACGTCCGCCTCGAGAAGCGCCATGCGAATCTCGCGCATTGCGACGTTGATGTCATCCTCCGTGAGGCGACCCTTGCCGCGAAGCTTCTCAAAGGTGTCCTGGAGACGGTCGGAAAGAGAGTTGAACATGGCTACATCCCTTCGCCCACGAGCGCGCGGCAGAAGTCGAGCGCGTCAAAGGTCTGGAGGTCGTCGATGGACTCGCCCACGCCAATGCGATAGATCGGCAGGTTGAGCTGGGTGGAGATAGCAAGCGCGATGCCGCCCTTCGCGGTTCCGTCGAGCTTGGTGACGATAAGGCCGTCGAGCTCTAGGGCGTCGTTGAACTCCTTGGCCTGGTTGAGGCCGTTCTGCCCCGTTGTGGCGTCGATGACGAGCACCACGGAGACGGGAATCGTGGAGCGCTTTCTCGTGACGTTCACGACCTTCGCGAGCTCGCGCATGAGGTCGGCCGAGGTGTGGAGGCGGCCCGCGGTGTCGATAAGGACGAGCCTGCTGCCGCGCTTCTCGGCCTCCTCCACCACGTCGTAGCAGACGCTCGCCGGGTCGGCCCCGCGCTCGCGAGTGATGACGTCGATGCCGGCGCGCTGTCCCCAGACCTCGAGCTGCTCGATGGCAGCTGCGCGGAAGGTGTCGGCGCCGCCTATCACGCAGGGAATGCCGGCGTCACGGGCGCGACCGGCGAGCTTGCCCACCGTCGTGGTCTTGCCCGCACCGTTGATGCCCACAAAGAGCACGCAGCTCGGAACGTCGGTGAAGGGATCGCGCTCCGCCGAGGGAAACTCGGCGGCAAGGCGCTGGATGAGGGCGTCGCGCAGCTGGTCGGCGCGCACGAGGTTCTCGCGCGCGGCCTGCTCGCGCAGGTCGTCGGTCACGCGCATGGCCACCTCGGCGCCCATGTCCCCCATGACGAGCGTGTCCTCGAGGTCCTCCCAGAACTCCTCGTCAACCTCGCCACCCATGTAGAAGATCTCGTTGATGGCCTCGCGAGAGCGCTTGAGGCCGGCCTTCAGGCTGTCAAAGAAGCCCATCTTATGCATCAACCACCTTTCCCGTGGCACGGTCGAGTCGCTGCGAGACCACGTGGCTCACGCCGTCGGCCTGCATCGACACGCCATAGAGAACGTCAGCCTGCTCCATCGTGCGCCTCTGGTGGGAGATCACGATGAGCTGGGTGCTCTCCTTGAGCCGCTCGATGGCGTCGAGCAGCTTGGAGAGGTTGGAGTCATCAAGTGCCGCCTCGACCTCGTCAAAGACGTAGAACGGGACGGTGCGCACCTTGTAGACGGCAAAGAGCAGGGCAAGCGCCGTGAGCGACTTCTCGCCGCCGCTCATGAGCATCATCTTGGCGATGCGCTTGCCGCGCGGCTGCGCGATGATCTCGATGCCCGTCTCGGAGGGATTGTCCGGGTCGGTCATCTCGATATGCGCCTGGCCACCGGGGAAGAGCAGCGAGAAGATCTCCGAGAAGTTCTCGTTCACCTTCTCAAAGACCGTCAGGAAGCGCGTGCGCATCTTGCGGTCGATGGCCGCCGTGATCTTCTTCAGGGACGCGCGGGCGCTCTCGAGGTCCGCGACCTGCTCGTCAATGTAGTCGGCGCGCTCCTTGAGGCGCAGGTACTCGTCCATGGCGACGGCGTTGACGGGACCGATGGACTCGAGCTGGCTCCTGAGCGAGGAGACGCGTCGCTCCGCGGCGTCGCGATCCTCGGGCTCGGGGATGGTGAGCGCCTCGTCGAGCACGGCGCCGGTGGCAACGATCGCGTTGATGGCGGCCTCCACCTGCACCTCGAGCTTGCCGAGGTCAACCTTGACGTCGGAGGCCACGCTGCGCGCGTCGTCAAGCTCGCGCGAGGCGACGCTCACGGCCTCGCGGGCGTCGCCGATCGTGCGCTTGAGGGACTCGGAGTCCGCCTCGGCAAGCGACGCGCGGTCCCTGAGGCGCACGGACCAGTCGAGGGCGCGCTCGCGAATTGCCTCGTAGATGTCATGGAGCGGGTCCACGCGCAGGCGAACTACCTCAAGGGCGCGAGAGGAGCGCTCCGTGGCGCCGATGCGCTGCGCGAGGTCGCTCACGCGACGGCCCAGCTCTCGCTCGCGCGTCTGGAGGTTGGCGCGGCGCTCGCTCGTCATGGCAAGCTCGAGACGGCCGTCAGAGAGGGCGCGGCTCGCCTTCCCCTGGGCCGAGATGGCCTCCTGGTGCTCGTCGTTCTTCTCGGAGAGCTCGGAGGCGAGGGCGTCGGCGCGCTCGCGAGCGGCACGTGCGGCGGCGCGGTGGTCCTCGATCTCCCCACGCGCCTCGGCGGCCTTCTCACGGGATGCCTCGCGGCGCTTGGTGACCTGAGAGCGCTCCGAGACGGCAGCGGAGATCTGTGCCTCGAGGCGCCCGCGCTCCGAGGTCACGGAGGAGAGCTCGGCGCTCAGGCGCGCAACGTCACCCTTGAGGGCGGCCTCCTCCTCCCTCGCCGCAGAGAGGGACTCCTCGATCTCAAGGACCCTGGCGGAGGCATCCTCAAGGGCGTGGCACAGCTCGTCCATCCCCTCGGTGAGCGAGCGAATCCTGCGCTTGCGCTCGAGGGCGCCCGTCTCGCTGCTCGGCACCGACCCCACGTGAACGCGGCCGTCCGGCAGCACGACGGCACCCTCGGCGGTCACAAAGGTGAGCGAGGGGAAGCTCTCGTGCGCAAAGACCGCGGCGGACACGTTCTCGACAAGCCTGACGTCACCGAGAAGCGCGGCGAGAAGGGCGCGGGACCCCTCGACCACATGCAGCCGCTCGACGAGCGGCGTGCCGGGGGCATCCGCGGTCGCGGGAACGCTTGGGGCGGAAAGCGAGACGATCGTGGCGCGCCCGCCCTTCTCGGCAAGCGAAGCCGCGCGCTCGGCAACACTGGAGGCAGCGACGGCGTCCGCGACAACAAGCGCGGCGAGGTCGTCCCCGAGCAGCTGCTCAACAAGGGACTCAATCTCGCCGTCCGCCTCGATGAGATCGGCGAGGCGGCACCGCACGCGCTCCCCCTCGGCCTCGACGAGGGCCGCCACGAGCGGGCTTGCCTTCTCGACCTCGGCATCAACGGCCCGAAGGGCGTCAAGGGTGGCCTGGGAGGACGAGAGGGCCGTGCGGGCCTCGCCCTCGGCCTGGCGGGCGGCAACGAGCTCGGAGCTGTGGCGTGAGATCTCGCGTGAGAGCTCCTCGGCACGCGCTCGCGCGGAGGTGAGCTCGTCCTGAATCTCGTCGGCGCGCGCGATGCGCTCCGCGAGCGCCTCCTCAGCCGTGCTCACGGAGTCCTCGAGCTGCTCAAGACGAGAGACAAACATCTCGTCCTCAAGCTGAGCGTTAGAGATCTGGTCCTCGAGCTTCGCGTAGGCGAGGGTCTCGCGATCAGCCTCCGCCCGCGCGGCACGCTCCTCAGAGTTGATGCGCGAGATCTGGGCGTCGAGGACGCGTCTGCGCTCGACCGCCTCGTGCGAGGCACGGGAGAGCTCGTCCACTGACTCACGAAGGTCACGCTCGCGCACGCTCATGTCCGAGAGCTCGTCGAGCAGGCGCTCGTGCTCCGAGGCGGCGTCTGCGCGCTGTTTCTCCATCGACGAGAGCTGCATGCGCATGTCGGAGAGGCGAGAGACCATGTTGCGGCCCTTTTCCTCGAGCACGCGCATGTCCGCATCGATCTGAGCGAGCACGTCCTGCATGCGACGGCGCTGCTCGCCGAGGTCACCGACGAAGAGCCCCTTCTGCTCGAGGAGGGACTGGAGCTTCTCAAGCTCCTTGCTCTTCTCGTCAAAGCGGTACTGAGCGAGCTCGATGGCCGCGTCGGCCTCCTTGCCGCGCGCGGAGAGACGACCGTAGCTCTCCTGGAGGCGCCTGAGGTCGTCAACGGCGAGCTGCACCTCGAGCTCCTTGAGCTCGTCTTCGAGCGCACGCGCCCGCTGTGCCTTGTCCACCTGGCGCGCAAGGGGCTTAAGCTGGCGCGACAGCTCGCGCGAAACCACCTTGGCTCGCGAGAGGTTCTCGTCCATCGAGACGAGCTTGCGCTGGCTGCGCTCCTTGCGGCGTCGGTGCTTGGAGATGTCGGCCGCCTCCTCGATGAGGGCGCGACGCTCCTCGGGGCGGCTCGAGAGAATGGAGTCGAGCTTGCCCTGCGAGATAATCGAGTGCGTATCCTTGCCGAGACCCGAGTCGTGCAGGATGTCCTGAACGTCCATGAGACGGCTCGGCGAGCCGTTGATGAGGTACTCGGACTCGCCGGAGCGATACATCCGGCGCGTGATGCCCACCTCGGAAAAGTCGATGGGCAGGGTGTGGTCGGAGTTGTCGAGCACGAGCGTGACCTCGGCCACGCTCACCGCGCCGCGTGCGGAGGAGCCGGAGAAGATGACGTCCTCCATGGCCTGGCCGCGCAGCTGCTTTGCGCTCTGCTCGCCGAGAACCCAGAGAATGGCGTCGGACACGTTGGACTTTCCCGAGCCGTTGGGCCCCACGACCACCGTGAGGCCGGGGTCGAAGGCCATCTGCGTCCGGTCGGCGAACGACTTGAATCCTTTGAGTGTGAGCGACTTCAGATACACGCGGCGCTTCTCCTTGCGTCTTGCCTAGTTGGTGGTTCCGGCGCCCTCGAAGTCGCCCGTCTCAGCATACCCGAGGCTGACGAGGGCGTCGATGGCAGCCGCACTCTCGGAGGACTTCTTCGAGGGCCCGCTGCCGCGGCCGATGCGGCGCCCGTCAACCATGACGACGGAGGTGAAGGTGGGGTCGTGCGCGGGCCCCTCCTCCGCGACGAGCTTGTACTCGGGCCCGCAGTGCATGTCTCGCTGGGCAACCTCCTGAAGGCGTGACTTGGGGCTGATAGGCTTTCTCGCCAGCGCAGGAGAGACCTCCGGACCCAGCGTGCGCATGACAAACTCATGGGTGACGCGATAGCCCGCGTCAAGGTAGAGCGCGCCCACCAGGGCCTCGTAGACGTTCTCGAGGGCCGAGTGCATGCCGCGCGCGCCCGTGCCCTTCTCGGACTCCCCCATCACGATGAGCGGGGCCACGCCGAGCTTCTCGGCAACGCTTGAGAGCATCTTGCCCGAGACAAGACTGATCTTGGCCTGCGTGAGCGCCCCCTCGTCCATGTCGGGGAAGCGCTCAAAGAGGTCGGTTGCGACAATGGCTCCGAGAATCGAGTCCCCCAGAAACTCGAGCCGCTCATAGGAGGCCGAGACGGACTTGCCCTCCGCGGCGGAGGGGTGCGTGAGGGCGGCGGCGATGAGCTCCTGATGCTCGAAGTGGTGCCCGCAGATCCTCTCCGCCTCGGCTACCCGATGGTGCATCTTCAAAGAAACGGCCCCCTGCTTACTGGGCGCTCGCGATGGCGTCCACGACCTCGCCAACGGTGGCGATGCTGCCAACGGCGTCGTCGGCAAACGTCATGGAGAACTCGTCCTCGAGGGCGGTCACCAGCTCGAGCAGGTCAAACGAGTCGGCACCGAGCTCCTTCAGGTTGGTGCCCTCGTTCAGCTGGACATCGGAACCAAGGGAGAGGGTGTCCTCAACGACCTCGATGACCTTGGCGAGAATGGCGTCACGATCCATAGTTCCTCCTCTGGTTATGTGCTCCGTCCCATTCTACCCGCTCCGCCCAAAAGGGGCGGCGCGGAAACGGGACAGCCTCATTTCGTCATTTAGTGAGCTCGCAGGCGGCGGCGATCTTCTCGGAGAGCCCGGCGCGCGCGGCGCGGGCGGCAGCGAGCGTTCCCATGCGCACGGCCTGGGCGCTCGTGGCGCCGTGGCCCTTCACCACCGGCGCACGAAGGCCGAGCAGAATGGCGCCGCCGTACTCGTCGCCGGACATCTCAGCGGCAAGCGACTTGAGTGACTTGGCAAGAAGCGCCATGCCAATCTTGTTGGTGAGAGACTCCCCCATCGCGGCCTTGAGGCGCTTGATGACAAACTTGCCCGTGCCCTCGATGGACTTGAGCGCAACGTTTCCGGTGAAGCCGTCGGCCACAATGACGTCAAAGGTCCCAGCAAGAAGGTCCGTCCCCTCGGCATTGCCCGCAAAACCGCAGTTGCCCGCCTCGAGCGCGGCATGGTACGCGAGCGCCATCTCGGAGCCCTTGGTGTCCTCGGAGCCGTTGCAGAGAAGGCCCACGCGAGGGTTGGTCACGCCCAGGATCGCACGGCTATAGGCGCGGCCCATGTGCGCAAACTGCACGAGCACGTCGGGCTTGACGTCGGCATTGGCGCCCATGTCAAGAAACACCGTCGGCTTGCCGGAGATGCCCGGGAACGGCAGGGAGAGCGCGGGGCGCTTGATGCCCTTGAGGCGACCGACGCCAAAGGTGGCGGCGGTGAGCACGGCACCGGTGGAGCCAGCGGAGAAGAGGCCGTCGGCCTCGCCAGCATGAACCGCCGCAGCCGCGCGCACGATGGAGGCGTCCTTCTTTGCGCGCACCGCCTGCGCAGGGTGCTCGGACATGGTGATGACCTCGGTGGTCACGAGCGCGCGAGCGCGGTCGTGCGAGGCGCAGAACGGCTCGACGACGTCGGCCGCGCCGGCAACCAGCACCGAGAGGTCTGCGTCATCGGCAAGCGCGCTCGCGACGCCCTCGAGAAGAACGGCAGGCTCCTTGTCGGCGCCCATGACATCTACGCAGATGGTGGTCATGCTTCCTCCTTCGTGGGGCATGGCGCCCCGTCACATGCCCTATCATTATGACGCAACCTGCGGGTGCGCGTCCTTCTCGCTAGGCTGCCAATCCATGCCAAAAGAAAAGGCCGGCCCCATGAGGGAGCCGGCCTGGCAAGTCAATCTGTTCCGAGGCACTACTCGGTGACGATGACCTCGCGGTCCTTGTAGTGACCGCAGTTGGGGCACACGTGGTGCGGGAGCTTAGGGGCGCCGCACTGCGGGCAGACGGAGCGAGCCGGAGCCGCGAGCTTGCTGTTAGCCGAACGACGGGTGTGAGTGGCGCCGCGGCCCTTCTTTTGCTTGGGTACTGCCATGTCAAAACCTCTCTTGTTTCGTACCTACGCCCGCCGTTCGCGCTCGGCGGCGCATAATCACCAGAGTCATGCAAGGCGAAACTATAGCACGTTTGCCTCAGAAATCGAGCGAGAACAGCAATTCTTCACTCAGCGCCGGTGTCATCTCCTCTGGAAAGATCGAGACCCGCCAGAGCGGCGAAGGGAGATGCCTTGAGACGCTCCTCCTCGCGCTCCGCCTCGATCTGAGAGGCGTGCCCGCAGTCCTCCTCGTTGAGGTTGGCACCGCACACAGGGCAGAGGCCCTTGCAATCCTCGCGGCAAAGCACCACGAAGGGGGTCTCCATCACAAGCGCGGTGAGCAGCGCACCGGAGAGGTCAATCGTACGGTCTGCCGAAACGAGCTCGTAGTCAGCCTCGTCCTCGTCCTCGCCAAGCTCCTCGGGCTCCTCGAAGAGGTAGTACTCGTCCACCTCCGAGGCAACGTCGAACTCGGCTTCGCCCAGGCAGCGATCGCACGTTCCCACCACGCGAGCACGCAGCAACCCCGTGACGAGAATGCCCTCGCCCGCATTGGTGAGGACGACATCGTAGTCAATGCCCCCGGGAAGCGAGAACTCATGATCTCCAAGCGTATAGCACGCCTCATCGAGATGAGCGGCAACCGACCAAGTGTCGCCAGGATTGGCGAGCCGGTCGTCAACGCAGATGATGATGGGTTCCATAACTACCAGGGAACGTTGTTGGTGGTATTACGAGGGCCGGAGTTCTCGTCAAGGGTTTGACGAACGCGCGAGACGGAGCTCGTGAGGCTCTTGAGGTTCTCCTCAAGGTGAGCGAGCACGGTATCGGCGTACTCCTCGGCGTTGTAACGGGTGTCACGCTCATACTGAGCTGCCTGGTCACGGATGCCATCGGCCTGCTGCTGGGCAAGACGAACGATCTCCTGGTCGCCAGCGAGAATCATGGCCTGCTGCTGTGCGTCGGCAATGATGGAGTTGGCCTGCTGCTGAGCGCGGTCGAGCGTCTCCTGCTCCTCCTTGATGATGCGGCGAGCATCCTGGAACTCCTGGGGGAACACACGACGAATCTCATCGAGAATCTCGTAAACGTCCTGCGCGTCGACAATCTTCTTCTGGCCGTTGTCCATGAGGGGGGACTTGGCCTCGCTAACGATCTGCTCGAGCTCGTCGACCAAGCTCTCGATTTCCTCACCTGGCTGCATCTATAGTTCCTTTCGCGTGACTCATCGGTAGCCTGGTTTCCCCGGCCCACTCTCTGAGCATGTTAGCAGATTATCGGCCAATATAGAAAACGCATCGGCATCTTAACGAGAAGGTCATTCACAACCTGCCCTACCGGCGCGCTTGGCAAGCTCTTTTGCGCGTGACTCCTCTCTTATCCAACGTGTTTGGTCCTGCGCAAAAGTTTCGTCCGTGCCACAAACCCGCGTCCTGCCGTACAAAATCGCCGCTCGTGCCACATGTTTTCGGGGGTGGTCAGAGTATCGTCACCATAAAAGCCCAGATAAGCGCATCATCTTTTGAATCATATCTGGCATAGTTGGAAAAAACAGGTGGCACGAGTGCGGAATTTGCACGGCAGGACGCGGGTTTGTGGCACGAACGAGGATTTTGCACATCCGAGCAGCGTCACATCTTGGCGTAATGCTCACGGAGGCGCCTGTCGACGTTGGAGGGCACAAGAATGCTCACGTCGGAGCCCATCGAGGCAATCTCACGAACAATCGAGGAAGAGACGTAGCCGTACTTGGGGTTAGACATGACAAAGACCGACTCAAGGTCGGGCGAAAGATGACTGTTGAGATCTGCCTGCTGGAGCTCGTACTCAAAGTCGGTCATGGCGCGAAGGCCCTTGACCACGCCGCCAGCGCCAATCTCCTTGCAAAACTCGACAAGAAGACCGGTAAACGGCATGACTTCAATGTCATCGGGCAGACCCTCGATTGAGAGGGCCTCTCGAATCATCTCAACGCGCTCGTCGAGCGTGAAGGTCGTTCCCTTCCCGTTCTTGTTGACAGATGCCGCAACGGCAACGCTCACCTTGGGAAAGAGCCTCCGCGTGCGACGAATGACATCGATGTGTCCAAGCGTCACGGGGTCAAACGTTCCCGGCACAACAACATGTGTGATGGTATCAAAGCTCATGGCTGTCCTCCTCGCGCCGCACGACCAGAAGATCGACGGCGGTAATTCCATGCGTCTTGGACTTAAGCAGCTCAAGTCCGTCGCATACAAGGCCTCGCGCGTTCGAGGCATGCTCGTAGATAACCGTCGCCCCCGCTGAGAGCTGTCCGCTCGCGACAAGCTCACTCACAAGCCCAGAAACTCGCTCTGCCTCGATGGCATACGGCGGATCCAGAAACACGATATCAAAGGGGGCGCCAACAAGGCCGCGCCGCGTAAGTGCGAAGACGTCGCCACACGTTGCGCAAAACTCCGACTGTGCAGCACCAAGCGCGGTAGCGCTGCGACGAATGCGCTGCACGGCACGGCGGTCGCTGTCAACGAACGTTGCCCTCAAGGCACCGCGGGAGAGCAGCTCAAGCCCCATCGCACCCGATCCCGCAAAGGCGTCGAGCACCGACTCCCCCGAAAGATCAAGACCGCGGGCCGAGAGAATCATCGAGGCAATCTGCTCGCGGGTCCTATCAGTCGTGGGACGCGTGACTCCCCTACCCTCGGGCGCCTCGATGCTGCGTCCGCGCCATCTTCCGCCAACAATCCTCATGCTCGCTCCAGCTCATCAAAGTAGGCACCAAATCTGTCGCGCACCTCGAGCGCAAGCGCACGGTGCACCGGCAAGAGAAGCCTCGGGTCCTCGGCGGCAATCACTCTGGCGTCCGCGTGCGCCGCCTCCACAAGGTCGCGGTCCGCGTCGAGGTCCGAAATCTCGAGCGAGACGCCACCGCTCTGACGATACCCCAGGACCTCTCCCTCATGCCGAAGACGCAGGTCAAGCTCAGCGAGCTCAAATCCGTCAGAGGTGGCCTCCAGGGCGGCCAGGCGCTCGCGCGCGCGGCTCTCGCGCTTGGCTGCGCAGCTCAGGTAGACCGTTCCAGCCACATCCCCGCGGCCGACACGGCCGCGAAGCTGGTGCAACGTGGCAAGGCCAAAGCGGTCCGCATCCAGGACCACCATAACCGTGGCGTTGGGGACGTCAACGCCCACCTCGACGACCGTCGTCGCAACGAGGACCTGCGTTCGCCCCTCTCGAAAACGTTCCATGGCAAGGTCCTTGTCGGCCGCCGACATGCGACCCGTGAGAATGTCACAGGAGGGCCCCGTCAGAATCTGCGACCTCAGCTCCTCGAGCGTGGCGGTGGCGGAACGCAGCCGCTGGGACTGAGAGCGCAGCACCTCGGGAACGTCGTCGAGCGTCGAGCCATCATCCGACTCGTCTACAAGCGGGCAGATAACGTAGGCCTGATGTCCAGCGACAACGGCGTCTCGAATGGCGCCCCAGGCAAGGTCGAGGTTGTCGGGGGAAACCACGTGCGTGGTTATGCCCGCCCCCGCCCTCGGACGGCGTCGAATGCGGGAAAGATCGACGTCCCCATAGAGCGAGAGCGCGAGCGTGCGCGGGATGGGCGTTGCCGTCATGGCGAGAAGGTCCGCACCGGCCCCCTTGCGTCGAAGCGCCGCGCGCTGGTCGACGCCAAAGCGGTGCTGCTCGTCAATGACCACGAGGGAGAGCGAGGCAAAGTCGACTCCCCCTGAAAGCAGCGCGGTGGTACCGAACACCACGCTCGTCTCACCACGCGAGATTGAGGCCTCGGACAGAAGGCGCTCGTCCGCGGGGGTGGCGCCCGTGATGAGAGCCCAGCTCACGTGGGCGGCATCGAGCACAGGACCGAGCTTCTCCGCATACTGGCGCGCGAGAACCGAGGTCGGTGCCATGACGGCCGCCTGCGTCCCGGTGTCTGCGACGGCGGCCAGGGCCACAGCGGCAACGGCGGTCTTGCCCGTGCCAACGTCTCCCAGAAGCAGCCTGTTCATCACATGCGGCGATGCCATGTCCTCAAGAATCTCGTCCGCGGCCACGCGCTGCTCGTCAGTGAGGGTAAAGGGCAGGGCGCGGAGAAGCGCCTCCATATGAGGGCCATTTGTCACATGACGAGTGGGCTCAACTCCCCCAAGCTCGAGATTCCTCCTGGTAATGAGGGCAAGCTGCAGACAGAGGAGCTCGTCGTAGGCAAGGCGGCGGCGCGCACGCTCCGCAGAGGCCACGGTGCGCGGGAAGTGAACCTCCCGGAGGGAGCGCGCAAGCGACATGAGGCCGTGCTCGCACACCAGGCGAGAAGGAAGGTAATCCGATACGTCGCCCATGTCGGCAAGTGCCGCAGCCATGATGCGCCGCATCCAGGGGACGCTCACACCCTCGCCCACCGAGTGGACTGGAAGGACACGTGCGTAGCCACCGGCATCCGCAGATGACCCGACCACCTCATAGAAGGGCGCCTTCATCTGCTTGAAGCCATAGGCAAAGGTGACCTTGCCGGAAAGCGCCACCACGTCACCCTGCTTGACCTGATCGGCAATCCATGGCTGCTTGAAGAACGTGGCGATAAGAACGCCCGTGTCGTCCATGACCGAGAGCTCGACGATCTGCATGCGCGGCCGCGGACGCTTGAGTTTCACCCTGTCAACCGTGGCAACAACGGTGGCGTCGGTGCCAACATCGGCAAAGGCGATCTTTGAGACTCGCGTGAAGTCAAGGTAGCGATGCGGAATGTGCAGGAAGAGGTCCCTCACGCGATTGAGGCCAAGCCGCTCGAGCGCCGCCAAGCGCGCGCCCTTCACGTAGCGCAGCCTCGAAACAGAGTCAGAGAGGGCGCAGGTTCTCTGCACCCTCTCCGAAGCGGTCGATATGGCCAGATGGGACCCCAAGCGCCTACTCGATCGAGAAGATCACCGGGTAGAGGGGCTGCTCGCCGCGATGCGGGTCAACCTCGAGGTCGGGCTGAGCCTCCTCAATGGCCGCAACGAGTGCTTCGAAGGCCTCGTCGTCCATGTCCTGGCCGGCGAGGATGGTGAGCGAGTCGCCCTCCTCCTCGTCCTGCATCTTGGCAATGAGGTCGAGCGTGACCTGCTCGACGGAGGAGCCCACGACGTCGATAGAGTCGTCCTGGATGCCCATGACGTCACCTGCGTGAATGGGCGAGCCATCGGCAGCCTGCGAGTCGCGCACGGCAGTGGTGACCTCGCCGCCGCGAACGCCCTGGATGGCCTCGGTCATGGCCTCGACGTTGTCCTCGAGCGTGCCCTCGGGGTCGATGGCAAACATGGCCGAGAAGCCCTGGAGCACGGTCTTGGTGGGAACCACGGCAACCTTGGCGTCCTCGCAGGCGCTCGCCGCGGCCTCGGCGGCCATGCGGATGTTGCCGTTGCCCGGGAGCACGATGACGCTCTCGGCGTTGACCTGCTCGATGGCGTTGAGGATGTCGGCGGTGGAGGGGTTCATGGTCTGTCCGCCGGAGACGACAACGTCAACGCCGAGGGAACGCAGGATCTCCTCCTCGCCAGAGCCCGCCGCAACGGCCACAAAGCCCAGGGTTTTCTTGGGCTCGTCGCTCTTCTCGGCAGCGTCGGCCTGGTCGGCCGCGATCTTAGCGGTGCGGTCGTGGGACTCCATATCCATGTTGTGGATGAAGACCTCGTAGACCTGACCAAACTGGAGCATGTACTCGAGCACGCGGTTGGGCTCGTTGGAGTGCACGTGCACCTTGAAGTCCGGATAGGCGCCCACGATGAGCTCGCAATCGCCGAGCGTGGCGAGATACGCCAGGGACTCGTCGACGTCAAAGGGCTTCTCGGCCTTGAAGAGGAACTCGTTGCAGTAGCGGAACTCCGAGCCCTCCCAGTCGTCGTTGAGCTCGATCTGGACCTTGGAGGAGACGTCCGCCTTGGCGTCAACGGTGGTCTTGAACTCGGTGAGCTCGCCGGCCTTGCCGGTGGCGGCGTTCACGAAGGCCTCGAGGAACGTGGCAAAGCCGAAGGCGCCCGAGTCGACGACGCCGTTCTCCTTGAGGACGGGCAGGAGCTCGGGGGTGCGCGCAACGGACTCGTACGCCTCGACGACAAGGGCGTCGAGCATCTCGGACGTGGAGATCTTGGTCTTCTCGAGCTGGTCCGCCTTGGAGGAGACGTCACGCAGGACGGTGAGGATGGTGCCCTCGACGGGCTTTCGGACGGCCTTGAAGGCAACCTTCACACCGCGGCGCCAAGCGTGGGCGATGTCTGCGGGGGTGGGGTGCTCCTGGTTCTTGGCGTCAACGAGGCCCTCGGCGATGCCGCGCAGGATCTGGCTCGTGATGACGCCCGAGTTGCCGCGAGCGCCCATGAGCGAGCCGTGCGTGATGGCCTTGGCGATGTCCTCGATCGTGGCATCAGCGGGAAGGGCCTGGACCTCACCCACGACGGTGTTGAGGGTAAGCGACATGTTAGTGCCGGTGTCGCCGTCGGGGACGGGGAAAACGTTGAGCTTGTTGATCTCCTCGGCCCTGTCTGCCACGACCTTTGCGGCAGCCGGGAAGCATGTGCGGATGACGGTGGAAATCATCTTAGGGAACCTCTTCTTGTGATCGTGGCGAGCCTAGCGCGCGTTGCGCAGACCCTCGATGTGAACCTTAACGTCAACGTTGTCGAGCTCCGCGATCTGCTTGAGCAGGAACTTGACGGAGCTCGTGAGGTTGCCCACAACAGAGGCCATGTTGACGCCCTGCTCCACGATCACGTGGAGGTCAACCGAGACGCGCCCGCCGGCGGCGGCCACGTCGATGCCCTTCCTCAGACGCTGCGACGGGAGCAGGCGGGCAACACCGGCCTGCTCGTCAATCTCTGCCATGCCAACCACGCCGTAGCACTCGAGGGCGGCATAGCCGGCGAGGTCGGCGATGCAATCGTTTGACACCCTCAGCGTTCCTGGTACGACACCAGACATGTGGTCTCCTCTCGCTGGCCGGACGTGCGAATCTTCAGTATCTGGGTAAGTATACCGCAGGGCGCTGATGTCAACGCCAGCGTTGGTGGAGAGACTTGTTTCATCACATGATCTTGTCGCGCAGCTAGAGGGTGCGAAGCGCGTCGATGAGACCGGTCTTGGAGTCGGTCTTGTCGTCGCGCATCTTGATGACACGAGCAGGCACGCCGGCAACAACGGCACCAGCGGGCACGTCCTCAACGCAGACGGCTCCTGCGGCTACGACCGCGTGCTCCCCCACATGAACGCCCTCGAGCACGACGGCGTTGGCGCCGATCATGACGTCGTCCTCAACGATGACGGGCGTGGCGCTCGCGGGTTCCACGACACCGGCGAGCACGGTCCCCGCGCCAATGTGGCAGCGCGCGCCCACCGTTGCGCGCCCGCCGAGGACCGCGCCCATGTCGATCATGGTGCCCTCGCCTATTACGGCCCCGATGTTGATGACGGCGCCCATCATGATCACGGCGTTGTCGCCAATCTCAACTTGGTCGCGGATGATGGCGCCCGGCTCGATGCGAGCGTTCACGTTGCGCAAGTCGAGTAGGGGCACGGCGGAGTTGCGACGGTCCGCCTCAACGTCAACGTACTCGATCTCGTCCGCGTGCTCGGCGAGAATTGGCGAGAGCTCCGACCACTCACCAAAGACGATCTTCCCGTCGCGCCCGCCGTAGACGCGGGCACCGCCCCAGTCCCAGCGCATCCCGCTCTTCTCGCGCACATAGAGCTTGACCGGCGTCTTCTTGGGTGCGCGGGCTATGAAGTCGATGATTTCCTGTGCGTCCACCCGAATGTCCCCCTTCGATCAACAGTCTCCGGAGCGTCGCTCTTCTCGGCTAAGCGGTGCCTTCGCTCTTGGAGCCATCGGCCAAGGCTGCGACTCATTTCCGGAAATGAGTCGAAACTTGTGCCGAAGCCCCCATATTCTGTGCGCTTTGCGACTCATTTCCGGATATGAGTGAATTTGACGACTCATTTCCGGAAGTGAGTCCGGCGCACGAGAGAGGCCGCACGACGCCACGAGACCCTAGCCAAACATCAGCGTGTCAAAGTCATAGTAGCCCGGATCGCGCTCGAGCAGGCGCTCCGCCGCGGCAACGGCGCCGGCGACGAAGATCTGGCGGCTCGCCGCGCGGTGCGTGAGGCAGACCTCCTCGTCCGTGCCAAAGAAGTGCACCTCGTGCGTACCGGCAACGGTTCCGCCGCGGACGGCGTGCATGCCGATCTCACCCGCAACGCGCGGCCCCACAATGCCGTCGCGACCACTTACGACGGGTCGCTCCCCCGTCGGATCAACCGCGGCGAGAAGCGCCTTGGCGGTCCCGCTCGGTGCGTCGGCCTTCTGGTTGTGGTGCGTCTCGACGATCTCCACATCCCAGGCGGGAAGCGCGGCGGCAACGAGCGCTGTCGCATGCCGCAGGGCGGCAACCCCAAGGGAGTAGTTGGACGACCACACCACGCGGCTCTTCTCGCCCAGTGCCCGGAGCTCGTCAAGCTGCGCAGGCGAGAAGCCCGTGGCGCCGCTCACGAGCGCGGAGCCCGTGCGTCGCACATACGCCGCCACGTGAGGCAGCGCCGCCGGGGCCGAGAAGTCCACGACGACGTCTGCCGCAGGAGCCCCAGCGTCAAGCTCGTCGATGTTATCCACATCATAGGAGCCGATAACGTCAAAGCCCGCGCCGACAAGTGCCTCGCGCACGAGACGGCCCATGCGGCCGTTGCCGCCGACCACAATCGCGGATCTTGCACGCACCGCGCTAGTCAAGGAGACCAACTCCCCTCATGGCGGCGACGAGACGCTCGCGGCCGGCGTCGGAGATCGTCCAGAGCGGCTGGCGGTAGTGCTCGCCGATCATGCCCATCTCGGCCAGGGCGCACTTGACCGGAATGGGGTTCACCTCACAAAAGAGTGCGTGGATGAGCTCGAGGTTCTCGAGCTGCGTGCGGCGCGCGGCCTCGATGTTGCCGACGAGGAAGTCAGCGCACATCTGGTGCACCGTGGCCGGGGCCACGTCCGCCCACACGGAGATGACGCCCTTGGCGCCGAGGCTCATGAGCGGCACCACGATGTCGTCGTTGCCGGAGAACATGCGGAAGTCGTCGGAAAGGTAGCGCGCCGCCATGGTGGCGTAGCTGATGGAGCCCGAGGCCTCCTTGAGGCCCCACGCGTTGGGGTGCTGCGCCAGGCGGGCGAGGTTCTTCTCGCTGATGGAGCAGCCGGTGCGACCGGGGATGTTATAGAGGATGCACGGCACGTCCACCTTGTCCATGACCGCGGTGAAGTGGCGATAGATGCCCTCCTCGTTGGACTTGTTGTAGTACGGCGTGATGAGGAGAAGCCCGTCGATGCCGAGCTTGACGAGGCCGGCCGCCTTGCGCTCGGACTCGAAGGTGGCGTTGGAGCCCGCGCCGCCGATCACGGGGACGCGGCCTGCCACGCGCTCGATGACGCAGCGCGCCACGGCGAGGTCCTCCTCGTCGGTCATGGTTGAGGACTCGCCCGTGGTGCCGAGCACGAGAATGCCGTCCGTGCCGTTTTCCAAGTGGAAGTCCACGAGGCGCTCCAGGGCCTCAAAGTCAACGGAGCCGTCCTCGGCAAACGGCGTGACGAGGGCGACGATTGATCCGGTCAGGTTTGTCATATCCATGGTGTTACCTCTCTCGGTAGATGATTCAAATGGGGACAGGCCCCTTTTGAATCATGAGCAGCAATGATTCAAAAGGGGTCTGTCCCCATTTGAATCACCAATATCCAGGGTTGCGAAGTAGTCTGAGGGCTTCTCGGCGCGCCGGATGAGCTCGCATGAGCCATCCTCGCGCAGCAGCACCTCCGCAGACCTGAGTCGGCCGTTGTAGTTGTAGCCCATCGAGTAGCCGTGGGCACCGGTGTCGTGGATGACGAGCAGGTCTCCGCGATCGATCTCGGGCAGCTCGCGGTCAATCGCGAACTTGTCGTTGTTCTCGCAGAGGTTTCCCGTGACATCGTAGGTGCGCGTAGCCGGCCACGCGGACTTGTCCGGGCCGCCAGCCTGGCCCATCACGGTGATGTGGTGGTAGGCGCCGTACATTGCGGGCCGAATGAGGTCGACGGCACTCGCGTCCACACCAATGTAGTCCTTGTAGATGCGCTTCTCGTGCAGGGCGCGCGTGACCAGACAGCCGTAGGGGCCCATCATAAAGCGACCCATCTCGGTGTAGATGGCAACGTCGCCCATGCCCGCAGGCACGAGCACCTCCTCGTACGCCCGACGCACGCCCTCCCCGATGGCACGGATGTCGCAGGGCTCCTCGTCCGGCCGATACGGAATACCAACGCCGCCGGAGAGGTTCACAAACCCCACGTGCGCACCCGTCTCGTCACGCAGGCGTACCGCCAGCTCAAACAGAATGCGCGCGAGCGCCGGGTAGTAGTCGTTTCCGTGCGTGTTGCTGGCGAGAAACGCATGCAGCCCCAGCGTGGTGCAGCCGCGGGCGACGAGCATGCGATACGCCTCGAAGAGCTGCTCCTCGGTCATGCCGTACTTGGAGTCCCCGGGGTTGTCCATGATGCCGTTTGCCAGCCGGAAGAGCCCGCCCGGGTTAAATCGGCAGCTCGCGACCTCCGGCACCGGACCGGCCACCTCCTCAAAGAACGGTATGTGGGAGATGTCGTCAAAGTTCACGATGGCGCCCAGCTCGCGCGCAAGACGAAAGTCCTCGGCGGGCGTGTCGTTTGACGAGAACATGATCTTCTCGCCCGTGATGCCCAGGGCGCGTGCGATCATGAGCTCCGTGAGGCTGGAGCAGTCGCAGCCGCAGCCCTCCTCCGCGAGGATGCGCACGAGCGTTGGGTTGGGATTGGCCTTCACGGCAAAGTACTCTCGAAAGCCCGGATTCCACGAGAAGGCCTCGGCGACGGCGCGCGCGTTGGCGCGAATGCCGGCCTCGTCATACAGGTGAAAGGGCGTGGGATAGCGCTCGGCAATGTCTACGAGCTGTTCCTTGGTCACAAAAGGCTGCTTCATGCAAGCTCCCTTGATAGCGCTCCTGCAGGTTTCATGCAGACAGTCCTGCGGGTCTTCCCCGCAGGCCCACCCCGCGACCGCGCCCGGACGCCAAGTTCGGCGGGCTTGCCTCCCCTCAGGGTCGTGACGCCTGCCGGCTGCCCCAAGGCTCTTCTTACCCGCGCCTCTATCGAGTGTGACCACTGTAGCATGTGCCCGTTTGGAAATGAGCGGCTGATATACTCTCGTAACGATTGGAGGAAGCCATGTCCACCGAGAAGAACCTTGAGCTCGCCGCCCTCACCCGCTGGCGCCGTGACCTGCACCGCATTCCGGAGCTCGACTTTGACCTACCGGAGACGGTGGCGTACGTTCGCAGCGTGCTCGAGGGGCTCTCGTGCGAGGTCTTCTCCCCCTGCAGGAGCACCGTGTGCGCCTGGTTTGACCTTGGGCGCAAAAGCGCCGTTGCCCTGCGAGCGGACATGGACGCCCTCCCCGTCTCCGAGATGACCGGCGCCCCCTACGCGAGCGAGCGAGCGGGGCGCATGCACGCCTGCGGCCACGACGGGCACATGGCCATGGCGCTTGCGGCGGCAACCTGGCTCGATCGTGTCATAGCGGGGCAGGATTCAACGACGAGCGCTGACGAGCTGCCGCGCAACGTGCTTCTCGTCTTCCAGCCCACTGAAGAGACGACGGGCGGGGCGCGGATGGTCTGCGAGAGCGGCGTCTTTGAGCGTTACAAGGTGGAGCGCATCTTTGGGTTCCATCTCTGGCCGGACCTTCCCGCCGGTGTCATAGCGACGCGCCCCGGGGCACTGCTCGCCCGCTCCAGCGAGGTCACGGCAACCTTCACGGGCGTATCAAGCCACATCGCGCGTTGGCGAGAAGGACGTGACGCCCTTGCCGCGGCAACACGCTTTGTCCCCTCCGCCGAGGCGGCCTGCGGGCGCTTTGCGGTAAAGAGGAACGAGCCCTGCCTGCTGCGCTTTGGCAGGCTCGAGGCCGGAACCGTGAGAAACGCCATTGCAGGTCACGCGTGCGCCGAGGGAAGCCTGCGCGTCTTCTCGGACACGATGTTCGATCGGGCGCGCGAGGCAATCGCGGCGCTTGCCGAGAACGCTGCGCGAACCGAGGGCTGCACGGTCGAGCTCACCTTCTCGGAGGGATATCCGCCCGTCGTGAACGACCCGCACCTCTATAATGCGGTGAAGGCCGCGCTTCCCAAGCTCGAGTACGTGGATGAGCCGCTGCTCATAGCCGAGGACTTCTCCTTCTACCAGCGCGCGCTGCCCGGCGTGTTCCTGCTTCTGGGAACCGGAACGGGCACGCCGCTCCACTCCGACCGCTTTGACTTTGACGAACAGGTCCTTCTCGCCGGCGTTGCCGCATACCGCCGACTGCTCACGATGGCGTAACGATACGACAGCCGATAAGCACGGGCTGCTTCCGGACAGTCTGAGACCGAATTTCGTCCAAATCCCGCCCCTACCTTGGGTACGGGCGGGTCCCGGACGGTCTGGAACCGTAAACCGTCCACAACTTGCCCCTACCTTGGGTGCGGGCAGGTTTCGGACATTTTGACGAGAGAATCCGTCCACAACCTGCCCCCTCCTCAACTACAGGCTAGTTCCGGACGATTTGAAGAGAAGAACCGGCCACAATCCGCCCCAACCTTGGGTACGGGCAGGTTCCGGACGGTCTGGAACTGTAGACCGTCCACAACTTGCCCCTACCTTGGGTGCGGGCAGGTTTCGGACGGTCTGGAACCGTAAACCGTCCACGGCCCGCCCCAACCTCAGATACGGGCAGGTTCTGGACGGTCTTGAGAATGAAAACGTCCGGGCGCCGCCCCAATTTCACATACAGGCGGCAGCTGGACGGTTTGGGGAGAAGAACCGTCCACAATCCGCCCCAACCACTAACACGGGCAGCTTCTGGACGGTTAGGGATAAAAAAGGAGGCCACCCGAGGGCAGCCTCCAGCTCACTCGATGTTGCGCAGAACTAGCTGCGGGCAATCTTGCCGGACTTAAGGCAACGAGAGCAGACGTTGGCCTTGCGACGGTGACCGTCAACAACGACGGTGACGCGCTGGATGTTCGGCTTGAACGTGCGGTTAACCACACGGTTGGAGTGGCTGATGGAATGACCGGCAACGGCGTGCTTGCCGCAGAACTCACAAACCTTGGACATGCTCGTACCTCCTCGGGGGCGCGGCGCTCCTCGCGCCCGCATTTACACAGCTCGCCAACTATAGCACATGCGGTGGGCCCTGCAAGGGCAAACCCCAACTTATTGTGGCGTTTTTGTTGTCCCCAGCACGTACGCGGCAACGCGGCCGGAGGTGCAGGAGATCTCGGCGTCCGGGGACACCACAACGTTGGAGATGCCCAGGTCGTCGAGAAGCCCCATGGACTTGTCGGAAAGCTCCCATTGCATGCCCCGCTCGCTCACGCACGTGTCGGGCGCCACGGCAACGGCCGAGAAGGTCCTGCCCACGGCATCTGGACCCAGCCGCCAGCAGCTCTCCCCCTCCGGGGAGACAATCCTCATCTCATAGCCGTCCTCAACGATGCGCGCAGAGGCACAGCCCGCACCCGCAAGCAGGCCCACAACCGCGAGAGAGTGATCGGCGCGCCCGCCAGAGCCGCACGTCACCGTCAGCGCAAGCGGGGCCGCACGGCGAGCCGCCTCGTGCCGCGCGCAGTCGATGGCAAGAGCAAGGTCGGTCGCGTACTTCTCAACGGGAAAGCGCACGCAGGTCCGCGCCGCGGAGGCAGCCCATGAGGCGGCCTCGTCCGACGCCGAGTCGGAGTCCCCGCAGAAGACGTCCGGCGCAATGCCGGCGCGACGGCACACGTCCGCGCCCCCATCCGCGCAGATCACGTAGTCAGACCCATCGGAAAGAAACGCCACGAGCTCGGGCGAGCTAGGCTCGGGAGACCCATCCACCACAAGGGCGCGCAGGGGGTCGCCCACCGCCGCGACGGGACGCTCGTAGTCTCGCAGCAGGTTGAGGGAGAGCTCGGCGTACCCGTGGCAGTACACGTCACACCACGGGCGAACGTCCTCCTCGCGGCGCCCGTCGTGGTCGTTCATGAGTCCAACGACGGCAAAGCCGGCCCGGTGCGCGGAGCGGACGCCAAACGGCGCGTCCTCGAAGACCCACGTGGTCTCGCGGCTCGTTCCCAGGCGACGGCACGCCTCAAGGTAGACGTCCGGAAACTCCTTGTCCCTACCACCCACGTCCTCGGTGCTCACAACGTCAAGGAAGTAGTCCGTCAGGCCATGGGTCGCAAGCGCGTGCCTGAGCTCGCGCACCGGCGTGGACGAGGCGATGATCATGGGAACGCCCGCCGCGCGCAGCTCATCAAGGAAATCGCGCACACCGGGCATGAGCGTGACCACGGTCTCGTAGCCCTCGCGCACGTGGGCGCAGAGCGTCTCGTAGACCTCCTCGGGAGAGGAGCCCATACCGTACTCGTTGTAGAAGAGGTCGCACGCGTCCGCAAGGGAGAGCGGCTCAACGACCTCCATGGGCGCGCCGGGAACGCCGTAATGGGCGTAGAGCCAGTCGTAGGAACCCTTCCACATGCTCATCGAGTCGACGAGCGTGCCGTCGCAGTCAAAGATGGCTCCCGTTATCTCCATCGCTCCCCCACTGATCCGAGCCCAACAGAAAGCAGATATGATGATATACCGCCCGGCGAGAAAAACCTCGCGCCCGCAGGGGCGCTCGTTGGGTAAAGTATCTTGCGTTTGGATGAAAGCGTCGCGGAGGATCTGCAATGGCACGTTACGACTACCACTGCCCCGAGTGCGGGGCAACGTTTGAGGTTGAGCACCCCATGAGCGCCCACCCCACGGTGAGCTGCCCCAGCTGCGGACACGAGGCAGATCGCGTCTTTGACCCGTCCGGCATCGTCTTCAAGGGCTCGGGCTTCTACAACACCGACCAGCGCGGCAAGGGCGCGGGCTCGTCCGAGAAGTGCGAGGGCTGCAAGGCCTGCGACTAGCGGACGCAACCAAGGGAGCAAACGAAATCGGGGCGAGGAGCTTAGGCTCCCCGCCCCGAACTTGTTACTTGGTAAAGGGTCGCGCCGCCCCGAGTATGGTTCCCGGCGCGTACATGCTCCCCACACGCACGTTAGACGCTACCGAGGTGGACTCGATGATCTTCCCGTTGCCAAGGTAGATGGCAACGTGGCCCTCGTAGTAGATGATGTCGCCGCGCTCGATCTTACTGAGCGAGACCGGCTGGAAGGTCTGGTTCTTTCTCCAGGTGTTGGCAAAGCTATGGTTCCAGTAGTACTTGCTGTAGGGGTTGTAGTCCCCGCCCGCGGCACCCGTGAGGTCCATGCCGCACGCGTAAAGGCCCTCCATCACAAGGCCGGAGCAGTCGACCGTGGTGCCGGGGCGGCTGCAGTTGTTGTCCACCCAGCGCGTGCCGGCACTCATGTACTCGTAGGCAACGGAGATGAAGGCCTCGATGCACTCGGAGCGCGTGGCGTCAGCGGAGATGATAGTGGGGTGCACGTAGCTCCAGTACGAGCCGTTGGCGTAGCTCGGGAGCGTAACGTTCTGCGAGGAGAGCGAGAGGTTCTTCCACTTCACCTGATAGCCGGTCTTGGTGCAGACGCCGTCGGAGGTGAAGCTGCGCAGGTACCCGCCAATCCACTTGTCCCCCGTGGCCATGGCGCCAGAGGTGGGGTCAAGGTAGTAGGTGACGTTGCCCTGGGTGAACCAGCCGTCACGCCTCAGCGCACCGCTCGAGGGGTCGAAGTAGTACCAGTAGCCGGAGAGCTTCTGCCAGGTCGTCTTGGTGGTGCCGTCGCTCGCGAAGTAGTAGATCTTCCCGTCAACGTCCTGAACGCCCGTCGAGGCGCGCCCCTTGTTGTCAAAGTGGTAGCGCTTGTTGTTGATGGTCTGCCAGCCCGTTGCCGCCGTGCCGTCGGACTTGATGTAGAACTTGGCGCCGCCGCTGCTCGTCCAGCCGGGCTTGGCACCCGTGGGAGCAACCGGTCCCATGTCAACGCCATACCAGGCAATCCCCTCGTAAACCCAGCCGTTGGCAACCATGTTCAGGCGCTCGTTGGCGTCCGAGGTGTAGTGGTGGGTGCCAACGTAGGCGTTGGGGTTATAGAGGCGGAAGAGAGCGGTCTCTGTGGAGGCCGCGCCGTACCATGCCCTGCCCTCCTGCTTCCAGCCAAGCTTACCAAGGGTGTCATACTCGTGCTTGTCCTTGGTGTAGTGGTGATCACCCGTGTTGGGGTTATAGAGTCGATAGACCACAGCCTCGGACTTGCCGGGAGAAACCCACGCCGAGCCCTCGTAAACCCAGCCGATGCGCGCGAGCACGTCTCGCTCGTGGGCATCCTCGGTGTAAAGGTGCTCGCCAGAGTTGGGATTGTAGAGACGGTAGAGCGTGACGTTCTCGGCCTTTGCCTTCGCAGCGGCCTTGGGCTCAGCGGCATTCTCGGCATCTTCTTTGGTCGAGGCGTCCTTGGAGTCGGCGTCCTTGTCGTCCTCAAGAGTCTGGGTGGAGACGGCATCAGTCGCTTCGACATCCTCCTTGGCGGACGTCCCCTCCGTCTTGTCGGCGAAAACCGCGTTGGTAGTCGCGGAGGGTGCCTTAAGGGTCGGAGCCTGGGAGGTCGGGGTCTGGGACGGCTTCTGCTCGACGGGCTCAGCGGGCTCAGTCGTCACAACGGCGCTGGAATCGTCGTCGCCGGGCATTGGGTCGTCATCAAGGACAACGTCACCCTCAGCATCCTCAACGGGATCCTGCGGCACGGAAGGCACCTCAGGCGTCTTGTCGTCAATGACGTCCTCCTCAGACACGTTCTCAGGATCTTGCGTGACGTCATCGTCGGATTCGCCCTCCAAATCCTCCTCGGTAACGCCCTGCGGATCCTAGGGCTTCTCGCCCTCATCGTCCAAGGGCAAAGAGGAATCAACTTTGGTTGAATCCTCATTGGGGATGGCGTCGTCCTCAACAGGGGCCGTGAGAAGGTCATCGTCCGTCTGGGTAGCGCTTGGTATGGGAGAGTCGTCCAGCGTAGTCTGGGGCAACGTCTTGTCATCGGACTCCCCCGCCGTAAGGACTATTTCCTCAGAACCCTCTACCGGCGTTATTTCGTCTGCCACGGCCGCCACGCCAGGACAGAGGACAAGGGCGCCCGCAACCAGGACCGAAGCCGCAACCGAGGGACCAAAGACCTTTCCCCTCATGTGCTCCTTGAGTACTGCACCTAGTTGGTACCGCCGTTCTGCATATGCGGTACCGGCGTTCCGTATAACCGGTACCGGCCGGTGAATCCAATAGCCTTTCAGTGAGGAGGGCGCCATCCGGGCGCCCTCGCCCGTTGGAAGGGGGCCCGCATGGCCACGAAGAAGGAGATTATGCGCCAGCTGCTGAGGGGGGTGAGCTGGAACGAGGCCGCCCGGTCCCTCGGCTGCAGCAAGGCGACGGTGGCGAAGTGCGCCGCGAAGATGGAGGAGGAGCGCATCGGCGCCGAGAGGCTGGAGTCGATGACGGACGCGGAGGTCTCGGGCCTCTTCGCCGACGGCCGGTCAAAGCGCGGCGAAGAGTACCTCGAGCCCGACTACGCGCGCGTCTGCGACCAGCTCGCGAGGGTGCCGAAGATGACGCTCGCGCCGCGGTGGGCGCGCTACCTCGATTGTAACCCGCGCGGCAAGCGCCTCTACCAGTACTCGCAGTTCTGCAAGAAGGTCGGCGACTACGCCCGGACGCACGACCTCGTCGCCCGCATCGCGCACGAGCCCGGCAGGACGATGCTCGTCGACTGGGCCGGGCTCGCCGCCTCGGTCTTCGACCCCGTGACGGGCAGGCGGTCGCCGGCGTACCTGTTCGTCGCGTCGTTCCCCTGGTCGGCGTGGGTCTACGCGGAGTGCTTCCCCGACATGCGGACGCGCTCCTGGATCCAGGCCCACGTGCACGCCTTCCGGGCCGCCGGCGGGGTCCCCGACATCCTCGTGCCCGACAACTGCGCCACCGCCACGGACCGCCGCCGCAGGTCGGAGCCGGTGAAGGTCAACGACGCCTACCTCGAGATGGCCGAGCACTACGGCTGCGCGGTGGTCCCGGCGCGCGTGCGCAGGCCGAGGGACAAGGCGTCCGCGGAGAAGGCCGTCGACCTGTGCGAGACGTGGGTGCTCGCCCCGCTGGCCGAGGAGAGGTTCACGTCCTTCGATGAGCTGAACGCCGAGGTGCGCCGCCTCGTCGACGCGCTCAACGCCCGCCCGTTCTCCAGGCGCGAGGGCAGCCGCGACGACGCCTTCCTCGGCGAGGAGAGGGCCGCGCTGAGCCCGCTGCCCGCGGCCCCCTTCGAGTGGTACGAGTGGCGCCGCTGCAAGGTGTCGCCGGACTACCACGTGCAGTGCGACAACATGCGCTACTCCGTGCCGCACCGCCTGGTCGGCAGGACCGTCGACGTCAGGCTCGGCGCCGCGACGGTCGCCGTCCTGGACGGCGGCGAGGTCGTCGCCGAGCACCGGAGGCTGCGCGGCCGGAGGGGCCAGTACTCAACCGACCCCGCCCACATGCCGCCCGCGCACCTCGAGGCGCAGTCGCTGTGGACGCGCGCGTGGTTCGAGCGCCG
>CASEGE010000017.1 GCA_949287335.1 uncultured Olsenella sp. | reverse complement strand
CGGCGGCGAGGTGAGCGTGGAGGACGAGTACGACTATCTCTTCTACGAGGTCTCCGCGGTCTCTCCCAGCGCGGGGGAGCGCCTCCTCAAGGTGGGCGGCAACCAGCAGGTGACGGTCACCATTTCCAAGACCGACAAGCAGCTCGCGCGCGAGGAGGCCCTCCAGGCGGAGGTCGAGAACTCCCTTTCCGGCGGCTTTTTGGCCGAGACCTATGACGACCAGGGCTGCTTTGTGGAGCTCGCGGTCACCAGGTCCGGAAAGGTGGACGAGTGGTACTACTTCTTCGAGAACCCCGACTACGAGGACCCCAATGCCGAGTATGCCAAGGACCTCGCCGCAGACCTTGAGAGCTCTGTGATTTTGATCCAGTACTACGAGGACGGCTACCTGGGGTCGGTCGAGGCCTATCTGCGCCCCGGCGCCACGGATGACGAGATCGAGCTCATGAGGGACCACATCGCCAAGGTCGTGGATGAGGCATCCGAGTTCAACGCTGCCAATGCCGAGTCGCTTCTCGAGCACCTCTCCCAAACCATGCAGGGTACCGACGCCGACTACCTCACGCAGTGGGACTCCAAGGCAAACGTTGAGATGAGCGCCACAATAGAGGACGGGGTAGCCAAAATCAACGAGACGGTGCTCTCCGAGGATGCGGAGCAACTGGTGAACGAGGCACGAAACGGCGGCGCGACCATGTACGAGCGGACGCTGGCCTATCTCTCCACCTGCTTGGGCATGGGCATCGACTACAACCTCGTGGACGATGAGGGAAATAAGATCCTCAGCTGCTCGCTTGAGGCCAACTCCTATGACCCCTGCTGCTACCTGAGCCCGGAGCTTCAGCCCTCCGTCAACGCGTGATGAGGCGCTTTACGTCTGCGACCACGCCCTCAACCGTCATGCCGCAGCTGGCGAGAAGCTCGGTGGGGTCGTAGCGGTCGGGGAAGGCGCGCGGCAGCCCGTAGCACAGCACGCGCACGCTATCAGTTGCCAGGGCGCGGGCACAGCGCTCGCCGAAGCCACCGTCGAGGATGCCGTCCTCTAGGGTCACGATCACGCGATGCCGGGCCGCGAGGCGTCCGAGCAGGCTCTCGTTGACCGTGGTGGCCAGGCGCGGGTTCACCAGGGTGGCGCGTATGCCGGACGCCGCCAGGGTGTCCGCGATCTTCTCGCCCAGCGGGAAGAGGTCGCCCAGGGCGAGCAGCGCCACCTCGGAGCCCCTGCGTACGACCTCGCTGCCGGAGGAGTAGCTCTCCACGCGCTCGAAGTCCGGGCGGGACTCGACGCTTGCCACCGGGACGCGAATGGCGACGGGGCCATTGGTCTGCACGAGCGCCCAGTCGAGCATGTCGAGGTACTCCTCGCGGCACGTGGGCGCGAGGTAGGGGAGGCCCGGCATGTCACCGAGCATGGCGATGTCGTAGAAGCCCAGGTGCGTGGCGTCGGTCGTCCCAAACGCAGAGGCACCGAAGACGAGGATGACGGCCGGGACCGCGTTGAGGCAGAGGTCGTGCCAGAGCTCGTCGTAGGCGCGCTGCAAAAACGTTCCATAGATGCCGAGCACGGGACGTGCGCCGCCGCGCGCGAGCCCCGTCACGTACGTGACGGCGTGCTCCTCGGCAATGCCCACGTCAACAAACTGGGCGCCGGCGCGCTCGCGCAGCTCGGGCGTGAATCCCATGATGTAGGGCGTAGCGGCGCTCACCGTCACCACGCTCTTGTCGGCCGCCATGCGCTCGCTGAGATACGCCGCGGTGATCTGCGCGTAGTCCTCGCCGCTGGAGGCGCCGGTGGGCTCCCCCGTGGCAAGGTCAAAGGGAACGGCGTGATGCCAGGACTCCGGATCTGCCTCCGCCGGCGCGAAGCCCTGACCCTTCTTGGTGTGGATGTGCAGGACGACGGGGCGGTCCGTGCCTCTGAGATCGCGGAGCGCATCCTCAAGGGCGGCGATGTCATGGCCGTTCTCGAGGTAGCGGTAGTCGAGGCCCAGCGCTCGGAAGACGTTGTGCTCGCTCGCGCCGCGCGTGGCGCGCAGCTCGGCGAGGTTGCGGTAGATGCCGCCGTGGTTGGGGGCGATCGACCACTCGTTGTCGTTCACCACGATGATGAGGCCGCTTCCCAGCTCGGCGGCGTTGTCGAGTCCCTCGAAGGCCAGCCCGCCCGAGAGCGAGCCGTCGCCGATGACGGCAACCACGTCGTACTTCTCGCCCGCAAGATCGCGCGCCGTGACAAGGCCGCAGGCAAGGCTCACCGAGGTGGAGGTGTGACCCATCGCAAAGAGGTCATGCTCGGACTCGGCGGGACTCGAGAAGCCCGAGACCTCCTCATAGCGCGCGGGGTCGAGAAACGCGCTCGCGCGGCCCGTGAGCATCTTATGCGCGTAGGTCTGGTGGGAGACGTCAAAGACCACCTTGTCGCGCGGGGTCGTGAAGACGCGGTGCAGCGCGATGGTGAGCTCGACGACGGAGAGGTTCGAGCCGATGTGGCCTCCCACAACGGCCGAGCTCTCGATGATGCCCGTGCGAATCTCCTTGGCAAGCGCCGGGAGCGCCGAGGCGGGAAGGGCGCGCACGTCCTCCGGAGATGTGATGTGCTCGAGATACACGGCGCCCCCTCTCGGCCTACTCGTTCTTTTCGCGGTCTTATAGCATCTCACATTTTAAGCGCTGAGTTGTGTGGCATCTGCGGAAACGCGCTTCGTCGTACAATGGGTGCACGCTGTGTCACAGGACTGTCCCCCGAGAGGAGACCTCATGTCCAAGATCATCATCACTGCCGAGACCGGTTGTGACATTCCCGCCGCCGAGGCGGCCGAGCTTGGTGTTGTGCTCGTTCCCATGCACGTGACCATTGGCAACAAGACCATCGATGACGGCGAGCTGTCTGCCGCCGAGATGCTCGAGCAGTGCCGTCAGCTTGGCGTGCTGCCCAAGACGAGCGGCTGCACCCCACATGACTTTGAGGTGGTGTTTGACCGCATTCACGAGAAGGACCCCGAGGCGCAGATCCTTCACATTGCGTATTCCGCTGCTACGACCTGCTCCCTCGAGTCTGCGGTTACCGCGGCGGAGGGTCGCGACTACGTGCGCACCGTCGACACGCGTCATGTGACCATTGGCCAGGGGCTTGTCGTGCGCGAGACGCTTGCCTGGGTGGGAGAGCACCCCGATGCCTCCGTTGACGATGCCCGCGCGTTTGCCGAGAGCTTTGCGGCACGGGTGCGCATGGCGTTTCTCCCCGGTGACCTGGGCTACCTGCGCGCTGGGGGACGCCTTTCCAACGTGGCGTTTCTCGGGGCGACGCTGCTCAAGATCAAACCCGTGGTGGAGCTGCTCGAGGGCAAGCTCGTTGCCACGAAGAAGCTGCGCGGCTCGATGAGCTCTGCCGCGCTTGCCCTGCTCGAGTACCTTGTGCCGAGCGAGGGCTTTGATCCGTCGCGCATTGTCTTCGTGAAATCGCCGGGCCTGCCCGACCCGGTGCGCGCCGCCGTGAGCGAGCGTGCGCGCGAGATGGGCTTTGCCGAGGTTGAGTGGTACGACACGGGCGACGTGATCACCTCGCACTGCGGCCCCGGCGCCCTCGGCATCGCCTTCGCGGTTGCCTAAAAGGGGACGGGTACGTTTTAGGCAAGTTTGTAGGTTTACGTTGACGGGGGTGCTCCGGGGCCGGAGCGCCCCCGTCTCCCTCTGGCATCTCACGAAAACTTGCCTAAAACGTACCCGTCCCCTTTTAGGCAAGCTGGGGGATGCGGGTACAATTGCGTTTGTGTGGATCGGCGAGAGAGGGCCTACATGAATCTGGATGAGCTTGAGATTGGCAAGGATGCCGTGGTGGCTTCGGTGGACTGCGACGAGCCGTCACTGCGCCAGCACATCCTGGACATGGGCCTTACGCCCGGCGTGGAGGTCACGCTCATGAAGCGCGCCCCCATGGGCGACCCGCTGGAGATTCGCCTGCGCGGCTACGAGCTCACCCTGCGCCGCGACGACGCCGCGCACATCGCGCTCACGCAGGTGCACGACATGCACGACGCCCCGCGCGGCCGCGAGCGCCTGGAGGCCGCCGTCCACCCCGCTATTGGCGAGAAGTACGCGCCCCGTGCGGCCGGCAAGGCGATTCCCGAGGGCCGGCCGCTGAGTCTTGCGCTGGCCGGCAACCAGAACTGCGGCAAGACCACGCTCTTCAACGCGCTCACGGGCTCCAACCAGCACGTGGGCAACTTCCCGGGCGTCACCGTGGACCGCAAGGACGGGCAGATCAAGGGTCACCCCGAGGTCACGGTCACGGACCTGCCGGGCATCTACTCGCTCTCCCCGTACACGAGCGAGGAGGTGGTGAGCCGCCGCTTCATCCTGGAGGACAACCCGGACGCGATCATCGACATCGTGGACGCCACCAACATCGAGCGCAACCTCTACCTGACGCTCCAGCTCATGGAGCTCAACCGGCCGATGGTGCTCGCGCTCAACATGATGGATGAGCTCACGGCCAACGGCGGCACCGTGAGCGTGAACCGCCTTGAGGCCGCGCTCGGCATCCCCGTGGTGCCCATCTCCGCGGCGCGCGAGGAGGGCATCTCCGAGCTCGTTGAGCACGTGCTGCACGTGGCGCGCTTCCGCGAGCACCCGGGCCGCGTGGACTTCTGCGCGGCGGACGGTCCGGACCACGGAGCCCTGCACCGCTGCATCCACGGTATCTGCCACATCATCGAGGACCACGCCGCCGCGGCGAGCCTGCCGGTGCGCTTTGCGGCGACCAAGCTCATCGAGGGCGACTCCCTCGTCATGCACGCGCTCGGGCTGGACCAGAACGAGCTCGACGCCGTGGAGCACATCATCTGCCAGATGGAGGGTGAGTCCGGCCGCGACCGCATGGCAGCCCTCGCGGACATGCGCTTCTCGTTCATCGAGGGCGTCTGCGCTGAGTGCGTGGTCAAGCCGCACGAGAGCCGCGAGCACGCGCGCTCGGTGGCGGCCGACCGCATCCTCACGGGCAAGTACACGGCCCTTCCCGTCTTCGTTGGGATCATGGCGCTCGTCTTCTGGCTCACCTTTGACGTGGTTGGCCAGCGGCTCTCCGACCTTCTCGCCCTGGGCATTGAGTGGGTGACGGCACAGGTGGACGCCGCACTCACGGCCTTTGGGCTCAACCCCGTGGTGCACAGCCTCGTGATCGACGGCGTCTTTGCCGGCGTGGGCAGCGTGCTCTCCTTCCTGCCCATCATCGTGGTGCTCTTCATCCTGCTCTCGATTCTCGAGGACTCTGGCTACATGGCACGCGTGGCCTTTGTGATGGACAAGCTGCTGCGGCGTCTGGGCCTTTCCGGCCGCAGCTTTGTGCCCATGCTCATCGGCTTTGGCTGCTCGGTCCCCGCGATCATGGCGACGCGCACCCTGCCCTCCGAGCACGACCGCAAGATGACGGTCATGCTCACGCCGTTCATGAGCTGCTCGGCAAAGGTGCCGGTCTACGCGCTCTTCTCGGCCGCGTTTTTCCCGGAGCGCGCGCCTCTCGTGATGATAGGGCTCTATCTCATGGGCATCGTGGTGGGCATTCTCGTGGCGCTCGTGCTCAAGGGAACGGCCTTCAAGGGCGATCCGGTTCCCTTTGTGATGGAGCTTCCCAACTACCGCATGCCCGCGCCGCGCACCGTGGCGCGCCTGGCCTGGGACAAGGCCAAGGGCTTTGCCACCAAGGCGTTCACGATCATCTTTGTGGCGAGCGTGGTGATTTGGTTCCTGCAGACCTTTGACGTGCGTCTCAACGTGGTGTCCGACCAGTCCGCGAGCATGCTCGCCGCGCTGGGCGCCCTGCTGGCGCCGCTCTTCGCCCCGCTCGGCTTTGGCAACTGGCGCGCGGCGGCAGCCCTGGCGGCGGGCTTTGGCGCCAAGGAGAACGTCGTGGCCACGCTTACGGTCCTCATGGGCGGGTCAACGGCGGGGTTGCCCGAGCTCTTCTCGCCGCTCACGGCCTTTGCGTTCCTTACGTTCACGTTGCTGTACACGCCGTGCGTGGCTGCCGTCTCCGCGGTGAAGGCCGAGCTGGGGACGCGCATGATGTGGGCCGTGGTCGCCATGCAGTGCGGCGTGGCATGGGTCGTGGCGCTGGTGGTGCGCCTGGTGGGCATGGCGCTCGGGCTGGGATAGGCCTGCGTTCGCGGCAGCGCGCCGGGAGGGGCGGCGGCCGTGTCACCGGGGCGGGTCTCGTGCCGAGAAAGACAGCCCGCTGTACCACCGGAGCAGGACTCGTGCCGAGAAAGGCGGCCGAATGCACCACGCGAGGGAGGCGGCGCCGAGAAAAGCGCGGGACTGTACCGCAGGAGCAGGGCTCGTGCTGAGAAATACGGCCGGCTGTACCACTTTCTAGAATTCGTGCCGAGAAAAACGCCCGGCTGTACCAAGCACGCTTTTCTGCTGCGTCTTCGCGGCTAGCAATGTGGTACAGATGCCCGCTTTTCTCGGCATATTTGGTACAGCCGGCTGATTCTTTCGGCACCCCTTCACGCGTACTGGTACAGCGGACCGCTTTTCTCGGCATGGGTGTGAGCTGCCTGGTACAGAGGACTAACTTTCTCGACACGATTTCCAAAAGGTGGTACAGTCCCGCGCTTTTCTCGGCGCCGCCCCCCTCGCGTGGTGCAGCCGGCCGCCATTCTTGGCACGAGACCCACCCCGGCGGCAGCGCAAGCCGCCCCTCCCGGCGCGCTGCTGCAGGCGCGGGCCCATCCCACGTCGAGTACGAGGTCCGTAAATGCTCGCTGGCACCAGCTGCGTCATGCGAGCGGCATCGGGAAATGGGTACACAAAGCGTAGGTTCCGCTTACGCTCCGCTGACCCGGCGGGCGTAACGTAGGCGCCCGTTAGAAGGAGAGGCCATGGCAGACGAGAAGGACCTGGGTGCCGCGAGCGCACCCGTCGTGCACGACGATCCCCTGGGCACCACCTATCATCGCGGCCCCGTAATCCTGCGTGGGCCGATGATCCCCAAGAACACCACCACCGGTAACCTCCTCGCGCCCGAGAGCTCCACCGACTGGCTGCACATGGACCCGTGGCGCGTCCTGCGCATCCAGGCGGAGTTCGTGGACGGCTTTGGCGCGCTCGCCGAGCTGGGCCCGGCCGTAACCGTCTTTGGCTCGGCGCGCACGCCGCGCACGGACCCGATGTATCGCGCCGCCCGTCACGTGGGCCGCAAGCTCGCCGAAGCGGGCGTGGCCGTGATCACCGGCGGCGGACCCGGCATCATGGAGGCGGCAAACTGCGGCGCGGCACGTGCCGGCGGCAAGTCCGTGGGCCTGGGGATCGAGCTTCCCCACGAGCAGGGCATCAACAAGTGGGTCAACCTTGGCATGACCTTCCGCTACTTCTTTGTGCGGAAGACGATGTTTGTCAAGTACTCGGGTGGCGCCATCATCTTCCCGGGTGGCTTTGGCACGCTCGACGAGGCGTTTGAGCTGCTCACGCTCGTGCAGACGCACAAGGTGGCGCGCACACCGGTGGTGCTCTTCGGCACCGCGTACTGGTCCGGCCTCATGGACTGGCTCGAGGGCACGGTGCGCGAGGCGGGCAACATCTCGCCGCTCGACCCCGCGCTCGTGATGGTCACCGACGACGAGGACGAGGCCGTGCGCGTGGCGCTCTCGGAGCTGCGCCGCTAGTCGCTAGTCGCCCGTCGCCGGCGCCTGGCATCCCGCCCAAACCCGCCGCGCACCGCCAACCTTACCAAACCGTCACCCGAACGTAAGACCAATCGATTGGCCCGCCCCGCGCAAGAGGCCACAATGGGCTCACCCTCCCAGGCGCGGGCGCAGGACGACTCGGCTGCGCCCGTCCGCCCGAGGAGGCCTGCGCGAGGCGAGGAGGTAGTGAGATGGTCGAGCGGCGCTCGGAGTGGACGGTTCTTCTCGGTTGTCTGGGAATGTCCCTGCTCATCGGCGCGTTTGCCCTGACGCTGCTGGTGCGCGTCGCCATGTAAGGGACCCGAAAGGTTTTTCTGTGCCCGCTCCCCACCTGGGGAGCCTCATGGCAAGATGGTACGGACTGAATGGAGGTGGGGCATGGCCGAGAAGGACGAGGACGCTGCAACCGGCACGCCAGGGGGGCGCCGTCGAGTCCTTACGGCCGTGGCGCTTCTCGCTGTGGTGACGGTCCTTGCCCTGTGCTGCTGGAAGTGGCTTCCCGGCGTCTACGCCTGGCTCTCCAGCCCCGGTGCCGTTCACGCCCTCGTGGCGGAGCATCCCGTCCTCTCGCGCCTTGCCATCGTGGGCATGAACGCGCTGCAAATCATGCTCGCGTTTCTCCCCGGTGAGCCCGTCGAGCTGGCGAGCGGTTACGCCTTTGGCTTCTGGGAGGGAACGATTCTGTGCATGGCGGCGAGCGCGCTGGCCTCGAGCGCCATCTTCTTTGCCGTGCGTCGCTGGGGATGGCGGCTGGTCGGCGTGTTCTTTGACCGCAGTCACCTCGAGCGCTTCTCGTGGCTCCATAACGCGCGACGGCTCGAGCTGGTGATGCTCGTCGTGTTTCTCATCCCCGGCACGCCCAAGGACTTCCTCACGTACTTTGCTGGCCTCACGGACATGCGCTATGCGCCCGTGCTTGCCATCACCACGCTGGGGCGCATTCCCTCGATCGTCACCTCGACGGTGGCAGCCTCCGCCTTTGGTAGCGGAAACTACGGCGTCGCGCTGGGGTCGGTCGCAGTGGCCGTGCTGCTTGTGGCGGTAGGGGGCCTAGCGTACAAGCGCTTCGAGGCGAGCGTGCGGGAGTAGGCCGCGGCGGCTAGAACGTTGCCATGATCTTGCGGATGGCCTCTGCCGCGGTGGCCTCGTCGGGCCCCTCCACGCGCACGACGATGTGCTCGCCCGAGCGGATGCCGAGCATCATCATCTCCAGCGGCTGCTTTCCGTCCACGCTTCGCCCCGCATGCTCAAGCGTCACGCGGCTGCGCCACCTGCCCGCCTCGCTGGCGAGAAGGACCGCGAGCTGCACGTGTAGGCCCAGGGGGTCGGTGATGTCGCAGGATATCTCGTGCATGGCGTCCTCTCGGGGGTCGAGGTGGCACATCTCACTAAAACCTACGCCCGCCGGGATGCCGCGGAGCGATGAACTCGCCGAGCGCGAGCTATGCGGTCGGTGGGCGGTGGTCTTGCGTCGGTAGGCGCGCTACCATGTGATTATGGCAGACTACCAGCACATATCCCACGGCTTTGAGCCGGTGTTCGACGAGCGCAGCCGCGTGCTCGTGTTGGGATCGTTCCCCTCGGTGCTCTCGCGGGAGAACCACTTCTACTACGGAAACCCCCAGAACCGGTTTTGGCGCGTGATGGCGGCCGTGCTGGGGGAGCCGGTGCCCGAGACGGGGGACATCGAGGGCAAGTGCGCGATGCTGCTCTCCCATGGCGTGGCGCTTTGGGACGTGATCGAGAGCTGCGACGTGCGCGGCTCCTCGGATGCCTCGATCAAGAACGTGGTTCCCGCCGATGTGGCGAGAATAACGAGCGTGGCACCGGTGCGGACCGTGATCTGCAACGGGGGCACGGCGGGCCGTCTCTACCGGCGCTGGCTCGAGGGCATCACGGGCCTTCCTGCCGTGGTGCTGCCCAGCACGAGTCCCGCCAACGCGGCCTGGTCCCTCGAGCGCCTGACCGCTTGCTGGCGCGAGGCCCTTCTCGCCGTCTTGCGCGCCCAATGACGTTTGGTCGCCCCGTAGTCTCTGGCGCTGCCCCGCACCTCTGGCGCTGCCCCGCGTCGCTGGCGCTGCCCCGCGTCGCTGCTGAGTGCGCGAAAGTCGGCGAAAGTTTTTCGGTTTAGCAAAGAGGTCCTTCTCGCCACCTGCGCAAACGCGGGCGAGAAGGACCAGGTTAGCTACATGAAACTCGGACTTTCGCGCACTCGTGGGAGGGGGCGCCCGCAGGGGGGTATGCCCACAGTGGGGTGCGCCCCGGGGGTGTGCCCACGGGAGGGTGCGCGCTACTCCGCGAGAAGGGCCTCCACATCGGTGCGCTCGGGCATCGCGGGAATGGCGCCGCGCTAGCGGACGCAGAGGGACGCCACGGCGTTGCCCAGGCGCGCGAAGCTCGCCGCGTCCTCGACCGTCACTTCGCCCGCGGACTTGCCGCTCTCGCAGAAGCCCGCGAGGAAGCCACCCCAGAACGAGTCCCCGGCGCCCGTGGCGTCGACGGCGTCGGCGGGGAAGCCCGGCACCGTGGCGCCGCCGTCG
>CASEGE010000016.1 GCA_949287335.1 uncultured Olsenella sp. | reverse complement strand
CGTCTGACCTGCGCTTTTTCTGGTGCCCCCGGGCCGATTCGAACGGCCGACACCCGCTTTAGGAGAGCGGTGCTCTATCCCCTGAGCTACGAAGGCGTGGAACGCTATTCTATCACCGGACACGCCCGGCGACAAAAGCTACTTCTTGCTCTTCTCGGCCTCTTTCTCGGCCTTGCGCCTGAGCTGCGCCTCGCGGTCCTTCTCAAAGATCTCGAGGAGCTTCTTGTCGGAGAGGTTGCGCAGCTGGGCGTCAACGCGCTTGCGAATGGGACGGCGCTTGACGAGGTCGTAGATGAAGCCGCCGATGATGAAGACATACGCGAGCACGAGCGAGCCCACGGAGACGACGCCCTGCCACGTTGTGGTGTCGGGCTGGTCGCCAAAGGCATAGGCGGCAACGAGCGAGATGACCGCGAGCACAAAGCCAACGCCCACCACAATCCAGAAGATCTTCTCGGTCTTCTTGTACTCGGGGTCGCTGCGCAGCGTGACGTCGTAGGCGCGGGTACGCATGTCCTGCTCCTCGCGCTCGAGGCGCTTGCGCTCGCGCTTCTCCTCCTTGGTCTCGGGCCTTCCGCCAACGCCGCCCGACGCCTTGGGCTTGGAGGCAACGCGGACGGACGAGCCGGCCTCGCGGGCGGGACGGGCCTTGGCCGCCGAGCTACGCGAGAAGCCCCTCTTCTCGTCCTCGGTCGAGACCGTGGACTCGGCCTCCTTCTTGGGCATGGTGACGGCGTTGCCCTCCGCCTCGCGGCGGGCACCCTCGATGGTGTCTCGCAGTGACATGGAACTCCTTAACAGATGCGTGAAACGGCCGCGCCTAGCGGGCGGGCGTGAACTCGGTGCCGGTGATGATCTGGAAAGCCTCCTGGTAGCGCTTGGAGGTGCCCTCGATGACCTCGGCCGGGATGCGCGGCGGCTCGCCGGTCATGTCCCAGTTGGCGCGCAGCCAGTCGCGAACGTACTGCTTGTCGTAGCTCGGCTGGACCTTGCCCTCCTCGTAGGAGTCGGCGGGCCAGAAGCGGCTGGAGTCGGGCGTGAGGCACTCGTCAATCAGCGTGAGCTTGCCGTCGATGAAGCCAAACTCGAACTTGGTGTCGGCGATGATGATGCCCTGCTCGGCAGCGTAGTCGGCAGCGGCCTTGTAGATGGCGAGGGACGCGTCGCGCAGCTGGGCCGCAACGTCCTCGCCCACGATCTCGCAGCAGCGCTCGAAGGAGATGTTCTCGTCGTGATCGCCGAGCTCGGCCTTGGTGGACGGGGTGAAGATCGGCTCGGGGAGCTTGGAGGCCTCGGTCAGGCCCTCAGGCAGCTTGATGCCGCAGACGGTTCCGTCCTCGTCATAGGTCTTCTTGCCGGAGCCCGTGAGGTAGCCGCGCACGATGCACTCGATGGGCACGGTCTGGGCCTTCTTGACCAGCATGGAGCGGCCGGCGAGGTAATCCGCGTAGGGCTTGAACTCCTCGGGGAGGTCGGCCACGTCGCAGGAGATCATGTGGTTGGGGATGAGGTCGGCAAAGCGCTCGAACCAGAACGCGGAGATGCGCGTGAGAATCTCGCCCTTGTGGGGGATCTCGTCGGGCAGGATGAAGTCGTAGGCGCTGATGCGGTCCGACGCCACCATGAGCAGGCTGTCACCGCAGTCGTAGATGTCGCGAACCTTACCGTGCGAATCCGGGCGAAGTTCCATTCCCATTGTCGTCCCTTCGACGCTGTTGCAGTCAAACTGTAAGTATAACGCTCCCCGTGCTCCGGCCAATCACGACAACGAAACCCGGTAAGCATCGTCCACAGCAATCACGCTCGCAAGCAGCAGGAGAGGTAGCCCGCGGCGGGGCTCCGGCCCGAGGCCCTTCTCGCCGCGAGTTCTGCAGCCGCGCCCTTTGCGGCGAAGCTGTTCGAGCGCCGAGAAGGGCCTCGGGCCGGAGCCCCGCCGCGGGCTACCTCTCCTGCTGCTTGCGCGGCTGGCGCTGGGGGATGCGCAGCGTGAAGGTGGTGCCCTTGTTGAGCTCGGACTCCACGAGGATGGTGCCGTTGTGGCGGTCGATGATCTCCTTGGTGATGGCAAGGCCCACACCCAGGCCACCAGAGACGCGCTCGCGGCTCACGTCGGAGCGCCAGAAGCGCGAGAACGTCTGCGGGATGTCCTCCTTGGCAATGCCAATGCCCGTGTCCTGCACGGCAATGAGGATGTCCGAGCGATCCTGGCGAAGCGACACCTTCACCCAGCCGTCCTCGTTGGTGTAGCGCATGGCGTTGCTCATGAGGTTGACCACGGCCTCGCGAATGAGGTCGGGGTCAACGTCGGCATAGAGCTCGCCGTGAGGCGTCTCGTCAACAAAGCGCAGGTGAAGGCCGCGCTCGTGGAAGAGCTGGTGCTGGGCGGAGACGAGGCTCTTCACGAGATACACCATGTCGGTCTTCTCGATCTTGATCTCCGTGGTGCCGTTTTCCAGGCGCGAGAGGCGCAGCATCGCATCGATGAGGCGAGAAAGGCGGCGCACCTCCGAGGCAACCGTCTCGAAGTGCTCGTCGTCGGCGGGAAGGACGCCGTCCTGCATGGCCTCGACGGTTGCCTGCAGCGCCATGAGCGGGGTGCGCAGCTCGTGGGCAACGTCGCCGGTCAGGCGGTGCTCGAGCTTGATGTCGCGCTCGATGGTGCCCGCCATGTCGTCGAACGTCTCGCCGAGCTGGCCGATCTCGTCGGTTCCCGTGACGCCGGAGCGCGCGGTGAGGTCACCGTTTCTGATCTGCTTGGCCGTGGAGGTGATGCGCTGGATGGGTCGGGCGATGCCGCGAGAGACAAAGTAGCCAATCACGCACGCGATGACGGCCGCGATGGCGGCAGCCGTTGCAATGGCGCCGTACGAGTTTGACCTAAACGCCGAGTCACTCTTGGTGAGCAGCGCGTCCGAGCCCAGGGCCCACAGCCGCACAATGCCCACGACCTCGCCATCAGGCGCGGTTATCTGCGCGCTCACCACGGCCTCGCGCGCCGTGGGCGGCGGGTTGTCCTCCTGCCTCCTGCCGGGCTGCGCCGCCGCGTCCGCTCGCGCCCAGGTGTCGTCGTAGAGGACGTTGCCCTCGGAATCACTCACCTGCACCACAATGTCGGGCGAGAGGGACGAGGCCGCCTCGGCCGCCGAGACCACCTCCTCGGAGAGCTCCCCCGTCCGCGCGTAGAGATCAGATATGCTCTCGGCCGTCGAGTTGGCGATGGTCTGCATGTTGCTGCGGGTATAGGCCATGAACTGGCCCTCCCACACAATGCCGAGAACCGCCACGAGCACGAGCGCCGTCATGATCGCGGTGAGCGCGAAGGCAAAGCTCAGGCTCGTCGCGTAGGGGCGCCCGCCTTTGGGGATGCGCTTGATGGTCTTCCAAGAGCCGCCCAGCGACGGGGAGCGCCGAGGCTCCGAGCCGTCGTCGCGAGGCTCCTTTCCCATGACAAAGCGCGCCGACATGCAGGGCTACCTGGCAGAGCCGTCTGCCTTGTCGGAGGCCTCGAAGCGATAGCCCACACCGTGGACGGTGTAGAGCCAGCGCGGGTTGCGCGGGTCGTCGCCCAGCTTGGCGCGCAGGTTCTTGACGTGGGAGTCAATCGTGCGCTCGTAGCCCTCGAAGTCGTAGCCAAGGACCTTCTCGACGAGCTCCATGCGGGTGTAGACGCGACCCGGGTAGCGCGCGAGCGTGGTGAGCAGCTTGAACTCAGAGGCGGTGAGGTCAACCTCCTTGCCCTCGACCAGGACCTTGTGGCCGGAGATGTCGATCACAAGGTCGCCGAAGTCGAGCACCTCGAGCGCGGGCTCGGTCTCGGTGTGGGCGCGGCGCAGCAGGGCACGCACGCGGGCGACGAGCTCGCGCGGCGAGAAGGGCTTGATGAGGTAGTCGTCGGCACCGAGCTCGAGGCCGATGATGCGGTCCTCGACCTCACCCTTGGCGGTGAGCATGATGATGGGCACGTTGGAGGTCTCGCGAATGGCGCGGCAGACGCGCTCGCCCGAGAGCTTGGG
>CASEGE010000015.1 GCA_949287335.1 uncultured Olsenella sp. | reverse complement strand
GGGCGAGGCCCCGTTCGACTCCGGCCGCAAGATGATGTCCGTCGTGGTGAAGACCCCCGAGGGCACCTTCGAGCAGTACACCAAGGGCGGCCCCGACGTGGTTCTCGGCCGCTGCACCAAGGTCATGAACGCCGACGGCTCCGTCGAGAAGCTCACCGACGCCCGCCGCGAGAAGATCATGGCGGCCAACAAGGACATGGCCAACCAGGCGCTCCGCGTGCTCGCCTCCGCCATGCGCATGCACAAGGCGCAGCCCGCTGACTGCAGCCCCGAGGCGCTCGAGCACGACCTCACCTTCGTGGGCCTCTCCGGCATGATCGACCCCGAGCGTCCCGAGGTTGCCCCGGCCATCGCCGAGGCCAAGGAGGCCGGCATCCGTCCGGTCATGATCACCGGCGACCACATCGACACCGCCGTGGCCATCGCCAAGAACCTCGGCATCTGCAAGGACGCCTCCGAGGCCATCACCGGCGCCCAGCTCGACAAGATCTCCGACGAGGACTTCAAGGACGCCGTCACCCAGTACAGCGTCTACGCCCGCGTCCAGCCCGAGCACAAGGCCCGCATCGTCGACGCCTGGAAGGGCCGCGGCATGATCGTGGCCATGACCGGCGACGGCGTGAACGACGCCCCGTCCATCAAGCGCGCCGACATCGGCGTGGGCATGGGCATCACCGGCACCGACGTCACCAAGAACGTGGCCGACATGGTCCTCGCCGACGACAACTTCGCCACCATCATCAACGCGTGCGAAGAGGGCCGTCGCATCTACGACAACATCCGCAAGGTCATCCAGTTCCTGCTCTCCGCCAACATCGCCGAGGTGCTCTCGGTCTTCGTGGCCACCCTCGTGGGCTTCACGATCTTCCAGCCCGTGCAGCTGCTCTGGATCAACCTCATCACGGACTGCTTCCCGGCGCTCGCTCTTGGCATGGAGGAGGCCGAGGGCGACATCATGAAGCGCAAGCCGCGCAAGGCGTCCGACGGCGTCTTCGCCGGTGGCATGGGCGTCGACATCCTCTTCCAGGGTGTCGTGATTACCATCCTGGTTCTGGCCTCGTTCTTCGTGGGCGTCTACTTTGACATGGGCTACATCGACATCGCGGACATGATCGCCGGTACCGCCGACGAGGAGGGTGTCACCATGGCGTTCATCACGCTCTCCATGGTGGAGATCTTCCACTGCTTCAACATGCGCAGCCGTCGTGCGTCGCTGTTCAGCATGCCCAAGCAGAACAAGTGGCTCTGGGGCGCCGCGATTCTCGCGCTCGTCCTCACCGTCATTGTGGTCGAGGTTCCGTTCCTCGCCGAGATGTTCGGCTTCATGGAGCTGCCGCTCGAGGCCCTCGCCTGCGCCATTGGCCTTGCATTCCTGATCATCCCGATTATGGAGGTCTACAAGGCCGTCATGAGGAGCATCGAGAAGAACCGCGAGTAGCGCTTCTCTCTGGCACCTTGGTGTGCCAAAATGACCGCTCAGAGCTGGGGCGGAGGTCTTTCACAGGCCTCCGCCCCGTTTTCATGGGCCTTTCAGGTATGGTGGTGGCACCAACCTGAAAGGAGTCCCGATGTCACCCAAGTTATCGCTGCGCACGTTGGCTCCGCTGCTTGTGGCGCTTCTCGTGCTCTTCTCGCCGAACGTCGCTCGCGCCG
Source organism: uncultured Olsenella sp. (assembly GCA_949287335.1). GTDB lineage: Bacteria > Actinomycetota > Coriobacteriia > Coriobacteriales > Atopobiaceae > Thermophilibacter. The sequence goes on along the minus strand of CASEGE010000015.1, from coordinate 2,777 downwards.
CGGACGTGGCAAAGCCCACGCAGGACGAGATCATCGACTACTACAAGTGCCACGACTACAACGTGGACCGGGCGGCAACGTTTGCTGAGGAGCCCTCGTTGACGCAGCCCCATGCGGCGGGGCGCCTAGACGACGAGACGCTGCGTCAGGCGATGAACTACCTCTCGCTGGTGCGCTACGTTGCGGGCGTGCCGGATAGCGTCAAGCTCGACGAGTCGTTTACCGAGGCGGCGCAGGCGGGCGCGCTCGTGACGGCACTCAATGGGTACCTCGACCATGAGCCCGATAAGCCCGAGGGGCTGAGCCAGTCACTGTATCAGCTGGGATATGAGGGGACCTCCCACGGCAACCTTTCCGGGTCCGGCTATGGGACCTTCAATCCCGTGCAGTCCATGGAGATGTACCTTTCGGACAATGACGCGAGCAATATCTCGCGCGTGGGGCACCGCCGCTGGGTGCTTGACCCCACGCTGACGCGGACGGGCTTTGGTCAGGTGCAGAACGGCCGCATGAGCTGGGGCTGCATGTACGTGGTGGACACGTGGAGAAACCCCAGCGTGACCGGCGTTGCGTGGCCCGCGCACAACATGCCTGTCGAGCTCTTTGGCGAGGGCGACCCCTGGAGCTACTCGATGCCGGCCTCGTGGTTTGGGGATAACCCCACGGTAAAGCTCACCCGCGTGAGTGACGAACGCGTGTGGAACTTCTCAAAATCGGGCTCCGATGGCAAGTTCTACGTGAGCGCGACCAACAGTTACGGTCGCCTGGGCTGCATCATCTTCCAGCCCGAAGAGCTCTCCGTCTGCGCGCCGGGGGAGACCTACCACGTGGAGATCAAGGCTGCCGGCGGGAGCGTGTCCTATACCGTCAATTTCTTCAGCATGACCGGAAAGCCCACCGTTGGCCTCTGGAACGCAGAGGCGAAGCTTGCGCAGACTTCGTTCACCTACGATGGCAAGGCCAAGTACCCGGACGTCACGGTGACGCTCAACGGGCGGACGCTCGTGCGCGGGACGGATTACGAGGTTGCCTACCACAACAACGTCAACGCGGCCGATGTCGACGAGTGGAACGTGCCGTACGCGCGGGTGTTTGGGTTGGGCCACTACACGGGCGAGGTGCAGCTTGAGTTCTCCATCGCGCGGCGCAGCATTGCTGGTGCGAGCGTGGGAAAGATTGCTGATCAGACGTACACGGGCGGCCAGCTGCGACCGGTTCCCACGGTGACGGTTGATGGAAAGGCCCTTGTCTCCGGGAGGGACTTTACCTGCAGCTATTCCAACAACGTTTTGGCGGGGACGGCCAAGATCACCATCACGGGGCTGGACAACTACACAGGGACGACGTCGACCACGTTTACGATCAAGCCTGAGCCAAAGCCCGAGCCCGCCAAGACCCAGGCCATGCACCGCCTCTACAACCAGTGGACCGGCGAGCACTTCTACACCGCCTCGGCCGCCGAGCGCGACAGCCTCGTCTCCGTGGGCTGGACCTCCGAGGGCGTGGGCTGGGTCGCGCCGACCTCGGGCCAGAAGGTCTACCGCCTCTACAACCCCTTCGTCGCGGGCGGCGACCACCACTACACCATGGACGTCGAGGAGTACAACACCCTGGCGACGCTCGGCTGGGAGCAGGAGGGCGTGGGCTGGTTCTCCGGCGGCACCGTCAAGGTCTACCGCCAGTACAACCCCTACGCCACCACCGGCACCCACAACTACACCACCGACAAGAACGAGAACGACACCCTCGTCTCCCTGGGCTGGGAGGACGAGGGCGTGGGCTGGTACGCGGTGAGCAAGAAGTAGCCTCGCGGCGGCCCGCCCTTCTCGGCGTGCTTGAAACAGCAAGATGATGGGCCCCGCGGGCAGAGAATGAACTGCCTCCCATTTCTTGGGCAAGGAAATGAAGTCCGAGAGATGGGAGGCTTTCTCATGTCGATCGACCTGAGACGCAGGCACGACTGCGAGGCCAGGGAGCTCGCCGCCGACATGTTCGAGTCCGGGCGCGGCTACCGCCCCACCGCCAAGGCCTTGGCGTCCCCGCCGAAGCTGTGAGAAGCCGGCTGAAGACGTACCGCGCGATCGGAAGGGACGGGCTTCTAGTCATGGGAGGGAAGCAGGCCAGATACGACTACGAGACTAAGGTTGCCGCGGCGAGCGCCGTGGTCGACGGGGGCATGCCCAAGACCGAGGCGATGGAGCGCTTCGGCATCGCGAGCGCCACTCCGCTGAAGCAGTGGTGCAGGCTGTACCGCGAGGGCGGGTCCGGAGCTCTTCCTGCCTGGAAGGCATCAGGGGCTTGCCTTTGCGATGCCCTCGCTCAACTACGAGGTGCAGCTTGACGAGATAGCCTCTGCGATAACGGGTACGTCGAGTTGCTCAATTGACGTGGCGTGGCCGGGCGTGCGTCGCGGAGCACGGAGTGGTGAAGGTGCACCTGTAGGCGTCTTGCGGCGTGGGGACAAGTGCGGCGGCTTGCCCGCCGTCCACCGAGAAGAGCGCGTAATGCGGGGGGACCCCTCATACCATGAACCTGAAAGGTTCAACCGGAAGGAGAGGAGTCCCATGAGACGCAGATGGACCGTCGTTTTTCTTGCCGCGCTTGCTGCGTGTCTGATGGTGCCTGCCGCTGCCGATGCGGCCGAGGGCAAGGCCATGTACCGCCTGTACAACCGGTGGACGGGCGAGCACTTCTACACGGCAGACGCGGGCGAGCGCGACTCGCTCGAGGCGGTGGGCTGGGCATACGAGGGCGAGGCATGGTCTGCCCCGGCCGCG
>CASEGE010000014.1 GCA_949287335.1 uncultured Olsenella sp. | reverse complement strand
GGTGCCATCGGCGCCGTTGCCTCCGGCCTCATGGGCGTCACCTACTACATGGCTGGTGGTTCCTCGAACTTCATGGTCTTCACCAACTACCTCCAGGGCGGCACCCAGAACGTCATCATGGCCATCGCTGGCATGGCAATTGCGTTCGTGGTCGCTACCATCGTGGTGTACCTCGTCGGCTTCACCAAGGAGGAGATTGAGGGCGAGGCCGCGTAAGCTCAAGGCTTCAACCTCATACGCTCGACTCTTTGCGGGGCTCCTCACGGGGCCCCGCTTTGCACACGCCCGGACATGGGGGGCCGGTGGCGCTTTGTCAGTTTATGCCCAACCCTCAAAATGCGCCTCCGTCCCCAAATGTCAGGTCAGAGAAGGGAGCAAGACATGGCCACCTACAGGACCTTCACCACGCTCGGGGACTTTGGACCCTGGGTCTCCAAGCTCATCCTGGACCTCCCCTGCGAGGTCCGCGCCGACGAGGTCTCCCCCGCCACCTTCAACGTCTTCTGCACGCGCCGCGAGACGGCTGACGGATCTGTGGTCATGCGCACCGAGAAGGGCGCGGACCACGCCACGCCGAGCCAGGGCTACGCCGAGGTTCTCGCCGCCTATCCCTGCACCGAGGAGGGCGCGCCGCTGCCCGAGTCCGCGCACGTCGCCCTCGAGATGGGCGAGGTCCGCGTGAACAAGCGCATCGAGGGCAGCGTCATGCAATCTCGCTTCCTCGTCAACGACTACCGCGTCACCCAGCTCGCCGAGCTTCCCGGCAAGGACGCCCCCGTCTCCGGCCTCGTTTTCGATGAGTGCGCAGGCGACGTCTGCCCCGCGCTCGACGGCTGGCACGAGGACGTGCAGGCCAAGGCCGTGGACGACATCCGGCTGGGATACGGCTACTACGAGCCGTCCTTCTCGCCCTTCACGATGAGCTGGAACGAGAAGCCCCAGCCCGCCCCCGAGAAGGCCGCGCTCATTGTCTGGCTGCACGGGGCCGGCGAGGGCGGCAACGAGACCGGTCGCGCCTACCAGGGCAACCGCGTGACGGCGCTCTCCCAGCGACAGATTCAGCGCTACTTTGGCGGCTCGGCGTGGGTGCTCGTGCCCCAGTGCCCCACCTTCTGGATGGACAACGGCAAAGACCAGCTCGGCCACGTCAACGAGAGCATCTACGTGCGCCCGCTCAAGGCCCTCATTGATGAGTTTGTGGCGGCCCACGCCGATCAGGTGGACACCAGCCGCATCATCATCGGCGGCCTCTCCAACGGCGGCTTCATGACCGTTCGCATGTGCCTTGACTACCCCGACTTCTTTGCCGCAGGCATCCCCGTGTGCGCGCCGTTCTTCGTGGAGAACCAGACCCCCGAGAACGTGGCCAGGATCGCGCGCACGCCGCTTTGGTTTGTCCACTCCAAGGGCGACGAGCTCGTCGACCCCCGCGAGACCTCGCTTCCGCTCTACGCGCGCCTGCGCGAGGCGGGCGCCGAGGTCCACATGACCTACTTCGACCACGTGGAGGACCTCACCGGCGTCTACCACGAGCCCGACGGCCGGCCGCTTCGCACCTTCAACCACGGCGTCTGGGTCCACATCTACAACGACTTCTGCCGCACCGACCTGGATGGTCGCTCGGTGATCGTGAACGGCGAGCCCGTGGGCGCCTGGGAGTGGGCGGCAACCAAGCGCAGGGAGGCGTAGATGGCAGACGAGAAGGACGTGGCAGCCGCGGGCGAGAAGCGCGAGAGGCCCCGCGTCATCGTGACCACCGACATCGAGGTCGACGACATGAACTCCATCGTCCACCTCGCGCTCTACCTAAACGAGCTCGACGTGGAGGCGTTTGTCTACACGTCCTCTCAGTACCACTTCCTCGGTGACGGCGAGCACACGCTGGGGCAGGTCAACCCGCACTGGCGCACCAAGGGGCGCCGCTCCTACGAGTGGGAGCGCGTCCCGCACGAGCCCGATCCCGAGGCCGGCTCGCTCACGAGTTACCGCCCCTTCCCCGAGGGGTGGCTCGAGCGCCTGTGGGAGGGTCCGTACGCCGCCGCCCGGCCGCACCTCTGCGAGAACAGCGGCGGCTACCCCTCGCCCGAGGAGCTTCTCGCCCGCACCTACGTGGGCAACGTTGCCTTTGAGGGAGACGTGCGCGCGGAGACGCCCGGCTCGCGCGTCATCGAGCGCGCCATCATGGACGACGACCCGCGCACGTTGTGGCTGCTCTCCTGGGGCGGCATGAACACCATCGTTCGCGCCCTCATGTCCATTGCCGAGAAGCACCGGGGCACGCCCGAGTGGGACACCGTGCGCGAGCGCGTGTGCGCCAAGGTGCGCGTGCTCGGCGTGGCGGACGGCGTGGGCCAGGACAACAGCTGGCTCGACCACGGCAAGCCGCTCTTCCCCGATCTCACGCTCTGGCGCGTGCCGTTTACCTACGGCGGCTACGTTGACGCCAAGCTCGCGCAGGAGGACTCGATCGAGCTCTTCCGCGCGCCATGGCCGCAGGAGCGCCTCATCTCCGGCAACGGCCCCCTCATGGCCGAGTACAAGCTCTACGGCGACGGCAAGCACTACGAGGGCGAGCCCGAGCGCTTCCAGTTTGGCGAGCATGCGCGCCTGGACTGGGGCCTGGAGGGCATGGAGCCCATGGTCTTCTCGCCCGGCGACTTCATGGCCGAGGGCGACAGCATGACCTTCATCCCGCTTCTGGACACGGGCCTGCGCGGCGTAGACGACCCCAGCTTTGAGACGCTCCTTGGCCCCATGTTCAGGGACGGCGAGAAGCCCAGCGTGGCCGCCGGTAGCCCCTTTGAGCGACCTGCGGGCAACCCCAACCCGTTCCTGCGCGCCTTCCAGGAGGAGTTTGCCGCTCGCGCCCAGTGGTGCGCGCACGGCTTTGACGAGTGCAACCACGCGCCGGTGATCGAGTCCGTCACGCCCGACCTCACCGTAGGAGCCGGCGAGATGGCGGCCGTCCACGCATCGGCAAGCGACCCGGATGGCAACGCGCTTCTCGCCCGCTGGTGCTGCGACCCGTACGTGAGCCGCTATTCCGGCGAGAAGGACCTCGACTCGTGGGAGGCGCCCGGGCTCTCCGCGCTCTTCTCGGTGCCCGCCGACGCACGCCCCGGAGACAGGTTTGTCCTGCGGCTCAGCGTGCGCGACGTGGCCGAGCGGCCGCTCACGCGCTACGCCGAGGTGGCCGTGACGGTGCGATAGGAACGCGCCCGGCGCCGTACCCCCTCGGCGCCGGGCGCGCGTTACTCGTGCGCCATCGCGCGGCGGACGGCCTTGTGCCAGCCGCTCATGCGCTGCTCGCGCACGGCATCTGTGACCTGCGGCGCGTACGTCGTACGCGTCACCTGGTCGTAGATGACGTTTCTGTCCCACACGCTGGCCGAGCGCCCGGCCACGAAGGCCGCGCCCGCCGCGGAGAGCTCCTGGAGGTCCGAGACAACCACGTCGGCACCGGCCACGTCGGCCTGGAACTGCATGAGGTAGCGGTTCTGCGTGACGCCTCCATCGGCGCGCAGCTGCCCCAGGGGCAGGCCCGTGTCGGCGCGCAGCGCCTCGACAACGTCTGCCACCTGGTACGGGATGCACTCGGCGCACGCCTTGACCATCTCGACGCGTCCGGTGGTGCGCGTGACGCCGGTGAGAAGCCCCGTGGCGTCGGCGTCCCACCAGGGGGCGCCCAGGCCCGTGAACGCGGGCACGAAGTAGGCGCGGTCCTCCGGGTTGGCCTGGGCTATGAGACCCTCGACCTCGCCCGGGCCGCCGATGAGGCCCATCTGGTCGCGCAGCCACGAGATGACGGCACCGGTGTAGTTGAGGTTGCCCTCAAGCACGTACGAGCGCTGGCCCGAGAAGTCCCAGGCAATGCTCGTGACCAGCCCGTTCTTGCTCTCGTAGCGCTTCTCGCCCGTCTGCATCATGACGGAGGAGCCGGTTCCGTAGGTGGCCTTGACGTCCCCCGGCGCAAGGCAGTTCTGCGCCGCGAGCGCGGCCTGGGAGTCTCCCAGCACGCCGCAGACGGGAACGGGCTCGGCAAAGAGACCGCCCATCGTGGTGTAGCCAAAGACGGAGTCCGAGGGCATCACCTCGGCCAAGGCCTCGCGCGGGACCCCAAAGAGCTTGCAGAGCTCATAGGACCAGGCTCCGGTGTGGATGTTCAGCAGCTGCGTGCGGCAGGCGTTGGAGGGCTCGGTCACAAAGGGGTTGCCCTCGCAGAGCTTGAACACGAGCCAGGAATCGATGGTGCCCAGGGCAAGGGTGCCGGCCTCTGCCGCCTGCGCGACCTCCGGCACCTCCTCGAGCAGCCACGCGAGCTTGGCGGCCGAGAAGTACGGCGAGAGCGCCAGGCCCGAGAGCTCGCGCACGCGCTCGCCCGCGTCGGCATCGCGCGCGACCATGCGCTCGCAGATGTCCTTGGCGCGCCCGCACTGCCACACGATCGCGCGGTGCAGGGGCGCGCGACGCACGCGATCCCAGGCGAGGCAGGTCTCGCGCTGGTTGGAGATGCCGACCGCGCGGACCTCGCCGGCGGTGACGCCGGCACGCTTGCAGACGTCGCGCGCGCAGGCGAGCACGTTGGTCATGATCTCCTCGGGGTCGTGCTCGACCCACCCGCGCTCGTCGACGTACTGCTCGTGTGGACGCGAGGTGCGCCCCACCACGGCGCCGCTCTCGTCAAAGAGCAGCGCCTTGGTGCCCTGCGTCGACTGGTCTATGGACAGGACGAGGGAGCGCATGATCACGCCTCCGCCTGCTCGAGCAGGTCCTTCGCGGAGGCGGCGATGCCGCGCGCGTCAAGGCCGTAGTGGGCGAAGACCTCCGCGGAAGTGCCGGTGATGACGGGCGCGTCGGGCAGCGAGAGGTTGCGCATGAGGCGCGGGCAGCTGCTCGAGACAACCTGAGCCACCTGGGAGCCGAGGCCGCCGTACGGGGAGTGCTCCTCCACGGTGAGCACCACCTTGGCCTCGCGCGCGGCCTTGACCACGGCGAGCGTGTCGATAGGCTTCACGCAGTACATGTCGATCACCGTGGTGGAGACGCCCTGCATCTCGAGAAGGGCGGCGGCGTCCCACGCGGGCTTGACCAGCTCGCCGCAGGCGATGATGGCAACGTCGGTGCCGCGGCAGAGCCAGTTGGCGCGATCCATCTCAAACGGGCAGCTCGTCTCGGAGTAGACGTCCTCCACGGCGTTGCGGCCCACGCGCACGTAGGCGGGCTTGTCGTCATCGAGAAGGGCGTTGATGAGACACGCCGTCTGGAAGCGGTCGCTCGGCAGGTAGACGCGCATGTTGGGGATGGCGCTCATGGCGGCGATGTCCTGCGCGGAGTGGTGGCTCATGCCGAGCGCCCCGTAGGAGACTCCGCCCGAGATGCCGATGAGCGTGACGTTGGTGTTGGAGTAGGCGCAGTCAACCTTTGCCTGCTCGTAGGAGCGGGTGGTGACGAAGCTCGCCGGGCTCGCGGCAAACGCCTTCTTGCCGCAGGAGGCAAGGCCGGCAGCGATGCTCACGAGGTCCTGCTCGGCGATGCCGACCTCAACGGACTGCTCGGGGAACTGCTCGAAGAAGGGAGCCAGCGAGGCCGACCCGCGCGAGTCGGAGCACAGGACCACAATGTCCTTGTCGGTGGCGGCACGCTCGAGAAGCACGTCGCAGATGGCCTTGCGGTTGGGGATGGTGTTAGGCATTGAGGGCCTCCTCACGTGCTGCGAAGTCGGCGACGATCTGCGCGTACTCCTCCTGGTTGGGCAGGTGGTGGTGCCACGAGGCCTTGTTCTCCATCACCGGCGAGCCATAGCCCTTGACGGTGTTGGCAATGATGACCGTGGGCTTGCCCTTGGTCTCGGCGGCAAGGCCAAAGGCCTCGTCGAGCGCCTTGAGGTCGTTGCCGGGAATGGAGAGCACGTTCCAGCCAAAGGCAGCCCAGCGCTCCTCCTGGGAGTCCTGGTGCATGACGTCCTCGGTGCAGCCGCTGATCTGCAGGCGGTTGCGGTCCACGAGCGCGCAGAGGTTGTCGAGGCCGTAGGTGGGGGCCGCCATGGCGCCCTCCCAGACCGAGCCCTCGGCGAGCTCGCCGTCGCCCATGAAGACGTAGGTGCGGTAGTCGCGCCCGTCCATCTTGGCGGCGAGCGCCATGCCAATGGCAACGGGCAGGCCGTGGCCGAGCGAGCCGGAGTTCATCTCGATGCCGGCGAGCTTGTTGTTGGGGTGGCCGATGTAGGGGCTGCCGAACTTGGAGAAGCGCGCCTTGACGTCGTCGAGGTCGAGGAAGCCCTCCTCGCAGAGAACCGCGTAGTAGGCCTCCATGGCGTGGCCCTTGGAGAGCACGAAGCGATCGCGGTCGGGGTCGTCCACGGTCTCGGGCGTGATGCGCAGGTGGTTCTTGTAGAGCACCATGAGGGCGTCGATGACGGACATGTCGCCTCCGATGTGGCCGCCCGCACCCGCCATGATGATGTCGACGCAGTCGCGGCGCAGGTGCCAGCGAAGGTGCTCGAGCTCAGTGATTGATGCCATCCTACTCTCCTCTCAGATAGGCCTTGACGTCCTCCTCGATGGGGTCGTACAGGTCGGGCTTGATGCCCAGGTACTTGCACGCCTCGTAGAGGACGGGAACCACGTCGTCGTGGATGCCCACGCAGTGGTGGATGTAGGGGCCCTCGACGATCTTGGCCTCGAGGCGCTTGATGTTGGCAACCTTCACCCACAGGTAGGTGCCCATGCCCTTGGGGCCGTCGATGCCCTCCGCGTTGCCGAGAAGAAGCGAGTACTCGCCGTTGTCGCCGTCAAAGCGGGCCAGCGTGAGCGTGCCGTGCTGGGCCTCGGCGGTGATGGCGCCGGGATGGTCGAAGGCGAGCGGGTAGGTGAGCTTGGGGCGCTCGCAGGCAACCGAGCAGGGCCACGGGCCGCAGTGCTGGAGCAGCTCCCCGTTGGGCTCGTCGGGGTGACGGATGGTCCAGTCGGCAAAGAAGGAGCGCTTGCGGCCCATGTCGGCGGCCTCGACCATGAGGGAGGTGATGGTGCCGAGCACGTCGGTCTCGCAGGCAATGGGGAAGCCCATCTCGTTCAGGATCGAGTTGGCGGCGCAGGGCATGATGCCAAGCTCGCCCTGAAGGGCGTTCCAGCACTGGATGGCGCCGGCGGTGCAGTGGTACTTCTCGAGGAGGCGCCTCATGGCCACGGCGAGGCCGGCCACGTTGTCGAGCTGCTCGTCCGTCACGAGCACGTCCATGTGCTCGCGAACGTACGCGAGGGTGCGGTCAAGGTCTGAGTCCACGCCGTTCTTCTCGGCAATGGCCACCTTGGTGGCGGCGGTGAGCTCGGGGAGCGGCACGGGCACGCACTCGATGCCAAAGCGCTCGAGAAGCTCGTCCTCGTTGAACATCGTGGAGTAGAACTCGTACGGTCGCGGGCCGATCTGCAGGATGCGGGCGTTCCTGAAGGTCTTCACCACGTTGCAGACGGCGATGAAGTCGCGCAGGCCGCGCTCGAAGACGGGGTCGTTAAGCCTGCAGTTGGTCATGTAGGTGAAGGGCACGTGGAAGCGGCGCAGCACCTTGCCGGTGGCAAAGAGCCCGCACTGGGTGTCGCGCAGGCGGGTGCCGTCCGGCTCGGGGCGCTCGTCAAGCGGGCCCCAGAGCAGCACCGGCACGCCCAGCTCCTTGGCAAGGCGCGCGCAGAGGAACTCGGTGCCAAAGTTGCAGTGCGGCAGGAACAGGCCGTCAACGTGCGCGGCGCGGAACTTCTCGAGAATCTTGATGCGGTCGTCCTCGTCGTAGAGGAGGCCCTCCTCGTTGATGTCGTCGATGTCGACGAACTCGATGCCGAGCTCCCTCAGGCGCTCGGCGGTGAGGCCGCGGTACTTCACGGCGTCCGGAGCCGAGAAGATGCTGCGACGGGTGGGGGCATAGCCCAAGACGATCCTATCCACGCGCTCTCCCTTCAGTTGTTGAACGCTCACTAAACCGTTTAGTCGCTCGTCGACGGGCCGTAAAATCGAGAGAATGCCCGTTAGCGTGATAATTGCATCCTATGGGCAGGGAGCCGTCTTGACGCGCCTGAGTCACTTCTACTAAATCTTTAGAGCTAAACAGCGGCTCAATTTGCGGGGGGTTGAATATGGCGGAGAAGGTTACGGCGCGCGATGTGGCCAAGGCTGCGGGAGTCTCCCCCGCCACGGCGTCGCTCGTCTTTAGGAACAAGCCGGGCGTGGGGCACGAGACGCGCGAGCGCGTGCTCCAGGTGGCGCGCGAGATGGGCTTTGAGTACGACGCGCCCGCAGCGCCGAGAAAGACGAGCACGCTGCTTCTGGTCATCTACAAGCAGCATGGCCGCGTGGTTGCCGACACGCCGTTTTTCGAGAGCCTCATCAAGGGCGTCTCGGACGAGACGTACCAGATGGGCTACCACCGCCTCTCGATCACGTACTTCTACGCGCAGCAGGACAAGGCCGAGCAGATCCAGGCGCTGCGCTCGATCAAGTGCGCCGGCATCGTGCTTCTCGCCACCGAGATGCGCGCGGGGGACGTCACGCAGTTCGAGCGCCTGGGCGTGCCCATCGTGCTTCTCGACAACTGGTTTCCCACCAAGAGCCTGGACAGCGTGGTCATCGACAACACGCGCGGCGCCTGGCAGGCCGTGCGCTACCTCGCGGGCGTGGGGCACAAGGAGATTGGCTACCTGCACAGCAACACCGAGATCCGCAACTTCCTCGAGCGCCAGGAGGGCTACCTCTCGGCGATGAGGAGCACAGGATCGATGGATGTGGACCCGACGCACGCCATCGTGAGCGTGGGGTCAACCGTGGAGAGCGCCTACCAGGACATGACCGAGTACCTCGACGAGGACCCGTACCTGCCCACGGCGTACTTCGCCGACAACGACATCATTGCCTCGAGCTGCATCCGCGCGCTCGAGGACCACGGCTACTCCATCCCCGAGGACATCTCCATCGTGGGCTTTGACGACGTCTCCACCTCGGCGCTCATCAACCCGCCGCTTACCACGATGGCCGTGCCCAAGGTCAACATGGGCGCGCTCGCCGTGCGCCGGCTCGTGGACGTCATCCAGGGCAACACCGGCGGCGAGGTCGTGCGCATCTCCGTCCAGCCCGAGATCGTCCAGCGCAAGAGCGTGGCTCCCCCACCCGAGGACTAAACCTGACAATTGGGGACGGAGGCG
>CASEGE010000013.1 GCA_949287335.1 uncultured Olsenella sp. | reverse complement strand
TGCCTAAAAGGGGACGGGTGCATTTCTGGCACCAAGTTGCCAGAAATGCACCCGTCCCCTTTTAGGCAACCTCTCGGGGTGCGTTACAGTGACGCAGCGCCCCAGTTGGTCTGCATGTACTCCCAGAGGAAGTAGACGACGACGGCGAGAACGGCGAGCACCACGATGAGGGCAAGCGCGGTCTTGATGCGTGTTTTGCGCTCGCGCGACGCGAAGATGTCCCGGCGTCCTTTGGGAATCTCGAGATACTGCCCGTAATGGAGGTCACGCCTCAGCTGGACCCCCTCGGTACGCGAGCGCCGGTAGGCACGCCCCGAAAGAACGCCGCCGCGGGAGGTGAAGTCTGAGTCATGGGCAAAGCCCTCGGGCGCCTCGGCCTCGTTGGCAAAGTCGTCGATGGGCTCGACGCTGCGATGCGCCGGCCGCTGGCGAACGTAGGGCGCGCTTGGCGCGGGCGTACGCCCGGGCTCGTTATCGAGCTCGTGATCGTTGCTCATGAATCGTACCTCCAGAGAAGGCTTCGCACGGCAATGCATTCATGATAGGACAGGCGTCGCCGTGCGCGAACCCCTTGGGCCGAAAGAGCCCAAAATGCGTAAGAGAACCGTAAGCCATCTGTTCCATATCTAAGTCATAGACACTTAGATATGATGAGTATGTGACGCTCAGAAAAAGAGGCGTCGCGCGTATAAAACAAGCGCCACGGGGAACAAGAACTCATGAACAACAAGGACGTCATCCCGGCGTCCTCAATCACAAGGGAGTGATTATCATGGCAAGCATGGTTCCTTACGATCGTTACGCGCGTGCGCTTCGCAACTGGCCGTTCGATGAGATCGACCGCTTCTTTGACGCCCCGTTCGCGGCCCTCTCCACCGGCAACGCCGGCTTCAAGATGAACGTTGAGGATGCCGGCGACAAGTATGTGGTCACCGCCGAGCTCCCAGGCGTCACCCGCGACCAGATTGACGTCGAGCTCAACGAGGGTCGGCTCTCCGTCTCCGTTGAGAAGAAGGAGACCGAGGAGGAGAAGGGCAAGAACTACCTCTACAAGGAGTCCGGCGAGTGGAGTGCCACGCGTGGCGTCTACCTCAAGGACGCCGCGGTCTCCGGACTTTCCGCCAAGCTCGAGGGCGGCATCCTCACGGTGAACGTCCCCAAGCAGGTCGAGAAGGCCAACGTCACCAAGGTCTCCATCGACTAACACCAGCCGTAAAAACAGGCGACTCGTCGGGCCGATGCCTCAGGGCGTCGGCCCGCCTCTTGTTTGCGGAACATGACAGCCAACCCTGGCGCCAGTGTCATGATGACAGCCGGCTCTGACGCCAGTGTCATACGCCGGCGCTCCGCCTACCACACGCTCAGCGGCCAATCTTGCGCGGCGCAGCAGATCGTGAGGCGGCCGTCGGGCGTACGGGCCTCGGGGCGGCCCTCGTCGTCTGCGCCCGCATCTGCCCCGAGGGCGTCTGCGAGCGTACGCACGCAGACGCTCGGCCGGTTGTTCTCCTGCGAGAGGTGCATGGCAACCACGGTCTCGGTGTCCGGCCCCACGAGCGTGCGGAGCGCCTCTGCCGCCTGCGCGTTGGAGAGGTGACCCGTCGGCCCTCCCACGCGCGCCTTGAGGTAGGCGGGGTAGTCGCCCGTTGCCAGCATTCGCTCGTCGTGGTTTGACTCCAGCGCAAGAATGCGCACCCCCGCAAGCGCATCCAGGGCCTCGTCTCCCAGCCGCCCCGTGTCCGTGCAAAAACCCAGGGCATCATCATCGGCCGAGAAGCGCAGGCCAATGGGGTCCGCCACGTCGTGCGAGGTGGGAAACGTCCGTATCCGCATCCCCGCCACCTCAAACTCATCCGAGTGTCCCACCAGAACAAACGGCAGCTCCGTGAGGTAGCGTCTCGCCCCCGCGGTTCCCGCCGTCGCAAAGAGCGGCCCTTCAAAGCGGTTGCAGAATACGCTGAGGCCGCCCACGTGATCGGAGTGCTCGTGAGTGAGGACTACGGCCACAACACGCCCAACGTCCACGCCCAGCTCGTCGGCACGGGCAAGAAGCGCACGGCGAGAAATGCCATCGTCCACAAGGACCATGCCGCCGGGTCCCTCTACCAGAGCGGCGTTGCCCTTTGAGCCGCTTGCGAGCACGTGCAGGTGAATCTGGGGCGTCATCTCGTTCCTCTCGCTGCCACGCGCCAAGGGGATCGCCCCTGCGGCGCGTCAAGCTGTCGTACACTTGAATCCGCCATCTAGGGTACTCGTTGGAGGATGCTTCATGCCGAGCGTTTCTCGCCGATATGCGGGCTCAAAAAGTCGCTTCGAGCGTCCGAGCGGCATGCCGGACGCCGAGCTCGCCGGTCCCGTCATCCTCATGGTCTCGGGCGGTGCGGACTCCACCGCGCTTCTCGTCCTGGCCGCCACCTCCACGCTTGATATAGACGACGGGCGCGGGCTCGCGCGAATTGCCCGCGAGCGGTTGCACGTCCTGCACGTCAACCATCGCCTGCGCGGCCTAGATGCCGAGGAGGACGAGGAGTTCGTGCGCGACCTCTCCGCCCGCTACGGCATTCCCTGCACCATCCGCCGCGTCGACGTGGCCGTACTTGCCGCGCAGACGGACGGCAACGTGGAGAACGCCGGGCGCTCCGTGCGCTATGCCGAGGCGGCGCGCCTTGCCAACGAGCTCTCGCGCGAGCTCGGCACGCCCAGCTCCGCCGCGCGCATCCTCACCGCACACACCGCCAACGACCGTGCCGAGACCTTTTTCATGAACGCCATTCGCGGCACGGGCGCCTCGGGCCTCTCGTCCATCCCGCGCCGCCGTAACCGCATCGTGCGCCCGCTGCTCGACCGCACGCACGAGGAGCTCTGCGACCTGCTGCGCATGCGTGGCATCGTCTGGCGCGAGGACGACACCAACGCCGATACCCGCTACCTGCGCGCCTACGTGCGCCACGAGCTCATGCCCGTTGTGGAGCGGCGCAACCCGCGCGTCACCGCAAGCCTGGCCACCACCTGCGACATCCTCTCCGATGAGGACGCCTACCTCACCTCCGTGGCCGCGCGCTCGCTGCGCGACCTCACGCGACGCGAGGGGGAGGGCCTGCTCGTGCTCGACGCGGGCCGGCTCGCCGCGCTCGAGGTTGCCATCGCACGCCGGGTGGTGCGTGCGGCGCTGCTCTCGATCAGTCCCGACGCGCGGCTCGAGGCGCGTCACATTGCCGGAATCCTGCGCATCGTCGCGGCGGGGGAGGGCTCGCT
>CASEGE010000012.1 GCA_949287335.1 uncultured Olsenella sp. | reverse complement strand
AGAAGGCCGACGCGCGCGCCAAGGCCGAGCCGCTCTTCGAGCGCTTCGGCCTCGCGGGCTGCGAGCGCAAGTGGCCGAGCGAGCTCTCCGGCGGCATGCGCCAGCGCGCGGCGTTTTTGCGCACCTACCTCATGGGCGCGGACGTGACGCTTCTGGACGAGCCCTTCTCGGCCCTTGATGCGCTCACGCGCGTGGATGTTCGTCGCTGGTTTGTGGAAGTGGTTGCCGAGCTGGGGCTCTCCGCCCTGGTGATCACGCATGACGTGGACGAGGCCGTCTCCATGGCGAGCCGGATCTATGTGCTCGCGGGCGCGCCGTCGGCGGGGGAGCCCAGCCACGTGGCGGGCATCGTCTCCGTCGAGCGCGTTGCCAGCGAGAGCTTCGAGCTCACCGACGAGTACCTGGCCGCCAAGCGCGAGGTGATGGCCCTTCTCGGTTAGAGCACCTCGATGCCCGCCGTCGCGAGCGCGGTGCGTGCCTCATCCGAGAGGTCCTCGTCGGTGATGACGGCGACGGGCGTCTCGCCCAGTGCGAGCGGTACCGTCCCGTGGCGGTTGAACTTCTCGCTCTCCGTGAGGATGATCGCGCGCTCGGCGTGCCCTGCCATGTCGCGGACCGCCTGCGCGCGCATCTGGTCGCTGTTGGTGAACCCGGTGCGCGCGGAGAATCCGTCCGTTCCGGCAAAGAGCAGGTCAACGTAGAACCCCTCGACGCACTGCCGCACCATGGGACCAACCATGACCTGCGAGTCCTTCTGGTAGATGCCTCCCAGGAGCACCACCTTGACCGTGGGGTCGTCGCGCACGGAGGCGGCGATGAAGGCGCTGTTGGTAATGACGGTCACCTCGCGGCGCTCGGCAGCGAGCTGGGCCACGAGCAGCGCACAGCAGCTCCCGCTCTCCACCATGATCGTGTCACCGTCCCGGACGAGCGCGGCCGCCCTCTTTGCGATGGCGCGCTTCTCCTCGTAGTGGTAGGCGAGCCTCCCCTCCACGTTATCCGGGCTGCACAGCACGGCAAAGCCGTGCTCGCGGCGAATGAGGTGGCGGCGCTCGAGCTCCGTGAGGTCCTTGCGCATGGTCACCTGCGAGACACCGAGCTCGTCTGCGAGCTGGGAGACCTCGACGCGCGTGCGCTCGGTGAGGATCTCGAGGATGCGGTTGGTGCGAGAGGGCATGGCTACTCCTTTGAACCGGCCAATCGAAAGTATAGCCGCTCTCAGGGATTTCGAACGAAACTAAGCGAGAAGTACCAGGGGCACCCTAGAAGAATGCGTCGATTCCGGCGTCCACGTAGGCCTGGCGGAACTCCTCGAGGTCCTCCTCGTGCAGGTTTGTGAGGCCGTGGAGGCGGTAGTCGCGCCCGAGGAGGTCGTACTTGCTCTCCCCGAGGTTGTGGAAGGGGAGGAGCTGCACGCGCTCGGCGCCGATCTCGTGCAGGAGCTGGGCAAAGTGGCGCGCGTCGTCAATTCCGTCGTTGAAGCCGGGGATGACGGGGGTACGCACGAGCACGTCCACCCCACGCTCGATGGCGCGCCGCGTGTTCTCGAGGATAAGGGCGTTGTCCACACCCGTGCCCTCGACGTGCGCCGCCGCGTCCCAGTGCTTCATGTCAATGTAGGCGTGATCAAGAAGTTCCGTCACGCGGTCGAAGTCGCGCGCCGGAACGTATGCCGTCGTCTCGATGTTGGTGTCCACGCCCCGCTCGCGGAGCTGCTCGAGCAGCTCGACGCAGAAGTCGGGCCAGGTGAGAGGCTCGCCTCCGGAGAGCGTGACGCCCCCGCCACTCTGCTGGTAGAAGGGCTCGTCCTGCATGCACTCCTCGAGGACGTCCTCCACCGAGCGCGTGCGACCCGTGACGCTGAGCGCGCGACCGGGGCAGCCCGAGACCGCGGAGGCAACCCCGGGTGCATCCGCGTCGAGCTCGCACACGTCAATGTGGAGCTTGCCGTTCTTCTCGGCAGCGCGTGCCCCCGGGCAGGCCGCCAGGCACGCGCGACACCCCACGCAGATCCTCTCGTTCCACTCGAGCTGCGGGCGGCGCGCCTGGCTCTCAGGGTTTGCGCACCAGTAGCAGCGCAGTGGGCATCCCTTGAGGAAGACCACGGTGCGGATTCCGGGCCCGTCGTCGAGGCTGAACTTCTGTATGTTGAACACGGTTGCGGTCTGCATGCTCTCTCCTGCGCCTAAGGTTCCCTTCGCGTACCACAATAGTAGAGAACTTACGAACGAAAGTAAATATGATTACGAACGTTGACATTGCGTTTTCCATCCGGTATAACTATCGCAAGGCCACGCAGCGTCCCAGGAGAAGGGGAGTTCCAGATGAACGACGGTCACTTCGGAGAGCTCACGCCGCGCATGAGCGCGTTCAGGGAGGAGATGCTCGACGAGAAGCCCTACATCGACGCCGAGCGTGCCATTCTCGCAACGCAGTCCTATCGGGCGCACCAGAACCAGCCCAACGTGATGAAGCGCGCGCTCATGCTCGAGAACATCCTCGACAACATGACGATCTACATCGAGGACAAGACCCTCATCGCGGGCAACCAGGCCACCAAGAACAGGAACGCCCCCATCTTCCCCGAGTACACGATGGAGTTCGTCCTGAACGAGCTTGACACCTTCGAGAAGCGCGACGGCGACGTCTTCTACATCACCGAGGAGACCAAGCAGCAGCTCCGTGACCTCGCGCCCTTCTGGGAGAACAACAACCTGCGCGCCCGTGGGGAGGCGCTTCTGCCCGACGAGGTCCAGGTCTACATGGAGACCGGCCTCTTTGGCATGGAGGGCAAGCTCAACGCCGGCGACGCCCACTTGGCAGTCAACTACGAGCGCGTGCTCTCCGACGGCCTTGCCGGCTACGAGGAGCGCGTCCGCGCGTGCCAGGCCGCGCTCGACCTCACCGACCCCGATGCCATCGACAAGAACGTCTTCTACAAGGCCGTTCTTGTGGTGATTGCCGCGGTGCGCCGCTTTGCCGAGCGCTATGCCGCGCTTGCCCGCGAGATGGCCGCCGCCGAGAAGGACGAGGCGCGCGCCGCCGAGCTTCTCGCCATGGCAAAGACCTGCGAGCGCGTGCCCTACGAGCCCGCCCGCTCCTTCCGCGAGGCGGTGCAGTCCGTCTGGTTCATCCAGCTCATCCTGCAGATCGAGTCCAATGGCCACAGCCTCTCCTACGGCCGCTTCGACCAGTACATGTTCCCGTACTACCAGGCCGACATCGCCTCCGGAGCCATCACGCGCGACGAGGCGCTCGAGCTTCTCACCTGCCTCTGGATCAAGACGCTCTCCGTCAACAAGGTGCGCAGCCAGGCGCACACCTTCTCCTCGGCCGGCAGCCCCATGTACCAAAACGTCACCATCGGCGGTCAGACCACGGACAAGACCGATGCGGTGAACGACCTCTCCTTCCTCGTGCTGCAGTCCGTGGCGCAGACCCGCCTCACCCAGCCCAACCTCACGGTGCGCTACCACGCGGGGCTCAACAAGGAGTTCTACGACGAGTGCATCGAGGTCATGAAGCTCGGCTTTGGCATGCCCGCCCTCAACAACGACGAGGTCATCATCCCGTCCTTCATCAAGTGGGGCGTGGCCGAGGAGGATGCCTACAACTACTCCGCCATCGGCTGCGTGGAGACGGCCGTCCCGGGCAAGTGGGGCTACCGCTGCACGGGCATGAGCTACGTGAACTTCCCGCGCATGCTGCTCTGCGTGATGAACGACGGCGTGGACGTGACCACCGGCAAGCGCTTTGCCAAGGGCTACGGCTCCTTCCGCGACATGAAGAGCTACGACGAGCTCATGGAGGCCTGGGACAAGACCATCCGCGAGATCACCCGCGCGAGCGTCATCGTGGAGAACGCCATCGACAAGGCCTCCGAGCGCGACGTGCCGGACGTCCTCTGCTCCGCCCTCACCGACGACTGCATCGGCCGCGGCAAGACCATCAAGGAGGGCGGTGCCGTCTACGACTTCATCTCCGGCCTCCAGGTGGGCATCGCCAACATGGCCGACTCCCTCGCCGCCATCAAGAAGCTCGTCTTTGACGAGAAACGCATCACGCCGGCAGAGCTTGCCGACGCCCTCGCGGATGACTTCCAGTCCCCGGAGAGCCAGCGCATCCAGGCCATGCTCGTGAACGACGCGCCCAAGTACGGCAACGACGACGACTCCGTGGACCAGCTCGTCGTGGATGCCTATCAGTCCTACATCGACGAGATCGCCAAGTATCCCAACACGCGCCACGGCCGTGGTCCCATCGGTGGCATCCGCTACGCCGGCACCTCCTCCATCAGCGCTAACGTGGGGCAGGGCATGGGCACCATGGCCACGCCGGACGGCCGCCACGCCCACGAGCCGCTTGCCGAGGGCTGCAGCCCCGCCCACAACGCCGACACCCACGGTCCCACCGCCGTCTTCAAGAGCGTCTCCAAGCTCCCCACCGAGAAGATCACGGGAGGCGTGCTCCTCAACCAGAAGATGGCGCCCACGATGCTTGCCTCCGAGCGCAACAAGCAGAAGCTCGAGATGCTCATCTCCACGTTCTTCGACCGCCTGCACGGCTATCACGTGCAGTACAACATCGTGAGCCGCGAGACCCTGCTCGACGCGCAGGCCCACCCCGAGAAGCACAAGGACCTCATCGTCCGCGTGGCAGGCTACTCCGCGTTCTTCAACGTGCTCTCCCGCGCCACCCAGGACGACATCATCGCCCGCACCGAGCAGACCCTGTAAGGTATTCAAAAGGGGACAGACCCCTTTTGAATCACTTTTGAATCGCATTGCGTGAAAGGAAGCATCCATGAAGCTCATCATCGACGACGCCGACGTCAACGCCATCAAGCGCCTGGTGGAGTACTACCCCGTTGACGGCGTGACCACCAACCCGTCCATCCTGGCCGCCTCCGGTCGACAGCCCTTTGAGGTCCTGCACGAGATTCGCGACATCATCGGGCCGGACATGGAGCTCCACGCGCAGGTCGTGGCCCGTGACGCCGGGGGCATGGTCGCTGATGGTCGTCGTATCGTGGCCGAGCTTGGCGAGAACACCTTCCCCAAGGTCCCGAGCGTCCCGGAGGGCTTCAAGGCAATCCGCATGCTCGCCGCCGAGGGCATCCGCACCACCGCCACGGCCATCTACACTCCGATGCAGGCCTTCCTCGCCGCCAAGGCGGGCGCCTCCTATGCCGCGCCCTACATCAACCGCATCGACAACATGGGCTATGACGGCGTGGGCGTGGCCATGGAGATCCACGACATCTTCCGCGCCAACGACCTGCCCTGCGAGGTGCTTGCCGCGAGCTTCAAGAACTCCCAGCAGATTCTCGAGCTGGCCCGCTACGGCGTGGGTGCCGTGACGGCCGCCTCCTCCGTGATTGAGGGCCTCGTCAAGAACGCCGCGATCGACGCCGCGGTGGACGCCTTCACCGCCGACTTCGAGGGCCTCGTCGGCGCCGGCAAGACCATGGCGGACCTGTAGGGACTCAAATCTCGAATAGGCTACTTCGGCCGATACCTCATAACCCCCTCTTTT
>CASEGE010000011.1 GCA_949287335.1 uncultured Olsenella sp. | reverse complement strand
GGTGGCCGTCCTGGTGTGCGCCATCGGCCTCAACCTGCTGGGCTCCTCCGTCGAGAAGATCCTCCACCCCGAGCCCACCGAGTTTGGCCCGGCGGTTGTGGTGGTTCTCGTGGGGTCCATGCTCGTGAAGCTCTGGATGGCGGCATTTAACCGGCGGCTTGGTCGGGCCATCTCCTCCGACACCCTAGAGGCCACGGCCGTGGACTCGAGAAACGACGTCATCTCCACGGCGGCCGTCCTCGCCTCCGCGGTGGTGTCGCAGCTCTCCGGCTTTGACCTCGACGGCTGGGCGGGCCTTGCCGTGGGCGGCTTCATCTGCTGGAGCGGCATCGAGCTCGTGCACGAGGCCGTGAGCCCGCTTCTGGGCAAGGTGCCCGATCCCGCCTATGTCGAGCACATTCGCGAGAAGATCATGAGCTACCCCGGCGTGCTCGGGACGCATGACCTCATGGTCCACGACTATGGCCCCGGCCGGCAGTTTGCGAGCGCCCACGTGGAGATGGCCGGGGAGGGCGACCCGTTCCAGCAGCACGACCTTCTCGACAACATCGAGCAGGACTTCAAGGACGACGAGGGCCTGGTGATGACGCTGCACTACGACCCCATTGTTACCAACGACCCAAAGGTGCGCGACATGCGTCACTGGATCGACCTTGCGGTGAAGGGGATTGACCCGACGCTCTCAATTCACGATTTGCGCTGCGTGCCCGGTCCCACGCACACCAACGTGATCTTTGACTGCGTGCGGCCCGCCGGGTTTGCGCTCAGCGCCAGCGAGCTGCGCAAGCGCATCTCCGAGCTCGTGCGCGAGCGCTACCCGCGCGCCGTCTGCAAGATTACGATCGACGAGTCCTACGTCTCTCCCCGCCAGTGATACAAAGGGACAGTCCCTTTGTATCGTTTTCAGATTGGAGTGCCATGGGTTCCAGCAGCTACCGCGCCAAGCAGATGATCGTCATGCGCCGCGACCTCAAGATGCGCAAGGGCAAGATCGCCGCGCAGGCGGGTCATGCGTGCGTGGAGGCCGTTCTCATGGCGCTCGTGCGCGAGGGACGCGGGGCGGACCTCCAGGCTACCGACAACTGGGCATGGCTCTATCACGACGAGGGCGACGTCTCCCCGCTCACGGACTGGTTTGACGCGGGCGTGGCAAAGGTCTGCGTCTACGTGGACTCTGAGGAGGAGCTGCTCGACCTCGCCGCACGCGGCCGTGAGCTTGGCTTTGCGGTGGCGCTCATCCGTGATGCGGGTCATACCGAGTTCCACGGCGAGCCCACCTACACCTGCCTCGCCTTCGAGCCGCTCCCCGCCGAGAAGATCGACCCCCTCACCGGCGAGCTGCCGCTGTACTAAACCCGGCTGACAATTGGGGACGGAGGCGTTTTGTCAGGTTTTCCAAAACCTGACAAAAACGCCTCCGTCCCCAATTGTCAGCCGCATGCCAGCCCAGGCGCCGGCATTGTTTCGGGAGCGTAATTCCTACTTGCAAGGTGGGTTTATCGGTGCCACGCTGGGTGGACCCAAGCAAAGGAGGCACCATGCACGTCGCACGCACCGTCGAGGCACTTATCGGCTCCACTCCGCTGGTGGACCTCACTGCCCTTCTCGACGGCAGCTGTAGCGCACGCGTACTGGGCAAGCTCGAGTCCATGAATCCCGGTGGCTCCGCCAAGGACCGCGTCGCGCGTGCCATGGTGGACGCCGCCGAGCGGGAGGACCGCCTCTCCCCTGGCGGCACGATCATCGAGCCCACGAGCGGCAATACCGGTGTTGGCCTGGCCATGATTGCTGCTGCGCGCGGCTATCGCCTCATCCTCACCATGCCCGACACCATGAGCGTCGAGCGACGTGCCCTTGCCGCCGCCTACGGCGCCACAATCGAACTTACGCCAGGAGCCGACGGCATGGCGGGTGCCGTTGCGCGCGCCGAGGAGCTGGCCGCCACAACGCCCAACTCCATCATCGCCGGGCAGTTTGACAACCCTGCCAACCCTTTGGCGCACTACCAGACCACCGGTCCCGAAATCTGGGCCGACACCGAGGGCACCGTTGACGCCCTCGTCGCGGGCGTGGGAACCGGAGGCACCCTCTGCGGTGCGGCGCGCTACCTCAAGGAGAAGAATCCCGCGCTGCTCGCCGTTGCCGTGGAGCCCGCGGAGTCGCAGGTGCTTGCAGGGGGCCAAGCGGGCCCGCACGCCATTCAGGGCATTGGTGCCAACTTCGTGCCAGGCAACTTCGACCGTGACGTAGTTGACGAGATTATGCCAGTGACCTCCGAGGACGCCATCAAGATGAAGCGCCGCCTTGGCCGAGAGCTTGGGCTTCTTGTTGGCATCTCATCTGGTGCGGCCGTTGTGGCCGCCTGCAAGCTTGCATGTCGCCCCGAGCTTGCTCACAAGACTGTTGTCGCCGTGCTCCCCGACACGGGCGAGCGCTATCTCTCGATGGAGTCATGATGGAAGCTGCCGCCACCCGCGCGAAAAGCGACGAGATGAGCGTACCGTCACTGCGCGAGCTCATCCGCGAGGACGCTCAGGCCGCCTTTGAGCGCGATCCCTCGGCTGACTCAGTCTCGGACATCACGCGCTTCTCGGTTGGCTTCAAGATCGTACGCGCATACCGACGCCAGCACTGGCTCTACGAGCATGGGCATCGTCGGCTTGCCCTCTGGCTCGCCATGCGCGCGCGTGTGAGGTACGGGGCCGACATTCATCCCGCGGCACAGATTGGTCGACGCTTCACCATCGATCACGGCATTGGCGTAGTCATCGGCGGCACAGCCATCATTGGCGACGACTGCCTCATGTACCAGGGCGCCACGCTCGGCATGACGGGCAAGCACGGCGGCAAGCGTCACCCCACCCTGGGAAACGGCGTGCTCATCGGCGCCGGGGCCATTCTGCTCGGCACCATCACCGTGGGAGACGGGGCCTACGTTGGCGCTGGCTCGGTTGTCGTCGACAACGTGCCACCCAACACCACCGTGGTCGGCAACCCCGCGCGTGTGGTGCGCACGCACGCCTGCCCACTCGTGAGCGATGTGATTCGCGTCACCGACGACTTTGGCAAGAGCTGGATCATGGAGGCGTAGGGGGTCGGTGACAGGCGGAGGCGGACGCCTCCCCAGGCCCTTCCTTAGACTATCCTGCGCAAATGTGACGCTCGTGCCACAAATGGGCGAAGCCGCGTGCAAAATCGGCGTTCATGCCACACCGAATCGGCACCCTGAAGCGATTTTGATTCAAGTTATTATGACGCTATCTGGGCTTTTGCATCATTGCTACTCATGGCACCCCTAAAAACATGTGGCACGAGCGCCGATTTTGTACAGCGAGAGCGCAATTTGTGGCACGAGCGCCGATTTTGCACAGGGAGGCGGGGCCACCACCGAGCCACCACTGGCGAGACGCCCCACGCCACCCCCACCGGAGAGCTAGAGCACCTGCTCGAGGCAAGTCTTGAGCGGCGTCATGCCCATCGCCTCGTAGAAGCGCTGGGCACCAGGGTTGCACGTCCATACGTTAAGCGTCACGTTATAGCAGCCCAGCTCTCGTGCATAGGCAAGAACGTGCTGGTAGAGCGCCGTGCCCACATGCTGCCCGCGACTCTTCTCGTCCACGCAGATGTCATCGATGTAGATGCTCAGATACGGCTGCATGTTGTTGGATTCGCGGAAGTCCTGAATCTCACAAAACGCGTGACCCAACACGCGGCCGTCATTCACCGCCACAAAAACCGGATGCGTATCATCGGAAAAGATGCCGAGGAGTTCCTCATCGGTGTACTTACGCGTACCCGCCCGAAAGAGGTCGGGCCGCCCCTCAGCGTGAACCATCAGCACCTGACTCAGCAGACTGTGCACTCCCGCCAGGTCCTTCTCGCACGCCCTTCGAATCTCCATCGCGAGCACCCTCCCTCTCGTGAACATAGGCCACAAACTCATCAACGTCGTCCCGCGTCTCAAAGCGCGCGGTGTAGTGCCAGTTGCCAAGGTCGTCCGAGAACGCGTCGGGCACGCGCCCGCACGAGACCACCCGCGAGCCCCAGCGCGCGAGCACCTCCTCGTGGGAGTGCGCATAGCGGTGGGCATCGCGACGGCTTGCATAGACGCAAAACGCATCCGCCCCGCCCGGCTCCACCCGGCGCTCGTCAAAGCAGACCATGTCCGCCCAGATTTGATAGACGTCCGTGGCGTGCGCGTAGTCCATCATCTCGGGCGTGAGGCCGCCGGGCGGACGCACGTTCACCTCAAGGCCCACGTAGTCGCCCTCGGCGCCAAGATCCGGGTGGTCACAGGTCAGGCGGAAGAACTCAAGGTGCACAAAGCGGCTCTTCAGGCCAAAGGCCCGCACCGTCGCGCGGCCAAGGCGCGCCAGCTCGGGGTCCACGTCCGGCAGCGAGAGGTAGGACATGTCCAGCCCTCCGTGGACGACGTCGGCCATCGAGGGCGGAAACTCCTCCTGGTTCTCAAAGAGCGGCTCGCCCCGGCTGTCAAGAATCGCGTCCCAAGAGCAGATTTGCCCGCGCACGAGCCGCTCGATCACATACGGCGTCTCCCCGTGGTCGGCGAGAAGTGCGCGAAGATCGTCATCGCAGGTCAGGATGCGCGTCCCGCAGGCCCCCACGCCCACCTCGGGCTTTGCGAAAACCGGATAGTGACCCATCTCGCCGATGAACCAGCGGGTCTCGTCAAAGGTCGTGAGGAGGGTCTGTTGCGCGGTCGGAACGCCCGCCGCGGCATAGAGGGGCTTCTGCGCCGCCTTGCTCTGCCAGCGCGCAACCTCGTTTGGCCGCGGCCCGTTGAGGACGTTGAAGTCCTCGCGCAGGCGCGCGTCCTGGGCGAGCCAGTGCTCGTTGTTCGATTCGATCCAGTCAATCTTGCCGTAGCGGTACGAGAAGTACGCAACGGCTCGGAAGACCTGGTCGTAATCGGCGAGGTCGGTGACGCGGTAGTACTCATCGAGGGAGGCCCTGACCTCCTCGGCCAGGGCCTCCCAGGGCGTGTCCCCTATCCCGAGCGCCCGGGCGCCGTTGCGGCGAAGTGCCGCGCAGAACTGCCAGTAGACGCTGGGAAACTGCGGCGAGACAAAGATGACGTTCATTTACTTCGCGCTCGCGTCGTCCTTCGTCGTCTTCTTTGCGGCGGCCTTGGTAGCGGTCTTGGTGGCGGCAGCCTTCTTGGTCGTCGTCGCCTTAGCTGCAGGCTTCTTCTCCGCGGAGGTCTTCGCAGCCGTGGTCTTGGTCGCGGTCTTGGCAGCCGCGGTCTTAGTGGCCGCGGTCTTAGTGGCCGCAGCCTTCGTAGCGGCGCTCTTGGTCGCGGCCTTGGCGGGAGCCTCGGCCTTCTCGGTCGTCGTTGCCTTCTTGGCAGCGGTCTTCCTCGCAGGGGCCTTCTTGGCGGGAGCGGCCTCGGCGACCTTCTCCTCAGCCGCGGCGGCAGCCGGAGCGGCAGCCTTCTTCGCGGTGGCGCGGGTCGTCTTCTTGGCAGCCGGCTTCTTGGGCTCCTCGACCTTCTCGGCAACCGCGTCGGCGGCCTTCTCCTCGGCGGCAGCCGGAGCAGCGGCCTTCTTGGCGGTCGTGGTCTTCTTGCGCGTGGTCGTGGTGCGCTTCTTGGGCGCGGGCTTCTCGGCAGCCGTGGTCTTCTCGACGTCGTCGAGCACGATCGGCAGGAAGTAGCGCAGCTGCTTCTTCCACCAGTGCCAGGAGTGCGTCACGTCGCCGCCCCAGTAGTCGCACCAGGCCTCGACACCCAGGCGCGCGAGGTTGGCGTCCATCTCGCGCGTGGTGCGCAGGCTATCGGCCTCGGTGGCGTCCTGACCGGTGCAGAACAGGAGCTGGCGCTGGTTGTAGACGGCCACGTACGGGTGGTCGGCGGGCATGTTGGGAAGGAAGGCGCACGGCGTGTTGTCGTAGAGCGTGGCATCCATCCAGTCACCGAAGTAACGGCTGGCGTCATAGCAGCCGGAGAGGCACATGCAGCCCTGGAAGAGGTCCGGGCGGCGCAGCAGCGCGACGGCGGCGTGCGTGGCGCCCATGTCGAAGCCAAGGGCGAGCGGGCGAGCCTTGGACTTGCTCACCTTCTGAACGAGCGGCACGAGCTCGTCGACAACGTAGTGATAGAAGCTCTCCTGGCGCTGGGCGCGCTCGGCCGGGTCGCCGCTGCCGCCCCAGGACTCACCGTCAACGGTCTCGGTGCAGAAGAGCTGGATGGTGCCGGAGTCCAGGTAGTCGGCGAGGTCATCGATGATGCCCGCCTCCTCGATGCTCTCCGGAGAGGCGGCCAGCGTCGGGAACACCACGACGGGAAGGCCCTTCTTGCCGTACACGTTCACGTGCATGTCTCGCCCGAGAATGGCGCTTCCGCACACGACGTTCTTCTTATCCATTTGGTCCCCCAAAAGGTCGATTTCACTTGCATTCCCCGAATATGCATCAGCCATCATACCGCTTTCAGCGATAATCCGTGTTTTCTCTACGTAAGCTAGATACGAGACCGAAACGCTTGCCCCGTTGCGCGATGATGGCACGTGGCAAAAGGGCGGCGCTGAGGAGGACGCATGGCAGGCCAGGACAAGTCGGTGCTCGGGCGAGCGGCGAGGGTGCTTCGCGTGGGCGGCGCCGCCGCGCTCGGACTAGGCGTGGTCGTCTTCGTCTTTGCGTTTCTCGCCCACGGGCTCAGCTGGGAGATGGGACTCGACTGGGCACGCAAGCTCCTCCTGCTCGTTGGCGCGCTCGCCCTCATCACGGGAGGGTGCGGCCTGCTCGTCTCGGGGCGCGACCGCCCAAGCGGCACCATGACCCCGCACGAGGACGACACGTTCCGGATGTTCTGGCACGAGGTCGGCATGCCCTGGGGCGCCGCCGTCAGCGTTGCCGCGATCGACTTTCTCGTCTTGGGAACGCTCGTGGACCTCTTGTACTTCTCGCTCGTCTGATGAAGGTCGCTCCGCCAGACGCGCGGGCGTGCTAACCTTACTGGTTGGAAAATCGCACAGAGAGGACCCCCGCCCATGCGCATCGGATTTGACAACGACAAGTACATCAGCCTCCAGGCGGAGAAGATCCGCAAGCGCATCGGACAGTTTGGCGGCAAGCTCTACCTCGAGTTTGGCGGCAAGCTCTTTGACGACTACCACGCCAGCCGCGTGCTGCCGGGCTTTGAGCCGGACTCCAAGATCCGCATGCTCGAGAGCCTCAAGGACGACGTCGAGGCCATCATTGTCATCAACGCCGACAACATCGAGAACGCCAAGCGCCGCTCTGACATCGGCATCACCTACGAGGAGGACGCGCTGCGCCTCATGGACTCGTTCCGCGCGCGCGGCCTCATGGTGGGCGGCATCTGCATCACGCACTTCACCGGTCAGCCGCACGCCGAGGCGTTCCAGCGTCGCCTCGAGGGCATGGGCGTCTCGGTGTGGCGCCACTACCTCATTGACGGCTATCCCTCCGACGTCAACCACATCGTCTCCGACGAGGGCTTTGGCAAGAACGACTACATCGAGACGAGCCGTCCGCTCGTGGTGGTCACGGCCCCCGGCCCCGGCTCGGGCAAGCTCGCCACCTGCCTCTCCCAGCTCTATCACGAGAACAAGCGCGGCGTGCAGGCCGGCTACGCCAAGTACGAGACCTTCCCCGTGTGGAACCT
>CASEGE010000010.1 GCA_949287335.1 uncultured Olsenella sp. | reverse complement strand
TTCATCGAGCCCGAGGGCGCGTTCTACCTCTGGGTCAAGGCGCTCGAGCCGGACGCGGGGGCGTTCTTCGAGCGCGCCAAGGCCCTTGAGCTGCTGCCCGTTCCGTCCGACTCGTTTGGCTGCCCGGGCTGGGTGCGCGTGGGCTACTGCGTCTCGCACGAGACCATCGTGAACTCCATGCCCGCCTGGGCCGCCCTTGCCGCCAGCTACCGATGATACGAAGGGATGTTACGAAGGGACAGTCCCTTCGTATCATTTGAGGAGAGCCATGCTGCAGAACCGCTGTGACGTCCACACCCACACGCTCTACTCGCGCCACGCGTACTCCACGGTGCGCGAGAACGTGCTCGCTGCCCGTGATGCCGGCCTCGAGCTCTTGGGCGTGACGGACCACTTCTCCGACATGCTCTTTCCCAACACGGACCTTGCGCACGCGAGCCTGCGCGACTATCAGCATTTTCTCAACATGAGCGTCTGGCCGAGGGCCTGGGAGGGCGTGCGCCTGCTGCACGGTGCCGAGGCGGACATTCGCACGCTTGAGGGCGGTCTCTTCGGCCAGGACATCGCCGTCGCCGAGGATATCACCGGCCGGCCTGCGCGCCACGAGGCATCCCTCTACGAGCGCATCTGCTCTGGTTGCGATTACGTCATCGCAAGCGTTCACTACAAGGACTTTGCCGCCAATGCCACGCTTTCCCAGACAACAAAGATGTATCTCGGTGCGCTTTCCCAGCCCAAGGTGCTCATCCTCGGGCATACCGGACGGGCGGGCGTGCCCTTTGACGTTACCGAGGTCGTGGGGGAGGCGGCACGCCAGCACAAGCTCATCGAGATCAACGAGCACAGCCTCGAGGTGGCGCGCGAGGGCGGACGTACGTGGACGAGCTGCTCTCAGATTGCCCTGGCCTGTGCCGAGCTGGGATGCCAGATCGTCATCAACACCGACGCGCACATCTGCGCTGGCGTGGGCCGCACGCCGGCGGCGCTCAGGATGCTCGAGGAGATTCACTTTCCGCAGGAGCTTATCGCCACGCGCTCTGCCGAGGCGTTTCTCGGTGCCATGGCGTCCGCAGGCCTGCGCGCGCCCTCGCTCTAGAGCCCTCTCTTCAAGATCACATTCAAAAGGAGATCTCATGTCCGATGCCCGTGAGCTGCGTCTTGTTTCCTGGAACGTCAACGGCCTGCGCGCCGTGATGAAGAAGGACCCCAGCTTTGTGGACGTGGTGGAGACCACCGGCGCCGACGTCTTTGCGATTCAGGAGACCAAGCTCCAGGAGGGTCAGATCAGCCTTGACCTGCCTGGATACCACCAGACTTGGAGCTATGCCGAACGCAAGGGCTACTCGGGCACCGCGGTCTTCTCGCGCGAGGAGCCGCTGCAGGTCATCAACCACATTGGCGCGCCCGAGGCGGACAACGAGGGCCGCGTCTGCGCGCTGGAGTTCCCCAGCTATTGGTTTGTGGACGTCTACACGCCCAACGCCCAGAACGAGCTGGCGCGCATCGACACGCGCCTGGCATGGGATGCGGCGTATCGCGAGTTCCTTACCGGTCTGGCTGCCGAGAAGCCCGTGGTGACCTGCGGGGACTTCAACGTGGCCCATAACGAGATCGACCTCAAGAACCCCGGCCCCAACCGCGGCAACGCCGGTTTCTCGGACGAGGAACGCGAGAGCTTCACGCGTCTGCTCGACGCCGGCTTCACCGATACCTTCCGTGCGCGCCACCCTGACCTCACGGGCGCCTACAGCTGGTGGAGCTACCGTTTCAACGCGCGCAAGAACAACGCGGGCTGGCGCATCGACTATTTCCTCGTGTCCAATGACATCGCAGACCGCGTGACCGGCGCCTCGATTCTCTCCGAGATCTACGGGAGCGACCACTGCCCCGTTGAGCTCACGATTAAGCTCTGACGCCAGGTTTGCCTAAAGGGGGACGGGTTCATTTCTGGCAAGTTTTCTGAAAAGAGCATTTTCAGAAAACTTGCCAGAAATGAACCCGTCCCCTTTTGGGCAACCCGCCCCCAATTTGCAGAGAAGCCTCGCAAAACTGCGGTATGCTAATGCGCTACTAGGAACACGATGACGCAATGGAGGAGAGATCGTTGCTGCCCGTTGAAGAACAGCTCAAGGTAATCACGTCCGGCACGATGCAGATCGTGCCGCTGGAGGAGCTCAAGAAGAAGCTCGAGAAGGGCACGCCGCTCAACATCAAGCTGGGCGTCGACCCCACCTCGCCGGACCTGCACCTCGGCCACGCCGTGCCGCTGCGCAAG
>CASEGE010000009.1 GCA_949287335.1 uncultured Olsenella sp. | reverse complement strand
GGGGGCGAGCGGGGCAGCGCGCGGGCATGGTCAGGACCTCGGCAGGGGCCGCAGGCCGCGCGTTCTTCTCGGCGTCTCTTGCGGCTGCGGCCGCGCGCAGGATCTCGGCCATGCGCGCCTTTGCCTCGTCGGAAAAGTGCAGGTCGCCCATCGAGGCGGTGTAGCTATCAAGCGGGGAAGTCATCGTAGTCTCCCTTCAGGTCGTCTCTGAGGCTCGCGCGGGCGCGGCTCAGGCGCTGGCGAACGGCGGCGTCCGTGGCGCCCACGATCCGCGCGACCTCGCGCGTGGGGTAGCCCTCGTAGTAGTGCAGGTAGACCGCCTCGCGCTGCGGGAGCGGGAGAGCCATCACGGCGGCGAGCACACGGTCGTCGCGATGCCGGAGCGCGTCCTCATCCGGTGCCTCCGCCGCAGCGGGCTCCGGCACGGCGGTGAGGTCCGCCTCGGGGTGCGCGCCGCGGTCGCGCAGCAGGTTCCTGCAGGCGTTGGCCGCCACGCATATGACCCAGGCGCGCTCGTGGCCAGGGTCGCGGAACGGCTCCTCGCGCAGGAGCAGCTTCACGAGCGTGTCCTGGCAGACGTCCTCGGCGTCGGCCGTCGAGCGCAGGTAGGTGTAGCACACGCGCAGGATGAGGTCGGCGTAGTCGCGCACGAGCCGCTCGGGGTCGCGGTCGGGTGCATTGCAGGGGATCTGCATCGGCCAGCCTCCTCTCATGTCCGTCTCTTCTTCTCCGGGACGCGGCCGCCATCCCGTCACCTACTAAACACGCTCGAGCGTGAAACGTGACAACCCGAACGGGCGCGGAGATGAGCTTTTGGCTCCATTTCCGTTATCGGCAAACTATTCGCCTAAGAAGTATACTTATCTTTCACTTAGTCTGCCGTTAACGGAGGATGGCCATGACATTTCTCACGGTTGCTGAAGCCGCGCGGCTCTGGGGCGTCTCCGAGCGTACGGTACGCAACTACTGTGCCGATGGCCGCATCCCAGGCGCCGAGCTTATTGGAAAGACGTGGGCCATCCCGGAGGGCGCCGAACGTCCGGGCCGCAGGCCGCGAACGCAGACGAAGCCGCGCGCGCTTCTCGACGCGCTGCGCGAGGAGAAAACCGCCGGAACATCCGGGGGCATCTACCATCACGTCCAGGTTGAGTTTGCCTACAACTCCAACCACATCGAGGGGAGCCGACTCACGCACGAGCAGACCCGGCTCATCTTCGAGACCAACACGATCAGCGTCGCGGCTACGGTGCGCGTGGACGACATCCTGGAGACCGCAAACCACTTCCGGTGCGTCGACACGATCATCGACTCCGCCAACCGGCACCTGACCGAGCGCCTCATCAAGGGCCTGCACGCCCAGCTCAAGCAGGGAACGACCGACAGCCGCAAGGGCTGGTTCGCCGTCGGCGACTACAAGCGCCTCCCCAACGAAGTGGGCGGTCGCGAAACAACAGCCCCCGAGGAGGTCGCGAGCCACATGGCTGAACTCATCGAGAGATACGAGGCACTGCCGAGAAGGACGCTCGAGGACATCGTGGCCTTTCACGCAGAGTTCGAGGCCATCCACCCCTTCCAGGACGGCAACGGCCGAGTGGGCAGGCTCGTCATGTTCAAGGAGTGTCTGCGCAACGGCGTCACGCCCTTCATCATCACGGACGAGGTGAAGCTGTTCTACTATCGCGGGCTCTCGCAGTGGGGTCGTGAGCGAGGCTACCTGCTCGACACATGTCGCGCGGCTCAGGACGCCTTTGCGGAGCTGCTTCTCCGCTTCCGTATCGAGGGGTAAGGAGCAAATGAAGAAGAGGGCAACCGAGGAGATTCGTCACTTCAAGAGGCGGCTTCAGGAGAAGTCCAATGACACCAAGCGTCCTTGATATAGACCCTGACCTGCGACTCGTTCGACTTGACGCACCACCAGTCGATGCGCTCTCGTGGTACCAGGACCCCGAGACCCTCTGGATGGTCGACGGCAAGCGCGAGCCCTACACGCCGGAGCGGCTTGCGCGGATGTACGACTGGCTTGCGGAGCGCGGCGAGCTCTGGTTCATCGAGGTGCGTGACGAGAGCACGGCAAGCGGCTGGCGCGCGGTCGGTGACGTCACGCTCTGCCCAGGCGACCTCCCCATCGTCATCGGTGAGAAGGACCTGAGTGCGCGCCATGTGGGACGACGCGTGATCGAGGCGCTCTGCGAGCGGGCGCGCGGCCTCGGCTGGCGCGAGGTTCTTGTGGGCGAGATCTACGACTGGAACGTCGCGTCCCAGCGGTGCTTCTCGGCCGCCGGCTTTGAGCCCTACGAGCGCACCGAGCGCGGAGCCCGCTGGCGACGGGAGCTCTAGTCAAAATCGAGCGTGCACCAATCGAGAAAAACGGGCCCGCCGGAGGACGTTTTTCTCGGCTCATGCACACTCGACGAAAACGGAGATGGCTATGCGCGGCGGAGGTGCAGCGGAGCGCCGCTACGATGCACGGAGCGCGTCGAGAAGCGGGACAGACCGCAGCCGGCGCAGAGCATACGCACAACTGGCAAGAAGAACGAGTGCCACGAGCGCCACCGCTCCCGCAACATGTGCCCAGGGAACAACGAAGCCCAGGCTCCGCACGCTGATGCCGCCCCGCGCGTAGACCCAGAGGTCAAACGCGAGCGCCGTAGCAAGTCCAAGCGCAAGGCCCCACGCCGCCGTCCGCACGCACTCGTACGCGAGCATCCGCCGCAGCGCTCGCTCCCCCATGCCCACGGAGCGCAGTACGGCAAAGTCGTGCGAGCGCAGCAGCACGCTCGCGGCGGAGGTGATAAGGGCGCTCGCCAGGCCGACCGCTGCTGCGACGATGCCAACGCCCGAGAGCAAAACCTCCAGCGCCGCGTAGTACACCTGAGTCTGATGCGCCTCAGCCCGCTCGTCCACGGCACCGTCCAAGGCAGCGAGCGCAGGGTCCTCCTCGAGCAGACGCTCGACCTCCTCCGCGGCACGCGCAGAGTCCTCGGTGGTGGCGTATAGTGTGACCATGCCATACCCAATGAGCCCCTGGTCAACGTCCACGACGGTCGACGCCGGCGCGAGCACCGTGGGAAGCACGCTCTCAAGCTCGCCGCGCGTGAGCCAGAACCACGCCGTCACCCCGTCGAGAAGCCCCACGACCTTCCACGACACGCCCGCCCCGACGACAGAGAGCCGCGTGCCGAGAAGCGCCTCGGAAAACGGACGCTCCCCCGCGCGGTCCGCGTCGGTCACCTCGTTCACGACGATGCAGCCGTCCGGGTCCGCCGCAGCGCCCACCTCGTCGCACAGACGCGCCCATGTGGCGTCGTCGACGTAGAGGACCGTGCCGAAGACGTTGCCATCGGGACGCCAGAGCTCCTCGTCCGCCCACGACGCCACCGCACTGTCATCCAGGTCCAACGAGACCTGCGTCTTGGAGACAAAGCCCGCCTCGTCAATGCCGTCCTGTGCCCGCAGCCGCTCGAGCAGCGCCGGCAGATAGGCCAGCTCGCTCCTGGCCCCCAGCGCAGCCGCAGCTCCCTCGGAGCTCACGCTGGCGCTCACGTCTGCGTTCGTCCCCTCGAAGATGGTCTCTCCCTGATAGACCGACAGGACGCCACCGCCCACCAGGAGCGCCACGGAGAGTGCGAGTGCAGTGACCGTTGACCCTCCGCGCGCCCCACCCGCTTGGCGGAAGCGCCGGGCGAGAAGAACCGGGAGGTCGTGACCCCCCGTCGTTCGCCGGAGGCGGAAAGGCCCGGCGCTCGGACAGCTTCGGCGCATAGAGCGCGCCTGCAGAACTCGCGGCGGGTCTTTCCGCCTCCGGCGAACGCCTACGTTGCCACCATCGCGAATGGCTTCTACGGCGGGCAGGCGGCTCGCACGGAGCGCGGGTACAAGCGCGCCGACAAACACCGCGGCCACGGACACGCCTGCAGCGACGAGAAGCGCAGTGGGCTCCACGCTCAACGCAATCGGTAGGCCACCTGTCACAAATGTCGTGCCGTCAGCGGCGAGCGACAGTGCCACGGCGTCCAAGGCTACGCCGAGCACAAGCCCCACAGGGACTCCCACGGCGCAGAGCAGCGCCGCCTCCGCGAGAACGATGCGCACGAGCTGGCGGCGGGATGCCCCCGCAGAGGAGAGCAGCCCGAACTGGCGCACGCGCTCCGCGACCGAGACGCGGAAGGAGCCCGATATGAGCGTTACCGTTACGAGGCACGCGAGGGCAGAGGCACACGCACCAATAAACCCAACGCTCATGTCAAAGCCGCGACTGCTTCCCAGACTCAGATACTCCAAGAGGGCGTTGTGATAGGAGGAGTACCCACCCTGCTCGCAGATGCCCTCCGTGACCTGATCGAGTTCGTCTACACCAATGCCGGGCGCCGCCCACGCAAAGGCCAGCGGCTCCGGCCCAAAGCCCGGCTCGTCCGGGCAGACGTAGGCCACGTCCGCGTCACCGTCGACGATGCCCACGACGGTCAGGGCCCGCGGCTCGCCCACATCCACGAGCTCCTCGGCCAGCTGCGCGACGCCCTTCTCGTCAAGCTCGTAGCTCGGGGGGTATTCGTAAGCCGAGATGCCGCCCGACGTTTGATGGCGACGCCCGAGCGAGAGCTCGACCGTCGAGCCCACGGGCCACGTCTTCGCCCAGTACGCGGGCACCGCGATCTCACCCGGTGCCTCCGGCCATCGGCCGTTCGAAAGAGGAGGCTCCACGACGAGGTCCTTCTCGCCCGTCAGCGTGGTAACGACGTTGAGCAGCGGAACCTCAGCATCTCCCGTGAGCGCCGCGCCGAGGTCTCGTCGCACGGCGAGAGGGTCACCGAGCTCATCCTCAACACGGGCGAGCTGCCCCTCGCCAATCTGAGAGAAGCTTACCTGCCAGGCACCCTCCAAGGCCACCTCACTCGCAACGAGGCCCGCCCGCAGGCTCCCCACCAGCACCAGCACGAAGGTGAGCAGCGCGCACGCAAGCGCCACGCCCGCCGCGGTCACGACCGTACGCGTGCGGTTGGCGGCAAGCGAGCGAATGGCGTAGCGCGTGAAGACGCTGAGCTGCATGGACATGGGCACCCCTCATACCATCATGCAGCACGAGAAGGACCTGCGCCAGTGACAGTTCCGTCACGCAGCGACCTGCGCATATGACAAATCGGTCACTGGTCTTACGTACAAGCGACACCTACGCTTGAGGCAACGGAATAGGAGGTGGCGTATGGCACGGAAACCTTCATCCACGGAACATCGCGCAAGGCGTCGAGCGAGGCACCACGGCATCTTTCGCATGCAGCTCGCACGAGCCGCGCATTCCCGGATGGCCCGCTACGCCTTCCTCTTCATGCTGCTGGTGGTTGCCGCCTCCTTTGCCCAGACGCTCGCCTCCTTCTGGGGGCACGATGCGGGCGAGCTCCCCTCCGCAGCCGTGGGCTGGGCGGGAAACGCGGACTACCTCAGCGTGGCGCCCTGGGCGGTGCTCGTATTCTTCCTGCTCTTCATCGTCTCGTCCTCGGCCTTTGCCGACACACTCTACCTTGACGTGCGTTGCCGGGCGGCGGGCTGCGTGGCAACGCGGACAACCATGGCCCGCTACGTCTGGGCGACCGCGGGTGCGGCCGCGCTCACCGCCTTCGTGATCGTGCTCGTGCCGCTGCTCGTCTCGCAGGCGCTGGCGCTTCTCGTCTTTCCCGTGAGCGCGCCCGACGGCTTCGTCACGAGCTTCAACGACGCCGCCTCCATGCCGGGCGTCTTTGGCACCGGCTCGATGGAGCTCCTGCTCTGGGACCTGCGATGGTCGCACCCCTACCTGCACAACCTGATCTTCATCTGCTACGACGCCCTCTGGGCGGCCGTCATGGCGGCGGCGTCCGTGGCGGTCTCGCTCTACACGAGGAGGAGCCGCCTGGTGGTGCTCGGGGCGCCGACGCTCGTCTACCTGCTCTCCCAGTTTGTGCTGCCTCGCTGGGCAGTACTCTCGAGCTATCTCTACCCCGGCGTCGCGTCTGAGACCTCGCTCGCCTTCATGGCGCTTGCTCCCCTGGCGGCAACGCTTGCGGTGGTCGCCGCCATCGCGTGGGCGCTCGCCCGCGGGAGGGACGTGCTGCTATGAGCGCCCTTGCGAACACCCTCCGCCTGCGCGTGCTCGACCGGCGCAGCCGACGGGCGCTTGCGGCGGTGCTTGCCCTGCGCGCCTGGCAGTGGCTCGCGCGGCCCGTCGACTTCTGGAACTACGCGCCCGGCATGAGCGGGGCGCTCTATGGCTACAGCTGGGTAACGGACGCCAACGCTGCCGCGTTCTTCCTCGTGCCGCTCTTCATCTATGCCTGTTCCGGTCACCTCGGGGGCCTGCTCGACGCGCACCGTCTCGTGCGGATGCGCTCACGTGGCTGGGCAGCGGCAGACTTCCTCCGCATCGCCGCGGGCACGGCGCTCGCTTACTCCGCCGTCGTGCTTGCGAGCGGGCTCGTCATCGTCGTGCCGCAGGTCCCCGCCGAGGCGGTGACGCCACAGCTCGCGCTTGCGTTTCTCGGCATCCTCGCGCGGCAGGCGCTCTTCTTCCTCGTGTGCGCGGCGCTCATGCTCGCTGCGTTCGCGCTCACCTCGCTCGTACCGGCTGCCGTGGTCGCGCCGCTCGCCTACGGGTCGGTCGGTTATCTCCTCCAGGGACGGCTCCTGAACGACACCCTGCTCGACCGCTGGGGGTGGCTCTGCGCGCTGCCGCACCACAACGTGCCGGACGCGGTCGACTCGCTCGCCTGCATGGTCAAGTACGCCGTCGCACTCGCCACGCTCGCCGGCGTGGCGGCTCTCGCGCTGCGCCAAAGAGACGTGCTCGGCGAGGGCAGCGCATCAGGCGAGAAGGGCCCGGGCGATAAGGGGCACCTCGTCATCTGGCTTCCCCTGCGCCGCCGCTACCTGGGGCGCGTTGGCGCCTGCGTGGGTGCCGCGGCCCTCGTGGCCCTCCTCTTGTCGCGCGGCAACCCCGCCTACGCCCTCGCGCGCCTTCACG
>CASEGE010000008.1 GCA_949287335.1 uncultured Olsenella sp. | reverse complement strand
GCTCAGTCCGCGGCGGGGTCAGGCCGCGGCGAGACGGGCCGGCGGCCGCGGCGGATCTGCGGTGCCAACCTAGTCCGCGAGGTAGGTGGCGCAGTTGAGCGGCGTCTCGTAGACGTCGACCTGACTGCACGGAAGGCCCTTCTCGCGCAGGCGCTCGCAGAAGTGGCGCGCGAGGTTCTCGGCCGTGGTGCGGAAGGGAAGCATCGTGAGCGAGAAGCCCTCGGCCTTGAGCGCCTCGATGGTCTCGGGGCGCAGCGTCCCCTCCTCCACGAGGAAGGTGTGGTCGAACTCCTCCGCGAGCGCGCGCACCTCTTGCTTGAACACGCCGAAGTCGCAGACCATATCGCGCTGCGTGCCCTCCGCGCCGAGCGTCTCCGTGCGCAGGTAGGCCACGACGCGCCAGCGGTGCCCGTGGAGGTTCTCGCACTTTCCGTAGTAGTCCGCGAGGAAGTGCGCGGAGTCAAAGCTCGCCTCGGTCTTGAGCCCGTACATGGTGGTCCCTTCTGGATATGTGACGATCAAGCGCGATGACACTCGGCTCTGGCGTTGGTGTCGCTACTCGTCGCCGATGGCGCGGCGATAGTTGCGGATGTGCATGTAGACGGTGTTGCGCGAGATGTCGAGCAGCTCGGCCACAATGCCCACGGCGTTCTTCATGCGGAAGATGCCCTTGCGGTAGAGCTCCTCGATGATCGCCTTGTTCTTGTTGGAGGGCAGGATGCTCGCGTCCTCGTGCACCTGGGCCGAGACGGAGTCGAGCGTGGTGCTCACGAGGTCGTGCACGTCGGTCGCAAACGTCTCGTGCGTGTAGAACGAGAGGCTGTCGCCCGCGGTGGGCCGCAGCGCGTCAATCAGGTCGCACAGCGGCGTGTTGAGGTACATGTTGATGCAGATGAGCCCGATGATGCGGTCCTTCTCGCCCCTGATGGCAATGGTGGAGCACTTGAGCGGCTCGCCCGTCTTGCGCCGCGAGAAGTACAGGCTCGTGGAGTGCCCGCGGGAGAGGTCGTCGAGCATGTCGAGCGCGAGGTCGGTGATGGGCGCGCCGACGGTCCTGCCCGAGTGCTCGCCGCCAGCGATGGCAATGACGGAATGCTCGTAGTCCTCGAGCGAGTGGAGCACGATCTCAAAGCTGTTGCCAAGATACGCGGCAAGGTTCTCTATGACGGGGACGTATGACTCGAGGATGAGCCGGTCGATGCGGGACAGTTCCATACCTGCGGGGCCTCAATCTAGCGTGGGTCTGATGCTGCGGGGCGCGCTCGCCGCAAGGCGGCACAGGGCAACGCACCCCGCAGTCCATCATACCTTAAACCCTCGGGTAGGCGAGAAGAGCGTCGCGGATGCGCTCGAGCGCGGCAATGACACGCTGGTCATCGCGGTAGACGCCCAGCACGATGCGCAGGTGCCCCTCTCCGCCCGGGCCGTAGTTCTTCCCGTCGTTGACGGAGACGCGCGCCTCGCGCACGAGATAGGACGCAATCTCAGACGAGTCGCCGAGCTCCGAGACGTCCGCCCAGCAGAGGAACCCGGACTCGGGCAGCTGCACGTGAACGCCCGGGACCTCGTTCAGGATGCGGTACGCCTCGTGGCGGCGCACGTCATAGGCCCGCTCGAACTCCCCCATGAAGGAGTGGTCCTCGAGCGCGGCCAGCACGGCGCGCTGCGAGGGCGTGGACGTGGCGCCGATCACCGAGACGGCGTTCGCAAAGAGCGCGTCCATGACGTGGTCGTCGCACACGATGTAGCCCACGCGCATGCCCGAGAAGCCCATGCCCTTGGAGAACGAGAAGACCGTGACCGTGCGCTCGAACATGCCGGGCAGCGCCGCGGGGGTGATCATCTCGTGCTCGTAGGTAAAGTCCTCGAAGGCCTGGTCCACCACCAGCACGAGGTCGTGCTCGATGACAAAGGACGCCAGCGCCTCGAGCGAGGCGCGGTCAAAGACCGTGGTGGTGGGGTTGTTGGGGTGCGTGAGCAGGACCATCTTGGTGCGCGGGGACCACACGGCCTCGAGGTCCTCGCGGCCAAACTGAAAGCCGCGCTCGGCCTCAAGCTGCATGGCCACGGGCACGCCGCCCATGATGCGCACGTCGAGGAAGTTGTTGGGGTAGCTCGGCGCGGGGATGATCACCTCGTCGCCGGGGTTCACAAACGGCAGGATGGCAAAGTAGAGCCCGGAGTCCGAGCCCGGGGTGATGAGGATGTTGCGCTCGGGGTCCACCGTGAGCGCGTTCTTCTCGGCGAGCTTTCCCGCGATGGCGCGCTTGAGCTCGGGGCTGCCGATGGGCGCGGTGTAGTGCGGCGCGGACTCGTCGCGCACGGCGTCGAGCCAGGCGCGCTCCACGTGAGGGGGCAGCGAGCGATCCGGCATGAAGGGGTCTGCCCAGCCCATGAGGGCAACGCCCTGCCGCTCGAGCTCCTGATAGGAGCTCCCCACGTCGGCCTTCTCGACGCTGGAGAACAGCCCGCCCTCGGCGGAGGCAAAGGCCGGGTGCATCTTGGTGCGAATGTCTGCTGTCATGAGAGGTCTCCTTCCATGAGCGGGGCGGGGCGCCGTGGAGGTGCGCCCCGCCCCTGAGATATACCACGTATGCCGTGCGATAAGAGCTGCGATCGCCAGTGCCTAGAGCGAGACCTTGCTCTGCGGGGCCTCCTCGGGCTTCCAGAAGAGGAAGGTGAGGATGGCGGCGACCACGAAGGCAATCACAAAGCCGGCCATGACCATCGCGCAGTTGTACATGGGGTTCTCGCCACCCATGAACATGCCGAAGGAGAGGAACGACGGGCCGCCCATGGCGAAGGCCTTGAGGTGGAAGATCGAGGCGAAGGCGCCGCCGCAGGCACCGCCGATGGCCGCAAAGAGGAACGGCTTGCCAAGGGGCACGTTCACGCCGTAGACGACGGGCTCGGTGATGCCGGTGCAGGCCGCGATGCAGGCGGAGGCGGCGTTGCCCTTGAGGTTCTTGTCCTTGGTCTTGAGCCACACGCCAAAGGCGGCGCCGGCCTGGCCGATGTTGGCCGCGCCCGAGGTGGGCGAGACGTAGTTGAAGCCCTGGGTGGTGATCATCTGGGTGAGCACGGGCACCATGCCGTGGTGCACGCCGAGAACCACCATCGCGGAGTAGATGCCGCCGTAGACGAGGCCGGAAATGACACCGCCGTTCTCAAAGAGCCAGTTGACGCCGGCAGCGAGCTGCTCGCCGATCCAGTACATGAGTGGGCCCACGGTCATGAGGGCAACCGGCGTGGCGATGAGCACGGTGAGGGCCGGGACCATGATGATCTTGAGGGCGCCGGGGATCCACTTGTTGAGGAAGCGCTCGACGTAGGATGCCAGGATGATGGCAAAAACGATGGGCAGAACCGAGGAGGAGTAGTCGATCACGCGGAACGGGATGCCCAGGAAGGTGTAGGTCTCGATGCCCTCGGCAATGAGGCCGGTCCAGGTGGTGGACATCATTCCGGCGCAGATGGTGAGCGCCACGAACTGGTTCATCTTGAAGACCTTGGCCGTGCTCGCGGCGAGCAGGAACGGCAGGAAGGT
Organism: uncultured Olsenella sp.; assembly: GCA_949287335.1. GTDB lineage: Bacteria > Actinomycetota > Coriobacteriia > Coriobacteriales > Atopobiaceae > Thermophilibacter. Next base: position 4,556 of record CASEGE010000008.1, on the reverse strand, counting down.
GAAGATGGCCATGGAGATGGCGATGATGGTGTTGAACGTGGGGTCGGACGACGAGAAGCCAAACGCCATGAACACGCTGATCGCCGCGGAGAGGAAGCCGCAGCCGGCAAGAGCCGGGACGATGGGGTTGAAGATGGCGGCGACGGTCTCGAAGAAGAGGGTGAGGATGCCGCCCTTCTTGTTCTTGAGGGTCTCCTTGATGTCGAGGTTCTCGTCGATGGCGGCCTCCTCGTCAACGCCGGCGAGCTCGATGAACTCGGCGTAGACGTTAGCGACCTCGGGGCCGATGACGATCTGCGTCTGCGCACCGCTGTTCACGATGTTGATGACGCCGGGGACGGCCTTGAGGGCGCCCTCGTCGATCTTGCTCTTATCCTTGGTGGTGACGCGCAGGCGCGTCATGCAGTGGGCAGCCTGGGCAACATTCTCCTTTCCTCCCAGGGCAGCAAGGATGTCTTGTACGGGAATCTTCTGCTTTGCCATGTTCCTTCCTTTCCGTGATGGCTGGCACGGGCGACGCGCGGCCGGCGGACGCGCGTGAGTACCGGGCTTGGGGGCGCGGGCGAGAAGCGCGGGCTCTTCTCGGCGCCCCGCGCTACTTGCTGGCGATGAGCTCGACCTCGACGAGCGCGCCCTTGGGGATGTCGCGCACGGCGACGCAGGAGCGGGCGGGCTTGCTCGTGAAGTAGGAGGCGTACACCTCGTTGAAGGCGCCAAAGTCGGCGATGTCGGCGAGAAAGCAGGTGGTCTTGACCACGTCGTCGACGGTGTAGCCGGCGGCGGAGAGCACCGCGTCAACGTTGCTCATAATCTGGCGGGCCTGGACGGCCACGTCCTTCTCGACGAGCTCGCCGGTTGCGGGGTCGATGGGCATGACGCCGGAGACAAACAGCAGGCTCCCCGCCTGGATGGCCTGGGAGTACGGGCCGATGGCGGCCGGTGCCTGGGACGTCTCGATGTGCTGGTGCATGGCTCCTCCAATACACTTTGTGAAGGTCTTGTTGGCAAAGAGATAACACTGAAATTTTGTAATGTCAATTGACGATGAACGATTGTGCAGCGAACTACCGTTTACGGGCGAAATACGTCCGATTAGCTGAACAATATTGAGCTGAAACGCGTATGTAGCTACGTTTAGGCTAGAGAAGCGATGTGAGTAATCGCTAGTCATTTGTTCATTGTTGGGCACGATGTTGGGCACGAGAGGAACGGAGCAGACATGGATGCTATCAAGGGCTTCCCGGAGGGCTTCTTCTGGGGCGGAGCCACCGCGGCCAACCAGGTCGAGGGCGCGTGGGACGTTGACGGCAAGGGTGCCAACCTGGCGGACGCCATGGTGGCGGGCACTCACGAGACGCCGCGTCGCATCACGCTCGACATCGACCCCGAGAAGTACTACTACCCCAGCCACGTTGCCTCTGACTTCTACCATCACTACAAGGAGGACATCGCGCTTCTCGCCGAGATGGGCTTCAAGATGTATCGCCTGTCCATCAACTGGGCGCGCATCTTCCCGCTGGGCGACGAGGAGGAGCCCAACGAGGCCGGCCTCGCCTTCTACGACAAGGTCTTTGAGGAGCTCAATCGCTACGGCATCGAGCCCTTGGTGACGATCTACCACAACGAGATGCCGCTTCACCTGGTGAGCGCCTGCGACGGCTGGGCCGACCGTCGCGTCATTGAATACTACCTTCGCTTTGCGAAGGTGCTCTTTGAGCGCTACGGCAAGTACGTCACCTACTGGATCCCCTTCAACGAGATCAACTGCCTCACCACGCCCACGGGCAACTGGAACCACGGCGGCTTCCTGCACCCCGGCACCGAGTTCTTCACCGCGCAGGTGGACGACCCCAACAAGCGCTGGGCTGCCCTGCACAACCAGTTTGTGGCGAGCGCGCGTGCGGTCAAGATGGGCAAGAAGATCAGCCCCAACTTCAAGTTTGGCACCATGATCTGCCACATCACCGTCTACCCGCTCACCTGCAACCCCGACGACGTCCTGCTCACCCAGCAGGAGGACCAGCTGCGCAACTGCCTCTCGGCCGACGTCCAGGTCAAGGGCATCTACCCCTACTACGCCGAGCGCTACTTCGAGCGCAACGGCATCGAGTTTATGCGCACGCCTGAGGACTTTGAGGTCCTGCGCGAGGGGCCGGTGGACTTCTACTCCTTCAGCTACTACATGTCCAACTGCGTGACCGGGCAGAAGGACACAGCGCAGGTCTCGGGCAACATCATGGGCGGCGCCAAGAACCCCTACCTCAAGGCCACGGACTGGAACTGGCAGATCGACCCGGTGGGCCTGCGCTACACCCTCAACAAGATCTACGACCGCTACAGCGTGCCCATCATGGTGACCGAGAACGGTCTTGGCGCGTTTGACACCGTGGAGGAGGACGGCTCCATCCACGACTCCTACCGCATCGACTACCTGCGCGAGCACATCGAGCAGATGCGCCTTGCCATCGACGACGGCGTTGACCTCATCGGCTACACGCCCTGGAGCGCCATCGACCTCGTGAGCGTCTCCACCGGCGAGATGGAGAAGCGCTACGGCTTCATCTACGTGGACCGCGACAACGCCGGCAACGGCGACCTGCACCGCGCGCGCAAGGACAGCTTCTACTGGTACCAGCGCGTCATCGCCTCCAACGGCGCCGATCTCGGGTAACGGCGCCCCTCCGCCAGGCGGGCACGTGACACCGTCGTTAGAGCTGGCTGTCACGTGCCCGCCAGGTGCATGCCGCCGCGCGCCGAGCAGCGCAAACGAGCACCGCCAAACGTGGTCCTGGCCATGCGCCAGGGGCACGTTTTCTTGTGCGTTGGCGTACCATGGTCGGGCACGCACGCGGCCGCACGGCCGACGACCCCAAGGAGCCGCCATGTCCCTCTCGCCCGAGCTCGCCGCCTACGCGGCCGCACGCCACGACGCCCGTCGCGCCCTTCTTGGCGAGAAGGACCGCGAGCTAGGGGCCGCCCTTGTGGGGCTGCCCGCCGACGAGGCAACGCTTTTGCGCTACTACGTGGCCACGCTGCCGCTCACGGACGTCTTTGACACGCCGCTCGACGTGCTCCTGGGCCACGCGCGTCACGCCCTCATGCTGCGCGAGGGCCCGGCCGCGGCGCTTCCCGAGGACGTCTTTGTGCACTACGTTGCGTGCCCGCGCGTGAACAACGAGCCGCTCGACCGCTGCCGCGAGGCGCTCTGGGCCGACCTCGCGCCGCGGGTGGCGGGCCTTGACGCCACGCGGGCCGTGATCGAGGTCAACTACTGGTGCGCCGAGATGGCAACCTACCAGACCACGGACGGCCGCACCCTGGGCGCGCTCGGCGTCATCGCGGGCGCGGCGGGGCGCTGCGGCGAGGAGTCGACGCTGCTGGTCTCGGCCCTGCGCGCGGTGGGCATCCCCGCGCGCCAGCTCTACGTGCCGCTCTGGGCCCACTGCGACGACAACCACGCCTGGGTGGAGGCCTACGCGGACGGCGCGTGGCACTACCTCGGTGCCTGCGAGCCCGAGGAGGCGCTCGACCGCGGCTGGTTCACGGCCGCCTCGGGACGCGCGCCCATGGTGGCAACGCGGCTGTTCTCGGACTTTGGCTGTACCGAGAAGGACGTGGTGGGTCGCGACGGCTGCACGGTCCTGGTCAACGTGACCGAGCGCTACGCCCGCACCACGCGCCTGCGCGTGCGAGCAACGCTTGCGGACGGCTCGCCGGCCGCGGGGGCGGCGGTTGCCTTCGAGGTGCTCAACATGGCGGCGTGGCGCCCGCTCGCGGTGCTCACGGCAGGTGCGGACGGGTGCTGCGAGGTTGAGCTCGGCCTGGGGACCGTGCGCGCGCACGCCTCCCTCAAAACGCTCATGGCCGAGAAGGACGTGGACACCGCGCGGGAAAATGAGGTCGAGCTTGTGCTCGGGCCGGTCGCGGCGGTGGGGACGGCGGACACCGCGTGGCGCGACGTGGACGTGCGCGCGCCAGAAGATCACCCGGCGCCCTGCGGCGAGCTCACGCCCGAGCAGGCGTCACGCGGTCGCGTGCGCAAGGCCGTGGCAGACGAGTCGCGCGCCATGCGGGTGGCTGCCATGCACGCGCATTCCGCGGCCCTTGCAGAGCAGGCCGCCTACGCGCGCCCGGATGACAACGCCGAGCTCGTGGCGCACGTCCTCGAGGCGGCGCACGGCAACGCGGATGCCATCTATGACTTCCTGACGGCCGGGGCGGAGCCGGAGCGCCTGGCGCTTCTCGCCAGCCTTGCCGAGAAGGACTACCTGGACGTGCCCTCTGCCCTCCTGGAGGGGCACCTGCGCGCGGCGCTCGCGACCCCTCGGAGGAGCGGCGTTGACGAAAGGACCTGGGAGCGCTTCGTGCTCTGCCCGCGCATCGGCCTCGAGCACCTGAGCGCCTGGCGCCCCGCACTTGGCGCCGCGCTTCCGGGCGAGCTCGCGAGGCTCGTGGGCGAGGACCCCGTCGCAGCTTGGGCGTGGCTCTGCGAGCACAGGTCCTTCTCGCCCGCCGAGCACCTGGCCAAGCTTGTGGGAAGCCCCTCTGGCGCTCTT
>CASEGE010000007.1 GCA_949287335.1 uncultured Olsenella sp. | reverse complement strand
TCGTAGCCAAGGGCGAGACCCAGGCCGTGCTCGGCGTTGTCCTCGAAGAGGGAGTTGTTCCACGCCGGGCCGTGGCCGCACTCGTTGACCGTGAAGGGCGAGGTGGCAGCGGGGTTGCCCCAGATGGAGGAGCAGCCGGTGGCGTTGGAGATGAACATGCGCTCACCGCAGACCTGCGTGACGAGGCGCGCGTAGGCGGTCTCGGCGCAGCCGGCGCAGGAGCCGGAGAACTCGAGGTAGGGCTTTGCAAACTGGCTGCCCTTGACGTTGGCGGCGATGAGCTCCTTCTTCTCGGAGACCTTGTTCACCGCGTAGTCCCACACCGGAGCCTGGTCGAGCTCGGACTCCTGCGGCACCATCGTGAGGGCGCCCTTCGGGCAGACCTTGACGCAGTTGGTGCAGCCCATGCAGTCGAGCGGGCTGATGGCCATGGTGAAGGTGAGGCCGGAGTTCTTGGGAACCATGACGTCGATGCGGCGCATCTCCTCGGGAGCGGCGGCCTGCTCGTCGGCGTTCATGACGATCGGGCGGATCGTGGCGTGCGGGCACACGAAGGAGCACTGGTTGCACTGGATGCACTTGGACTCGTCCCAGTGCGGAACCATGACGGCAACGCCGCGCTTCTCGTACGCGGAGGCACCGAGCTCCCACTGGCCGTCGGCAACGTCGACGAACTTGGAGACGGGCAGCGAGTCGCCGTCCATGCGGTTGATGGGCTCCATGAGCTCGCGGACCTGCTTGACGATGGCCTCGCGACCCTCAAGGGTGAGCTCGACCTTCTCGTCCTCGGCGGTGGCCCAGTCGGCGGGCACCTCAAACTTGCGGTAGGCGGTGGCGCCGGCGTCGATGGCCTTCCAGTTGGCCTCGACGATGTTCTGGCCCTTCTTGGCGTAGGACTTCTCGGCGGCGGCCTTCATGTACTCGATGGCGTCCTCGGCGGGAAGAACCTGCGCCAGCGAGAAGAACGCGGACTGCAGCACCGTGTTGGTGCGCTTGCCCATGCCGACCTTCTCGGCGAGGTCGATGGCGTCGATCAGGTAGACGTTGATGTTGTTCTTGGCGATGTAGCGCTTGGCCACGGCCGGGAGGTGGGAGGCGAACTCCTCGTCGGACCACTGGCAGTTTACGAGGAACGTGCCGCCCGGCTTGACGTCGCGGACCATCGGGAAGCCCTTGATGATGTAGGACGGGTTGTGGCAAGCGACGAAGTTGGCCTTGTTGATGTAGTACGGCGAGCGGATCGGGGAGTCACCGAAGCGCAGGTGCGAGATGGTGACGCCGCCGGTCTTCTTGGAGTCATACTGGAAGTAAGCCTGGACGTACTTGTCGGTGTGGTCGCCGATGATCTTGATGGAGTTCTTGTTGGCGCCAACGGTGCCGTCGCCGCCGAGGCCCCAGAACTTGCACTCGATCGTGGACGGGTCGGCCGTGTTGGGGGCGTCCGGGTCCATGGGGAGGCTGAGGTTGGTGACGTCGTCCACGATGCCGATGGTGAACTCGCGGGCGGGCGCGTCCTTCTCGAGCTCCTTGTAGACGGCAAAGGCAGCCGCGGGAGGCTCGTCCTTGGAGCCAAGGCCGTAACGGCCGCCGACCACGGTGACGCCGGTCTTGCCGGTCTCGTAGAGGGCGGTGATGACGTCCTCATAGAGGGGCTCGCCGATGGAGCCGGGCTCCTTGGTGCGGTCGAGGACGGCGATCTTCTTGACGGTCTCGGGCAGGGCGGCCACGAAGTCCTCGACGGACCACGGGCGGTACAGGCGGACCTTCACGAGGCCGACCTTCTCGCCGTGAGCGTTGAGGTAGTCGATGACCTCCTCGAGGGTGTCGCAGAAGGAGCCCATGCAGACGACGACGCGGTCGGCGTCAGCGGCGCCATAGTAGTCGAAGAGGTGATAGCTCGTGCCGAGCTTCTCGTTGATCTTGTCCATGTAGGACTGGACCACGGCGGGCAGCGCGTCGTAGGCCTTGTTGCAGGCCTAGCGGTGCTGGAAGAAGATGTCGCCGTTCTCGTGGGAGCCGCGGGCGTGCGGGTGCTCCGGGTTGAGGGCGTGGTCGCGGAACGCCTGGACGGCGTCCATGTCCAGCATCTCCTTGAGGT
>CASEGE010000006.1 GCA_949287335.1 uncultured Olsenella sp. | reverse complement strand
GTCCCGAAGATCTATTCCAGCCGCCTCGAGGATGTTCTTGACGTTCTTCTTTGCATTGGTGGTCCCCACCTTGAGAATGGCGGAGGCAACAATACCGACGAGTAGCATCACAACGCCAAGCACGCCAAAGCCCGTGCCTCCCCCGCCATAAAAGCCCCAATAGCCCACGATAAAACCAGCTGCTATGAGCGAGTAACCGAGCCTCAGCCAGACGTTCAGCCGCTGAATGGCGTCGGTCTGGAGCTTTGCCTCGCGGACGAGGTCCTCTCGAGTCCAGTTTGAGGTGTCGAGTGCCATGTGAGACGTCCTCCTTATGGGCATGCCCGGGCCGCGCGGTGAAGCAGCGGCCCGGGCGATTATGGCGATGTGCGAGGGTTCTCTCGCTACGCGGTCGGGGCCGCGATGGTGGCGGCGCCGAAGAAGCCAACGGCAGCGCCAACGAAGGCAATGACGAGCAGGATCAGCATCGTGACGATGGGGCTGACCTTCTTCTTGGTCATGAGCCACCAGCACAGGATGGTGAAGCCCAGAGGCAGCAGCTTGGGGTAGATGCCGTCGAGCGTGCCCTGGAGCGTGCCGCCACCAGGAAGCTGCAGCGACGTGGAGATGGAGACCCAGGTGGCGCAGACGGCGCCGATGACCATGGTGCCAACCATCACGATGGCGTCGCGCAGCGCGGTGGCGTTGGGGCCTACGAGGGCCTCAACTGCGGCTCCGCCGAGGTCATAGCCGCGGTAGTACGCGAGGCGCATGCCAAAGTAGGCGAGCAGGTTCCACACCACGATGTAGAAGATGGCGCCGAGCGGGCTGCCGCCCTCGGAGAGGCCCATCGCGATGCCGAGCAGGATCGGGATGAGCGTGCCCACGATGAGCGAGTCGCCGATGCCGGCAAGCGGGCCCATGAGACCGGCGCGGATGCCGTTGATGGTCTCGTCGTCGATGGCCTCGCCGTTGGCGCGTGCCTCCTCAAGACCGACGGTCACGCCGACGATCATGGAGCCGATCTGCGGCTCGGTGTTGAAGAACGCGGAGTAGGTGGTGAGGGCCTTCTGCTGGTCCTCCTTCTTGTCGTAGAGGTCCTCGACGATCGGCAGCATGGAGACCAGGTAGCCAAAGGTCTGCATGTGCTCCTGCGAGAAGCACGTGAGGTTGCCGTAGTACCAGTTGCGGAAGGACTTGGCGAGGGCCTTCTTGGAGACCTTCCTGCCTTCCTTGGCGGTGGTGTCAGCCATTAGATGTCCTCCTCTTCCTCGTCGTCTGCGGCGTTGAGCTCACCGGACGCGGCGACTGCGACGGGACGGTTCTTGAGCGTGGAGATCTGGAAGTTGATGAGCGCGAAGAAGCAGGCGATCGCGGACGCGGCAATGAGGTTGCAGCCCATGACGGAAGCAAGCGTGAAGCCAAAGAAGAACGTCAGGAAGTCAGTGGGCTTGGCGATGACCTGCTTGAGCAGGATGGCGATACCGACGCAGGGCAGAAGCGAGCCGAGCGCGAACAGGGTCTTCATGGGCAGGCCGTCCATGGGGAGGCTGTTCATGATGAAGCTCACCATGTCCTGGCCAAAGTAGACGATGACAAACGTGGGGAGGAACGAGCAGACGATGTGGGAAATCCAGGGCAGGACCATGTCCACGAGGTAGAGCTTGTGGGTGTCGCCCTTCTCGAGCCACTTCCAACCCATGCCCTGCCAGGCGAGGTTGATGGTGGCGGTGCCATAGAAGAGGATGGCGCCAAGGGTGCCGCAGGTGGCGCCAAGGGTCGTGGCAAGAGCGGCAGCGTCAGCGCTGTTGGGGTCGAGGCCCTGGGCCTTGACGGCCATCATGGCGAGCGGGATGCCGATGTAGCATGCGGCGCGGACGTCGGCGGAGACGGTTCCGCCAGGGGTGACGAGGGCGATGTAGACGACCTGGATGGCCATACCCACGATGATGCCGAGCGTCATGTCACCAAGGATGATGCCGACAATGAGGCCGGCGACGAGCGGGCGCCCGAGCGTGTAGTTGCCGAAGGACGTGCCGCCGAGGCCGGGCATCGACGCCAGGCAGGCAAACAGTCCAAGCAGCGCTGCCTGGAACACATTGATAACCATACGTACCACCTTTCCATGAGTGGTGTCCCAAAGGGACGTTCTTGCTTGCCGGAACGACGGCGTCCCGGGATGTGCCGTCGCAAAAGCAACGTGTTTGGGAGCGGATTCCTAGTGACCTAGAACCCAAACTGGCCGCGGAACTTGTCCCACGTGCCGGTCTCCTTGTCGGGAATCAGACGGAAGTCGACGGTGTAGCCCTTCTTAGAGATGGCCTCGAGCGCCTCGGCCTCCTCCTGGGTGATGGACTGGTTGTTGCCAATCTTGACGGTACCGGGGCGATCGTTGCAGGGCCCCACGATGACGGTCTTGACGTCATCGGGCACAAAGCCAAAGTTGACGAGAATCTCCGCCATGTCCACCGGGTTCTTGGTAATGAGAAAGTAGCGGGTCTTGCTGTCGCGAACGGTCTGTGCCTTCTCCTTGAAGTGATCCATCGTCCACACGAAGGTCTTCTTGTCCGGAGCGGCGCTCTTGTAGGCGCTCTTGAGCACGGGGTTTGACGCCGCGGCGTCGTTGACGGCGATGATACCGTCGCAGGGGTACTCCAGCGCCCAACGGGTGACGGTCTGACCGTGAATCATGCGGTCATCGATGCGAACAAACGATACTGCCATGTCCTTCTCCTTACCTTGCCTGTTGAAAACGTGCCTTCCAATGCGTTACACGGGCATTCCCGTGAGCATGCCGCCTCTAGAGCTCCTCGTCCTCGTCGTCCCCGCCAAGGTCAAGCTCAACCTCGCGCATGGCAGCCTGACCCTCGGAGACCGCGGAGGCGCAAAGGGACGCCGGGTCTTCAGTCTGCAGGTCAAACGCTGCAGTGAGCGCCATCGGCAGGCTCACGCCGCCAAAGGCGCGCGTGTGGGCGAGAAGCCCGTGACCGGCGAGCACGTTGAGCGCGTTGGTGAGGGGCGACCCGCCGATGATGTCGCCCATGACGATGACCTCGTCGTCTGCGGTAATCGGCGCAACGACCTTCTCGAGCTCGGAGACATAGTCATCCGCGCCCTCGCCGTCACGCAGGCTGCAGCTCAGAATGTCCTCGCGCTTGCCCACGAGCATGTCCAGCACGCTGTGAAGGCCGGGCGCGAACGTCCCGTGGCTGACCAAAAGCAGATACCTCATTGTGATGCCCCTCTCCTCTGTCGACCGCCGAATCCCGCTGGATTCCTTTTGTCGAATATGATTGTTGTTGTTAACTATTAACGGCACAACTAGATAGTTGCCAGCGGTAACTATTCGTCGGTTAACGGTAGCAACTATTTCATGACGGAACTATTCTTCTGAGAGAGGCGTGGACGGCGCCTCTATGCCTTGAATCGGCATAGCAGCAGCTCAGAGCCCTGCAATGAGCTTGCAGAGAGCTCCTTGGAAAGTCTTCGCGTGAGTAATTAACCTGACGCCAGCGTCACGCCCAGCGGCGAACGAAGGTGAGGACGGTACCCCAGTAGCGCTCGGGATCGGCAAAGACCGCGCAGCAGTGACCGGCGGACGGCACCATGAGAAGCTCGTGGCCCTCCCCCGCCGCGGCACCGCCGGCAGCCTCGGCAAGCGACGATGCCATGTGCTTGGGCACCACCTTGTCCTCCTCGCCCTGGACGAGCATGACCGGCACTCGAGAGCGCGCGATGGCGTCAACGGGGCGGGACTTGGTGACGTCGTAGCCGCCCTTGCTCATCTTGAGGAAGAGGCGCGCGAGGTCGAGCAGGGGGTGCGCGGGCATGGGGCTCGTTCCGAGCGAGCCCTTCGACACCACCTGCACCGCGGTGTTCCAGAAGTCGGTGTAGGCGGAATCGGCCACGCAGGCCCGCACCTGCTCGGGCAGGTCGTCCTCCGCGCAGGCCATGACGCACGACGCGGCGCCCATCGAGATGCCGGAGAGCACGATGCTCGCCCCGCTGCCCGCGCGCTCCACGACCCAGCGTGCCCATGCCACGAGGTCGAGGCGGTCGAGCCAGCCTGCGCCCACCCACGCGCCATCGCTCTCGCCATGGGCTCGCAGGTCAACAAGAAGCAGGTTGTAGCCCTCCTCGCACCAGCGACGGGCATAGGTGAGGCCAGCGCGCCAGTTGTCGTTGTAGCCGTGGGCAAAGACGAGCCAGCGCGAGGAGCCGGGGCAACACGCAATGACGTGGCCGACGAGACGGGTCCCGTCGTCAGAGACGGTCTCCACGCGCTCGATGCCGCAGGAAAGCCCCTGCAGCCACTCCCACGTGCGATGCGCCTCCTCGGCACGGTTCCACTCGATGACGTCGCGCTCCTGGTCAAAGAGGCCGGGCGACATCTGGCGCACGCGCTCGTCGCCCCCGCCGCCCAGATACGGTCCCAGCTCCTCCCCACCGGCACTTCGCTGGGGACCCATGACGCGAGGGAGCGCCTTTGCGGTCATGGCAACCACAGCGGCGGACGGCACCACGCCAAACGCGCCGAACACAACTCCCACCGCAGGGGAGCCAAGCAGGCCGCAGCCAACGCCTGCCCCCACCATGACCACGGGAAAGCCAAAGGGCGCCAGCGCCGAGGACCACCGCGGGACGTCACCCTGGGGTCGCTCGAGCTCCTTCATGAGATTGGGCGTGGGCACGCCCTCGCGCGTCCTTCTCCCCTCAAAGTACGAGAAGAACCGCGCGCTCCTGTTTCCCTTGCCCTTATCGGTACCGGTTGCCATGCCAAGACCTCCCGTCGCGTTTCTCGAACGAGTATAGCGGCAATCGACGGGGCGGCCAAAGCGCCACGCGCCTAGAGCCGGGCGAGAAGCGCCTCGCAGCCGAGAAGGACGTCGCGATACGTTGCGTCAAAGTCCCCGGTGTACCAGGGGTCTGCCACGTCGCCGGGGCGCGAGGTCCAGTCGAGCAGGCGGCTCACCTTGCCCTCGGGGTCCCCTCCCAGGATGCGTCCCAGGCCGCGGGCGTTCTCGGCATCCATATAGATGATGTGGTCCCAGAGCTCGTACTCGTCGCGGCGAACCTGCCGCGCGCGGTGGCTCCCCACGGGGACCCCCTCCGCCCGAAGCTTTGCCACGGTCCCGTAGTGGGGAGGGTTGCCCAGCTCCTCCCTGCTCGTCGCGGCGGAGTCGATCTCAAACTCCCCCTCGCGCCCCGCCCTTCTCACGAGCTCCTCCATCACGAACTGGGCCATCGTCGAGCGGCAGATGTTGCCGTGGCAGACGAACAGAATGCGGGTCATCGGGACTCCTTTGTGCGTTTTTCAGACAAGCAGCTATTGAACCACAACCTCGGCTACACTGTGGCAGCCCAAGTTCAAGGAGAAGAGCATGTCCCACCCCGCCGCAGCCATCGCGTCGCGCGCCACCGGCGCGCTCAGGCACGACCCCGTCCTCACCATCGCCGCGCTTCTCGCCGTGGCGTCATGCGCGCTCGTCCCGCCCGACGCGGGCTACGCGGACTACGTCGACTTCCGCACCCTGGGCCTCCTCTTCAGCCTCATGACCGTGATGGCGGGCCTTTCCCGGATTGGCGTCTTTGCCGCCGCGGGCAACGCGCTTCTCGCCCGCACGCACTCCGGCACGAGCGCCGTCATGGGGCTGGTGCTTCTGCCCTTCGTGGCGAGCATGCTCGTCACCAACGACGTCTCCCTCATCGCCTTCGTGCCGTTTGCCCTGCTCGTCCTGCGGATGCTCGGTCTCGAGGGGGCCTCGGTCTTCACCGTGGTCATGATGACCATCGCCGCCAACCTCGGCAGCATGCTCACGCCCATCGGAAACCCCCAGAACCTCTACCTCTTCTCGGCCTCCGGCATGGGCGTGCTCGACTTCATCATGCTGATGCTCCCCTACGCGCTGCTCTCCGCCGCGCTGCTCGTGGCGAGCGTTCTCGCCTACGGCGCCCTCCACCACGGCCTTCCCCTCAAGACGGCTGCCGAGAAGGGCCTCGCGCCCGCACGGGAGCGCATCGTCCGGCGCGCGCTCGCCCCGTGGGTGGCGCTCTTCCTGCTCAGCCTGCTTGCCGTCGCCCGCGTCCTGCCCGTGGCGGCGCTCGTGCCCGTGGTCGCGCTCGCCGCGCTCGCCATCGACCGGCGCGCGCTCGCCGAGGTGGACTACGGGCTTCTCCTCACGTTTGTCGCGTTCTTCGTCTTTGTGGGCAACGTCGGCAGGCTTGACGCGGTGAGCGGGCTGCTCGCGTCCCTGGTTGGCGGCAACGAGCTCGCCGTCTCCGTCGCGGCGAGCCAGGTGGTCTCTAACGTGCCGGCGGCACTGCTGCTCTCCGGCTTCTCCACGGCCTGGCCCGCCCTCATCGTGGGCACCAACCTTGGCGGCCTTGGCACCCTCATCGCCTCCATGGCGAGCCTCATCTCCTACAAGCAGGTGGTTGAGTCGGGGTCTGGCTCGGCGGGTTACTACCTCGTGCGATTCACTGCGGCAAACGTCGCGTTTCTCGCCGTCCTTGTCGCCCTCGCCCTTCTCCTGATGTGACAATTGGGATGCGCCAGCCGGTCCCCTACGCGCGGCTGTGCTTGCCGCGGAGGCGCATGCGGCGACGGCGACGTCGCGCCGCCAGCCCCACGATAAGGGCCACGATCCCAATCACGGCAACGACAGAGCCAATCACAATGCCCAGGTGAACGGGGTCGGAGAGCCACCACAGGATGAACGCGGGAATCGAGAGCTCCATGGCGCGGGCCGCAACCAGCCCCACCTCGCCAAACTCATGGTCTCCCAGGGCGATGCCGGCAGTCCCGAGCGTCTCGCCCTCCTCGATCGGCGCCTGGAACGAGCCGTTCTCGCCCTCGGCCCCCTGCCACGTGGGCGTCACCGTGAGGTCCTGAAGCGTGGTCCCCCGCGGAACCGTAGCCACGATCTCGCCCGTGGAGCGCGCGTCCACCGCCTCACCGTCCTCGGAGAGGCTCACGTCCGCCGAGGCGATCACGTCACCCTCAACCACGAGGCTGCCGGTCTGCCAGGCGCCAAAGCCCCAGTCGAGAAGCGCGCGCATGTCGGTGAAGCTCGCCGCCACGCCCTGCTCGTCGACCTCGTCACCAGCGCCCAGGACCACGCCCACCACGCGCATGCCGTCCTTCTCGGCGCCCACCACGAGGCACCTGCCGGCGTCGTAGGTGAACCCGGTCTTGCCGGCGGTGACGACCCCGTCCATGTAGACGGGGCTCTCGGGGTTGATGAGCTGGTTGGTGTTCTCCAGCGTACGCGCGGGGTTGCCCGAGGTGGCGGGCAAATCCCACGTGGCGGAGCCGGCGATCTCGACAAACTCCGGGTGCGCGAGGGCCGCCTGGAGGATGGTGGCGAGGTCGCGCGCCGTGGTGTAGTGGTTGTCATCGGGCAGGCCGCAGGGGTTGGCAAAGTGCGTCCCCGCGCAGCCCAGCTCCGCCGCGCGCTCGTTCATCATCCCCACAAAGCTCTGCCAGTCCCCCGCAACGGCGCGGGCCAGCACGTAGGAGGCATCGTTTCCGGAGGGCAGCAGGAGACAGGCGAGAAGGTCGCGCACGCTGAGCGTCTCCCCCGCCACGAGGCCGGCAACCGAGCTGTCCGCCGTGACCTCCTCGAAGTCGCCCTCCTCCACGCTCACCTGCGCATCGAGGTCAAGGTTCTCGATCACGAGAAGCGCGGTCATGACCTTGGTGGTGGAGGCGGGGTCGCGGCGC
>CASEGE010000005.1 GCA_949287335.1 uncultured Olsenella sp. | reverse complement strand
TGGAGACGATCTGCGCGATCGGCTTTTGGATGAGCATCGTGACCACGCAGTTGATGACGATCTTAAGGGCGTTGAACGGCAGCAGGATGGGCACGATCATGGCAATGACGTCGGCCGTCGAGACCGCGGTGTAGAGCGGGGTCACGATGATGTTGCCCACGATGCACGCGGCGAGCGCAACCACGGCGCCCACGAGCGTGCCCACGACGAGCCCGCGCGTGCCGCCCATGCGGCGCGCGATGATCGCGGCGGGAACGCACAGCGCCACGCCGGCAACGATTGCCATGAGGTGTCCCCACGGGTTAAAGCTGAAGAGGGTCTTGAGCACCCAGGGGAGAATGACCACGATGGCGCCCGTGCTCGGCCCGAAGGCAAGCGCGGCGACAAACGCGACGATGCCCGACGGGTCGTACATGAGCCACGGCGCGGGTGGGAAGATGGGGACCTCCACAAAGGTGAGGACAAACGCGAGCGCGCAGAAAAGCGCCGTGGTGGCAATGCGGCGCGTGGACCAGGCGGCGGTGCCGGCGGCGGTGGAGTGCGTGCTGTGCGAGACGTGCGTGTGCGTGGAAGCAGCCATGATGGCCTCCGTTTCTTCCATCCGGACTGTAACCGTTGGTCCCGGAATCGCACCGGGTCAGCCGCCTTTTTCGCGGGTCGCGGACTTTGGGCGCGGCGCACCGCCGCCTCTTCACCGCCAGTGGGGACTTTCACCCCGCCCTGAAACTGACCTTTGTAGGGTAGCACTTCTTGGCGAGAAGAACGCGGTGGCGAGAAGAACTGCGTATACTGAAATGCAACTCTGAACCCGTCGAAAGGCAGACATGTCCGAGAGCGATAATGGCCGTGAGCCCCTGGAGTGGCGACTTCGTGCCATCGTCGGCGAGGAGAACGTCCTCGTTGACGAGCCGATGAGCGAGCACACCACCTTCAAGGTGGGCGGCCCGGCCGACCTCTACGTGATTCCCGAGGACTTCGATGAGGTGCGCGACGTTCTTCTCGCCTGCGATGAGGCGGGTGCGGAGCGCTTTGTCCTTGGGCGCGGCTCTGACCTGCTTGTCTCTGACGAGGGATACCGCGGCGTGATCGTTGCCGTGGGAGATGGCCTCATGGGCGTATCCGTGGACGGCACAGAGATGACGTGCCAAGCGGGCGTGGACCTGCGCGAGGCCTCCGAGATGGCCTGTGAGCTGGGGCTTTCCGGCCTTGAGTTTGCCTGCGGGATTCCGGGCTCGGTGGGCGGCGCGTGCTTCATGAACGCCGGCGCCTACGGCGGCGCGATGGCGGACGTGCTCAAGTGCGTGCGCGTGGTGACGCCCGACGGCTCGCTCGAGACGATCGACGCCGCGGACCTTGACCTGGGGTATCGTCGCAGCCGTGTGGCGACGGACGGTCTGGTTGTGCTTTCCGCCACGTTTGACCTCGAGAAGGGCGACCCCGAGAAGATCCGCGCCACGATGGACGACCTCACGAGCCAGCGCGAGGAGAAGCAGCCGCTTGACCTGCCGAGCGCGGGCTCCACGTTCAAGCGCCCGGAGGGCTACTTTGCCGGCAAGCTCATCATGGACGCCGGCCTGCAGGGATACCAGGTGGGCGGTGCCGCGGTCTCCAAGAAGCACGCGGGCTTCGTGGTCAACGTCGGCGGCGCCACCGCGGATGACGTCCACGCCGTGATCGAGCACGTGCAGGACGAGGTCGAGCGTCAGTTTGGCGTGCGCCTGGAGCCCGAGGTCCGCTTCCTGGGGTAGGCGCGACAACCGGCGCAATGTCGGCGCGACGCTCTTCTCGTCCCCGCGCTTGGCCTGCGGAAGAGCGCCTGCTGACGAGAAATGCCTGCCGCCGAATCCTTCAGGCGCACCTGTCCTCGAAGACTATAATCTCGCATAATTTCGTCCCCTCAGTGGCTGCGGAGGTCGGTATGAAGGTATGCGATCGTAAGCTCCAAGCTCTTCTCGCTGTTCTCTTTGTTTTTGCAGCGTGTCTGCTAGCGCCGTCAGTAGCCCAAGCGGCACAGACCGAGCAGATGCATCGCCTCTACAACAAGTACACGGGCGAGCACTTCTATACCGCGGACACAGGCGAGAAGAACCAGCTCGTGTCCGTTGGTTGGACCTACGAGGGCATTGGCTGGAATGCGCCTTCCTCTGGGGACCCGGTGTACCGCCTCTACAATTCCTATGTTTCGGGCGGCGACCATCACTATACGCTCGACAAGGCCGAGCGCGACGCTCTCGTAGTATACGGCTGGACCTACGAGAACGTTGGCTGGTACTCCGCCGACAAGGAAGAGGGGGTGCCGCTCTATCGGCAGTACAACCCCTATGCAACCACGGGAACCCACAACTACACCGCAGATAAGGCCGAGAACGACCACCTGGTTTCTGTTGGGTGGGAAGAAGAGGGCATTGGCTGGTATGGGGTAAAGGATGCCTCTGACGAGCCAGGTCAGAATGAGGATAAGCCTGATAACCCTGCCCCCGACACTCCGGGGACGGACACGCCGGATCCCGATACGCCCGGAACGGACACGCCCGGCCCCGATACGCCCGGAACGGACACACCCGATCCCGACCCCGCCCCCGAGCAGCCCAAGACCTACACGGTCACCTTTGACCCGACGAACAACACCTCTGTCGTGACGGTTAAGGTAAAGGAGGGCTCGACCGTCTCTGCGCCGGCGAAGCCAACGATGGACGGGTACGCCTTCCTCGGCTGGTTCACTGGGCGGTATTCGGGAAGCCTCTTCGATTTCTCCACGCCCATTACGGACAACATCACGCTCTATGCCCAGTGGAGCTATGTGCCCGACCTCTCTTTCTACTCCGGTAA
Organism: uncultured Olsenella sp.; assembly: GCA_949287335.1. Taxonomy (GTDB): domain Bacteria; phylum Actinomycetota; class Coriobacteriia; order Coriobacteriales; family Atopobiaceae; genus Thermophilibacter. The sequence continues at coordinate 3,447 of CASEGE010000005.1, read as the reverse complement.
CGAGAGCAGCGGGAGAGATATCGACTCGAGCTGGATGCTTAGGTGGAGCAACAAGGCAACCTCCGTCGTCTCATCAAACAGCGGCGTTGTTCGAGTCGAAACCTGGTCTTCCACGAGTGCAACGCTTGTTGCCGCGGGTGCCGGCACCGCAAAGATTACGGTGACCGACGAGTATGGGCAGGCCATCTCCTTCACGGCCACCGTCAATAAGCCTGATGAGCTTGAGCTCACCCCCAATGTTGACGGGAACCCTGAGGTGGGCAAGCTCTTCACCATGTCCATCAATAACAAGGTTGCAAGCATCTCAATTGCCGATGAGCGTGTTCTGAAGGTTACCAAAAACTATTCCGGCATCGTTTACCTCTTGGGTATGGAGCCCGGCACCACAACCGTGACCGTCAAGGACGTCTATGGACAAAGCAAGACATGCTCCATCACGGTTGATCAGCGCATGTACATCAGAAACTACGACCATGACATCAGCGAGACGGTTGTCTACACGGCCTCGCGGCTTGACTCATCGCTTAAGGCACCTCGGATTGAGGATTGCTACTACGACGACACGTATGTCGAAGTTATCTGCCTCGGCAACCCCGGCTCGGACGGCTATCCGGATGGCTACGAGGTCTATCTTTGCACGTCATCTGATTACGATACGAACTTCGAGGTGCTCTACGAAACCGATGACTGGAACGGTGGTGGCTATGTGCGACTCACCCCGCCGGACTTTGCTTGGCGCACTGGTAAGACGTACTACGCCCGCGTCCGCTCCTTCAACTACGAAGGTACCACCAAGGTCTATGGTCCCTGGGGAGAGACACGCGAGATCAGTGTTGGCGACACCGACACTCAGCGCGACATGCCCGCAAAGTACTCCTATGAGGCGTATTTCGTAGACCAGACCACTCGAGATGACATTTACTCTGGTGTCATGAAGGTTCTCTACATCAAGACCGATAACCCTGACTCAAGCAGCATCTCGCTCACGCTCCCCAACGGAGATCCCGCAACCAACATTAGCTCGTCTGCCACATACGACGACATTACGTACTCCAACACCTACGACAGGGATCAGGACTTCAAGCGGGTCGAGGGCGGATACGTAATGAACCTCCAGATCACCGAGCCTGGTCCGCTGACCGTTCAGATTCGAGAGACCAATGCGGACGGCTATGCGATCGCAAGGGAATACGACTGGAACGTCATCGACTCCACCGAGGCCCGTAGGTCATGGATGCAGGGCATCATTGATGACGTCACGACGAGCGACATGGATTCCTTTGAGAAGATGGATGCGGTCTGCGAGTACCTTGTCGAGGACAGCGGGTTTGTGTACATCACCAACGTCAAGGTTAACGGGGATGCGGTGGGCGTGAGTCTTGCTTCGGTGCCCAACAGCCCCTACTTTAGGAGCTATCGCTGGGATTCGTATACCTCTCCTTTTGCCCTGTGTGACTTCGCGGAGCTCATCGGCGGTTTTGATGAGATTCACTGCATGTACTATGACTATGACCAAGGAACGCCAGAGTGGAATAGGTGGCACTCTTACGCCGAGCTCACCATCGGCAGCAGAACGGAGCGTTACTCGGTTTGTCCCTACACGCCTACGGGCGAGCTCCCCGAGATTCCCACGATAGACTTCTCGGATACAAGGTCGTTGATTCCGGCGTAGGTCAGACGTCCTTCTCGCCAGCGTCTGTATAACGGTGAACACCGAAGAGGCCCGCGTTGTTTGACGGTAACGGTGTCAAGCAACGCGGGCCTTGGCTTGTGTCTGCGAGCGAAGGTTCGGGCGGGAGGGACGCCTAGTTCTTGAGCGAGTTGAGCGGGGCGGGGAAGCGGCCGCCACGGTGCGCAAGCACGGACCCCGCGAACTGGTTGACGGGCATGACGGGCGCGGAGCCGAAGAGGCCGCCAAACTCGAGCATGTCGCCCTCCTTGCGACCGATGGCCGGGATGAGGCGCACCGCCGTGGTCTTGGTGTTGATCACGCCGATTGCCATCTCGTCGGCGATGATGCCGGCGATGGTCTCCACGGAGGTGTCGCCGGGCACGGCGATCATGTCCAGGCCCACGGAGCACACGCAGGTCATGGCCTCGAGCTTCTCCAGGCTAAGCGCGCCGTCCACGGCCGCGCGGATCATGCCCGCGTCCTCGGAGACGGGGATGAAGGCGCCGGAGAGGCCGCCCACGGAGGAGGACGCCATGACGCCTCCCTTCTTGACGGCGTCGTTCAGCAGCGCCAGGGCGCACGTGGTGCCGGGGCCGCCGCACTCGCCCACGCCGATGATCTCCAGGATCTTGGCCACGGAGTCGCCGGCGGCAGGGGTCGGCGCCAGAGAGAGGTCAACGATGCCCTTCTCCACACCAAGGCGGCGGCTCGCCTCGCGGCTCATGAGCTCGCCGGCGCGCGTGATCTTGAAGGCGGTCTGCTTGATCTTCTCGGCCACGTCCATGAGGCTCGCGGACTCCGGGAGCTCGGCCAGGGCCGCGGCCATGACGCCGGGGCCGGAGACGCCGACGTTGATGACCGCGTCCGCCTCACCGGTGCCGTGGACGGCGCCTGCCATGAACGGCGAGTCCTCGACCATGTTGGCAAAGACCACGAACTTTGCCGCGCCGTAGCAGTCAATGTCCACGGTGCGACGAGCGCACTCGAGAATGGTCTCGGCGGAGAGCAGCACGGCGTCCATGTTGATGCCGGCGCGGGTTGAGGCAATGTTGAGGGAGGAACACACGCGGTTGGTGGTGGCCAGGGCCTCGGGGACGCTTGCGATGAGGCGACGGTCCGCGTTGCCCATGCCCTTCTGCACGAGCGCGGAGAAGCCTCCCATGAAGTCGATGCCGAGGGTCTCGGCGGCGCGGTCCATGGCGTGCGCGATGGGGGAGAGGTCCTCGTCCGGGCAGCCGGCGGCGATCTGCGCGACGGGCGTGACCGAGACGCGCTTGTTGGCGATGGGGATCCCGTACTCGTTCTGCAGGTCATCGGCGGTCTCAACGAGATGCTCGGCCGTGTGCGTGATGCGGTCGTAGACCTTGTCGCACATGCGGTCCATGTCCTCGTCGGCGCATCCCGCAAGGGAGATGCCCATCGTGATGGTGCGGAGGTCGAGGTTCTGCTCGGAGACCATCGAGAGGGTCTCGGCTACTTCCTGCGGGGTGATGTCCATGAGCGCCTTTCTCGCGCGGTCCGTTGCAGCCAACCATTATAGGTGACAGCGGCGGACTGCCCAAAAGGGGACGGGCTCATTTCCGCCAAAAGGGGACGGGTTATTTCTCTCAGAGATTTTGGGACAGGTTTTCCTGCGGTCAAAGTACCGGCTTCCTAACCTGTCCCAGAAACTCTGAGCGGAATAACCCGTCCCCAAATACTATAACGTGACGTTGCCGAACTCGGAGAGGTGCAGGTCCGGGTTGTGCTCCTCGGCCCAGTTGAGGTTCCACGGG
>CASEGE010000004.1 GCA_949287335.1 uncultured Olsenella sp. | reverse complement strand
GGCCCCTGCGCCCCAGCCCGCCCCGGCTTATCCCATGCCCTGGGATGCCCCCGAGCCCGACCCCGTCCCCTACACCGATGCCGACACGGCTCCCTACGAGGAAGCCTCCGAGCCCGACGCCCCCTCTCCCGCTCCTGCATCGGCGCCCGTGACTTTCCCCGCTGCTTCGACCGACCCAGCTCGCCGCGACAACGACTCTCCTAACGCGAGCCGCGAAGCGAGCGACGAGCGCAGCGAGGAGCGCCGAGCAGTTGGGGGAGCCGGCGTCGCGGCGAGCGGCCCCGAGGAGGGTGTCGGAGCCACCCCGGAGCTGACCCCCGAGTTCGCCGACATCGCCTCCATGCTCACCGCGGCCTTCGGCCAGCCCCTCTCCATGAGCGTGGAAAGCGCCGTCACCACATCTGACGAGGACGCAGCAGCCGAGCTCGCTTATGATGAGGGGCCGGACGTTGACGCCGGCTTCACCGACGAGCCCATCGACGATGGGGACGACGACTAGACCGCACGTATCGATAGGCACTTTGACCACGAAAGGACAACCATGGCCAAGGGATTTAACATGGGCGGCATGAACCGCAACCAGATGATGGCGCAGGCGCGCAAGATGCAGGAGCAGCTCATCGCCGCCCAGCAGAAGGCCGCCGCGACCGAGGTCTCCGCGAGCGCCGGCGGCGGCGCCGTCAAGGTCACGGCGACGGGCAGCCTGCGCCTCACCTCGCTCACCATCGATCCCGACGTCCTTGACCCCGAGGACGTGGAGATGCTCCAGGATATGATCCTCGCCGCCGTCAACGACGTGCTCGAGTCCGCCGAGCAGATGGCGAGCCAGCAGATGAGCGCCGTCACGGGCGGCCTCAACATCCCGGGGCTCTTCTAGACGGGCGTCTCACCCATGGAGACCATCAACGACGGTCGCGCCCTCCAGAGGCTCCTCGACGAGCTTGGCCGCCTGCCCGGCATTGGCCCCAAGTCGGCCCAGCGCATCGCGTACTACCTGCTCGAGGCAGATGACGACCAGGCGCGTCGCCTCGCGGGGGCGATTCTCGAGGTCAAGCAACAGGTCCACTTTTGTCCCGTGTGCTTCTCCTACGCCACGCGAGACACCTGCGACGTCTGTTCGGACTCCTCGCGCGATCGCACCAAGATCTGCGTCGTCTCCGAGCCCCGCGACGTGAGCGCCATCGAGCGTACCGGCAGCTACCACGGCCTCTACCACGTCCTCGGGGGCGTTATCAGCCCCATGGACAAGATCGGCCCCGAGCAGCTTCACGTTCGCGAGCTCCTCGCACGTCTCGCCAATGACGAGGTGGGCGAGGTCATTCTCGCCACCAACCCCGACGTTGAGGGGGAGACCACGGCAACGTATCTCGCCCGCGTCATCCTGCCTCTTGGGGTGCGCGTCTCGCGGCTTGCGAGCGGCCTCCCCGTTGGCGGGGACCTCGAGTACGCCGACGAGGTGACCCTCGGGCGCGCCATCGAGGATAGGCGCGAGGTCTAGGCAGAAGAAGGGAGCACCTTATGAGAGGCGAGAAGAACGAGCGCGGTGTGCGCGCCGCGGCACGCGCGGCCCTGGGCAGGCGCAGCTCCTCTCCCGAGGCCGGCAATGACGAGAAGATCGCCACGATCCACGCCGGCGAGGGCGCGCGCGTGACCACGCGCAAAAACGCCTCTCAGGCCGCGCGCCGTGCCCGCAGCAACGCCAGGAAGCGCTATCTCGAGCGCCACCCCGAGGCCAAGTCTCCCGTCGACGGCCCCGAGAGGAGCGGCAAGAACATCGTTCTTCTCGTCGTGCTGGCGATTGTTGCGCTGGCGCTGCTGTTTCTCATCGTGCGCTGCGTGGCCGTGCTCGTTACCCCCGACCCCGCCGAGGAGGCCCGGCAGGCCGCCGAGCAGGCTCAAAACGAGCAGAACCTCTCCGCTGGGGAGGGAGGCCGCCAGGACAGCGAGTACGAGCGGGCCGAGACGGACGGATCCGTTACCTATAAGGGCGACAGCTTTACCCTGCAGATGCAAGACGACGGGCTCTGGGGCGTCGTGCAGACCGACCCGAGCGGCAACGCCGTCGTGCTCTTCAAGATCGAGGGAACTCCTGCCGCCCTTGCCCGGCGTATGAGCACCATCCTTGTCCCGGAGAATCGCGACGGCGGCTGGGACATCGTCTGCTACGTGGTTGACGGGCACTCGCAGGCGGGCTACATCGTGGACAAGGACGGTGCCGCCGTGAGGGGCTCGGGCGACATTACCTCGATTAAAATGGGCGCTACGACGATGAGCGTGAGCGACTCGACGGGGGCAACCACCGAGGTCGCGCTCGTGTAGGAGTTGTGGGCTCGGGGCCGCCTTTTGCTGCCGCGCGGGCCATCCCAAACTTTTTTGAGATTGGCCCTTGCCACGGGCGAGAGGATATGTAAGAATAGCCTCTGCGCAAGGCGAACGGGGTGTTAGCTCAGCTGGTTAGAGCGCCGGCCTGTCACGTCGGAGGTCGAGGGTTCGAGTCCCTTACATCCCGCCATTGCACTGACTGAGGGACCCTTCGGGGTCCCTTTTTTTGCCTAAAAGGGGACGGGTACGTTTTAGGCAAGTTTTCAAGACGCTCCCCTTGGGACCGCTTTCCACTTGAGCGTTTTCCAGCCTGGGTACGCCTTTCGCCCGAGTGTGCCCCTCTGAAAGCGCCCTCCGCCTGAAAGAGGCCTTCCACTCGGAGATGATCCCCCGCTCGAGATTGCCCTCCACTCGGAGACGGCCCTCGCCCGAGACGACCCACCGCCTGAGGTGACCCACCGCCTGAGGTGACCCTCAACTCACTTCCGGAAATGAGTCGCGAGAAGCGCGTCCGTCCGACTCACTTCCGGAAATGAGTGGGATTTGGTCACTCATTCTCGAAAATGAGTGGAAGGTCGGACTCATTTCCGGAAATGAGTGCAAGGGCCGGCTCACTTGCGGAAATGAGTCGCGAGAAGCGCAACCGCCCGACTCACATGCGGAAATGAGTCGCACCCCGCGCCCCGCACCCCGTGCTCCCGCAATTGCTCACTTCGCGGTATCATATTCCCGCTACGTAGGCACGAGGACGGGACGGCCATGGCGCCCAGCTCAGAGCAGCGCATACAGGGAGTTGCGGTCTTTGACTTCGACGGCACCTCCATAGACGGGCAGTCGGGTGAACTCTTCACCCGGTACCTGTTCTTCAACGGGTACATGTCCCTTGGCCGTCTGCTGCGCCTCGGCTGGTGGGGCATTCGCTACAAGCTGCACATCCCCTATCGCCAGGGCGAGGCGCGCGAGCTGGTGTTTGGCGCGCTCAAGGGGAGAAGCTCCGAGGAGATCGACGCCATCATGGAGCGCTTCCACAACGAGGTGCTGGCGCCACTCTATCGTCCCCAGGCGCTCTCGGAGGTGAGGCGCTGCCACGAGGAGGGGCTCGTCGTGCTTCTCGTCTCGGCAACCTTTGAGCCCATTGCCGCGCTTGGTGCGCGCACCATGGGTGCCGACGGCTACGTGGCCACCAAGATGGCGCGCGACGAGAGCGGCACCTACACCTGCGAGGTTGACGGTCCCGTGATCGCCGCGGAGGAGAAGTACCTCGCCGCCGTCCGCTGGTGCGACGAGCACCTGGGCGTTGGCCACTGGCGCCTCGTGCGCGCCTACGCAGACCACCACACCGACGCCGACCTGCTCGCGCGGGCGGACAGCGCCTACGCCGTCTGTCCGGGCAAGACGCTCGTCATCGCCGCCAGGCGCTCGGGGTGGCCGATTCTCAACTGGGACAGATAGCCGCGCCGCGCGGAGGGGGAGACATGGACATTTCCAGAAAGACCGACTATGCCCTGCGCATGCTCGCGGCGCTTGTGAACGACCCCGATGGGGTTGTGTCGGTGCGCACCGCGGCGCACGAGAACGGCGTCCCGTACTCGTTTGCGCGCTCCATCCAGCACGACTTGGCCGTCGCGGGCATCGTGGAGAACACGCGCGGCGCGAGCGGCGGCATGCGGCTGGCCGTCGACCCGCACGAGACGACGCTGCTCCAGCTCGTCGAGGCGGTGCAGGGCCCCATCATCCTCGCCGGCTGCCTTGACCGCGACGGCGAGGGCGGCGCGTGCCCCAAGCGCGCAACGTGTCACTTCTCGCCCGTCTGGTGCAACGCCGAGAACCTCCTGCGCTCGTTCTTCTCGTCCGTGACGCTCTACGACCTTGTGGCGCGCGGCCTCTCCCCGGTCTTTGAGGGCTCCTTTGCGCTTGCTGACGAGAAGAGCGCGCGCCTCGCGGCTGGCATCGGCGAAGAGCCACGATGACAGGCGAGCCAAACCTGTCGGCGTTCAGGGAGCTTGTCCTCGAGCGCGGGCGCGAGCTCTATCGCGACCTTCCCTGGCGCCGCACCACGGACCCCTATGAGATCTGGATCTCGGAGGTCATGCTCCAGCAGACTCAGACCACGCGCGTCGACGGGCGCTGGCAGCGCTGGCTCGAGCGCTTTCCCACGGTCGCGGCGCTGGCCGCGGCGGAGCCCGCGGACGTCCTGGACGAGTGGCAGGGCCTTGGCTACAACCGCCGCGCGCTCGCGCTCCTTAGGGCGGCTCGCGCCGTCGTGGAAGGAGGCGGGTCCGTCCCCAGCGACGCCGCGGCTCTCCAGGCGCTACCCGGCGTCGGGCCCGCAACCGCGGCAGGAATCCGCGCCTTTGCCTTTGACCTGCATGCGGTTTACCTCGAGACCAACGTGCGCACGGTCTTTCTCCACGAGCTCTTCCCCCATGAGGACTCCGTGCCCGATCGCGCCCTTGTGCCGCTCGTCTCGGCAACCTGTCCCGAGGACGCGCACAACTCCGCGGACGACCCGCGTACCTGGTACTACGCACTTCTCGACTACGGCGCCTACCTCAAGCGCACCATCCCCAACCCCTCCCGGCGCTCGAGCTCGCACGTGCGCCAGTCGCGCTTTGAGGGGTCGCATCGACAAAAGCGCGCCGAGCTGCTCCGCGTTCTTCTCGCCCACCGCGACAACGACGCCGCCGGGGCGAGCTTTGAGACAATTTGCGAGGAGCTTGCAAGCGAGGAGGCAAAAGCGGGTAGAAGGCCCTTAAGCGCCCCCGAGGTGAGAGCCCTTCTCGACGAGCTGTCGTCGGAGGGCTTTTGCCGTCAGGAAGGCGGGGCGTGGCGCGTTTAGCAGTTGGTTGTGACGCCGGACGCGGGTCCGGCGCAACGATGGTCCCCGCGGGGACAGGAGAGGAGCTTCCCATGGCCGTTGACTTTGAGAACTCGCAGACGAAGAAGAACCTCGAGGCGGCCTTCGCCGGCGAGTCCCAGGCCACCAACAAGTACGCCTATTACGCGAGCAAGGCCAAGAAGGAGGGCTACGTCCAGATTTCCAACATCTTCACCGAGACCTCCGGCAACGAGCGCGAGCACGCAAAGCTCTGGTTCAAGTATCTCCACGGCGGCGAGGTGCCCGACACCCTGACCAACATCAAGGACGCCGCGGCGGGCGAGAACTACGAGTGGACCGACATGTACAAGGGCTTCGCCGAGACCGCCGAGGCCGAGGGCTTCACCGAGATTGCCGCCAAGTTCCGCATGGTTGGCGAGATCGAGAAGCACCACGAGGAGCGCTACCTCAAGCTTGCCGAGCGCGTCGAGAAGGGCGAGGTCTTCGCCCGCGAGGGTGTCAAGGTCTGGAAGTGCCTCAACTGCGGCCACCTGCACGTGGGCGCCGAGGCCCCCGAGGTCTGCCCCGTCTGCAACCACCCCAAGGCCTACTTCGAGGAGCTGGCCATCAACTACTAGTCGCCCGACCTGATGGGCATGGGCCCCGTCGACCTGCGCGGAGGCGCGCTTTACCGCCTTTCGCCCAGCAGGTCGGCGGGGCCTTTCGTGTGACTGGGCCGTGCCCGTGCGTTGGGATTGCGCCACGGCTCCTTGTGTCGCGGAATACCGCCCGGCGTACCGTTTGCCGTGCCTGCGTGTCGAGAAAAGCCGCCCTCTGTACCACCCACGGTAGTGCCGCGCCGAGAAAAGCCGTGCGCTGTACCATCCGTCACGGCTCCGCGTCGGGAAAAACCGCCCGGTGTACCGCCCGCGGCAGTGTCGCGCCGAGAAAAGCCGCCCTGTGTACCACATTGCCGTGGGCTGCGCCGAGAAGTGCCGCCCGGTGTACCGTCCACCGTGCTGAAGCGCCGAGAAATGCCGCCCTCTGTACCGCCCGTCGCGGTTCTGCGTCGGGAAAACTCGCCCGGTGTACCGTTCGCTTACGACGGAGTGGTACACCGGACAGGTTTTCTCGACGGAGTATGCGGCGGCGCGGTACACCGGACCGCTTTTCTCGGCATGCCCCCATCGGGTTTGGTACGCCGGGCAACAATTCTCGACGCGCCGGCGCCGCGGGCGGTACGCCGGGCGAGTTTTTCCGACATGGCGCGCGACGCGTGCCGGGACGGGCAACTTTTAACCAAGCGCTGCAAGAGACCCCCGAGGCTCTTCTCGCCGCGTCACCGTATGCGCTCGCGGGTTTTTCGTGGACATGCAGTTGACGAAACGTTCACAATGGGTGTTGTTCTGCGTGCGAAATCCCGCGCACCGGAATGCGCACGCGGAGGGCGTGGCGCAAGACCATCGAGGAGTGAGACATGG
>CASEGE010000003.1 GCA_949287335.1 uncultured Olsenella sp. | reverse complement strand
TGCCTACGACGCCGGTCATGAGCAGTACCAGCGCGAGATGCCCCGCCTGCGCGAGTTTTTGTTTGGCGCCCCCGATGCCGGCCCGCAGCCGGATGACCCCGACCAGGGCACCGGCTACATCACGCTGGGCTAGCGTGACACTGGCGCCAGGTTTGCCTAAAGGGGGACGGGTTCATTTCTGGCAAGTTTTCTGAAAATGCTCTTTTCAGAACACTTGCCAGAAATGAACCCGTCCCCCTTTAGGCAAACCTGGCGCCAGTGTCGCGCTAGCCCAGCGTGATGTAGCCGGTGCCCTGGTCGGGGTCATCCGGCTGCGGGCCGGCATCGGGGGCGCCAAACAAAAACTCGCGCAGGCGGGGCATCTCGCGCTGGTACTGCTCATGACCGGCGTCGTAGGCAGCGGCAAGGCGCCGCGAGTTCACAGTGGCGTTTTCCACGGGCATCTCGTCGGGATAGATGATGAGCGCGCGACCCTGCTCGGCAAGCTCCTCGACGTGCTCGATTGCGGCGTTGTAGCGCTCCCAGCGCGTGAGCAGCGCCTTGCGAAGGTAGGGGTGGTCCTTTGCCACGGCCTTGAACATCTGGGTGTCGCGCGTCCCGGGCTCCTTCTTGCGGTAGCCGCGCGGCCGCGTTGCCACAAAGACAAAGCGCTCGAAGCCGTCGTCCTCCGCCATGCACACGGGAATGCCGGCGCCCGCGCCCAGGCCGCCGTCCATGAGGACGCGTCCGTCCACCTCAAGGGGCTTCATCATGCCAGGCAGGGTGGAGCTTGCACGGACGAGGTCGATCATGCGGAGGGCATCGGTCATATCCTCCCGACCAAACCGCAGCGTACGGCCGCTGTCGCGCTCAAACGCCTGAATGCGCAGTCGGGCGGGGTTTGCCGCGAACGTCTCCCAGTCAAATTCGAGCGACCCGTCGAGCAGCGCCCCCTCATAGAGGGCGTCGGCGTCGAAGTAGCCATGCCCGCGCAGAAGCGAGCGCAGGCCCACGAGGCCCTTGGCGGGGCCATCGGTCATGAACGCCTCGCGCACGCGCTTGCGGTCACGTGAGAGGTAGTTCACGGCGTTGCTCGCCCCCGCGGAGAGGCCGCAGACATAGTCGAAGTAGATGCCCTGCTCAAGAAGGACGTTGGCAAAGGCGCAGGTATAGCTTGCACGATATCCGCCACCCTCGAAGACCAGGGCGCAGTCAAAGACGTTGCTTTCGAGCGTTTTCATGTCGGGCCTCCTTCGGGTGCATGAAGCTGTTTGTTCCCCAAAGTCGGAAAAGCGAGTCCATCCCGACGGATTCTCCAGAAAGGGGGACAATGTGACGAAAGGACGGTCCTCATGTCACGTTCCGGGAGGGTGCCATGGCGCGCACGATAACAGATTCCGCTGAGGCGGCGGTAGAGCTCGAGGAACGCTTTGCGAGAGCGCGTAGCGCCGTGTTCTTTGGAGGCGCCGGCGTCTCCACGGCGAGCGGCATTCCCGACTTCCGCAGCGCTGACGGCCTCTATCACCAGCGTTTCAAGTATCCACCCGAGGAGATGCTCGGCCACGATTTCTTTGTCCGCCACACGGCGGAATTCTACGACTTTTACCGCGAGCGCATGATCTGCCTTTCCGCCCGACCCAATCGTGCGCACACAAAGCTTGCGGAGCTCGAGGCCACAGGACACCTCTCGGCCGTGGTAACGCAGAACATAGACGGCCTTCATCAGATGGCGGGTTCGCGCACGGTGCATGAGCTGCACGGGTCGGTCCACAGAAACATCTGTCAGAGCTGCGGGGCCACCTACTCGGCCGAGTGGGTCATGGCGAGCGAGGGCGTGCCGCGCTGCGAGGAATGCGGCGGCCTTGTGAAGCCCGACGTGGTGCTCTATGGCGAGCAGCTTGATGAGCGCGTTCTCCTTGACAGCGTCCGAGCCATAGCGGCGGCCGACCTGCTTGTCATTGGCGGCACGTCGCTCGTGGTGTATCCCGCGGCCGGCCTGGTCAACTACTTCAACGGCAATGAAATCGTGGTCGTCAACCGCGATTCAACTCCTGCCGACAGCTCAGCCGACCTCATCTGTGCCTGCGATATTGCCGCTGCCTTTGACTTCTAGAAGGCGGCTTCGCCAACGGTGGTCTAGATGCGCAAAAAGCGCGCTCGTGCCACAAACGGCCGCCGCGCCGCGCAGAAGTCGCGCTCGTGCCACATGTTTTAGTCGGAACTTTGAGTATCGGGCTCACGTTTTCCCAGTTGAGATATAATTAAATGAATTAAATTGTATCTCGGTCACGGTTTTGATGTGGCACGAACGCGACTTCTGCGCGGCGCGGCGGCCGTTTGTGGCACGAGCGCGCTTTTTGCGCATGGGCGGTCGGGGAGGACGGGAATCGAGCCAGCAGCGCGGCCCATCGCCGGAGGTGGCGCAGCGGCACGCCGCTACGCCGAGCGCCGAGCCGGGTACAATGGGACAAGAAGAAACCGCTCCGAGGAGGAACGTCATGCTACGAGAGAACTTCGCCACCTGGCACTGCGGATCTCACGAGATATCCCTTGCACGCCCGCGCATCATGGGAATCCTCAACGTGACTCCGGACTCCTTTTCGGATGGCGGGGAGAACCTTGACGCCAAGGCCGCCATTGCGCGAGGCCTGGCCATGCTCGACGAGGGCGCCGACATCATTGACGTGGGCGGCGAGTCAACGCGCCCCGGGCACAAGCCCGTCTCTCCCCAAGAGGAGGCGGAGCGCGTCATTCCTGTGGTCCGCGGGCTGGTCGAGGCGGGTGCCGTGGTCTCCATCGACACGCGCCATGCCGAGGTTGCCCGCATGTGCGCTCGCCTTGGCGCGGCGATAATCAACGACGTGAGCGGCTTCACCGACCAGGAGATGATTGACGTCGCCGCGGACACCGACTGCGGCTGCGTCATCATGCACTGGAACCACGACGGCCTGGGTACGCGCGTGCCGCGCCGCCAGGTCATGCTCGACGAGTCGCGCCCCACGGGAAGCGCCCTCCCGCGCCCCGCAACCTCGCAGCGCCGATTCACGCTGCCCGAGGAGGCGCCGATCATGCGCCAGGTCATGGGCTTTCTCGGCGACCAGGCCCGCGCGCTCCAGCGGGCGGGCGTCTCGCGCGACCGCATCTGCATGGACCCCGGTGCGGGCTTCGACAAGATTGCCGACGAGGACGTGGTCATCCAGCGCGCCACGCGATCCATGGCATCGCTTGGCTACCCGCTGCTCTGCGCCGTCTCGCGCAAGCGCTTCGTGGGCGCCGTCTCCGGCGTGGTAGACGCTGCGGCGCGCGACGCGGCAACGGCGGGCGTGTGCATCGCGGCCGTCGAGGGCGGCGCTCGCATCCTGCGCGTGCACGACGTTGCCACGGTATCGCAGGCGATAAACGCGTACTGGGCGATGTCTCACAAGGATCCGCGCCAGGGCTTCGTGAGCCTGGGCTCCAACGTGGGCAACCGCGTGGCCAACCTCGCGCGCGCCGCCCAGCTCATCGACGAGATTCCGCTCACGTGCGTGGTTAGCGTGAGCCATGCCTACGAGACCGAGCCCGCCTACGGCATCGCCACGCCCGTAGCCAACGCCGTAGCCGAGATTCGCACGGAGCTTCACCCGCTCGTGCTCATGGATAAGCTCATCGCGGTGGAAGACCAGCTCGGCCGAATCCGTGACAAGGACCGTGACCCCAAGAAGGCCGGAAACGGCCCGCGCACCATCGACTGCGACCTCGTCTGGGTGGAGGGGGAGAGCCACATGGGGCGCCGCCTCACCCTGCCCCACCCGCGCCTCGGCGAGCGCGACTACGTGATTGTGCCCATGGAGGACCTCATGCACGACCCGGAGCGCTTCTTCGTGCACGCGGGCGTAGCGGTGGCGCCGCGTGACGAGCGCGTTGGCCACGTGACCGCTGACCTGGGGGAGATCGCATGGGAGTAGGAACGTCGGCGTCGTTCACGGTTCGCCCCGCGGTTCCCATGGGGCACGTCACGGGCGTGCCGTTCGTGGTGGCGCTTGCGCTGGCGGAGGTCATGGATGCGCGTCTGAGCTGGCCGTATGACGTGACTTCCCCCGAGGGCAACCCGCTCGCGCGCGTTCGCGCCCGCGCCGGCTACGACGACGAGGGCCTCTTTGTGACGTGCGAGATTGCGCCGGCGGGCGAGAAGGACCTCGATGCCGGGCTCGAGGATGCCGCGCGTGCCAGAGTTGACGCCTGGGCTGCCGATGTTGCCGCCGGTCGCGCCGCCGCCGGACCGCTTGCGCCCGTGCTTGGCAACTACTTCGACGCCCTGCTCGGCATGGGTGGCGCGGTTGAGGTCGTGCGCGCCGGTTGCGTGATTGCACGTGGCACGCTTGCGGGCGTGGACGTGTGGAGCCGCGCGACGGTGCGTCTCGATAACGGAACCCAAGAGCTTGAGCTTGCCCCCGAGCAGGCCGAGCTGCGCCCGGCTCGCACCTAGGCGTTACCTGCGCTCCTGCTCCCAGAGCCAGATCTCGCGGATGCCGCGCAGCGTGAGATCGGGGTCTATGGCGTCGAAGAGCTCGGTCGCCTTGGCCACCGTGCGCGCCAGGCCTCCCGTGCCAACTACGGTTGCCTTGGGCGCGCCTAGCTCCGCTCGGATGCGCGCCACGAGTCCCTCTGCCTGCGCCGCGGCGCCAATCACCAGGCCAGACTGGAGCGCCGCCTCGGTGGAGTCGCCCAGGGCGTGCTCGGGCGCCTCGATGGGGATGCTCGCGAGCTTGGCCGCACGCGAGAAGAGCGCACCCGCCGAGAGCATGAGCCCCGGCGAGATGGCGCCGCCGCGATACGCCCCGCTGGCGTCCACCACGTCGATGTTCGTTGCGGTGCCAAAGTCGACCACGATAACCGGCGAGCCGTACGTGCTTCTCGCCGCGATGGCGTTGGCGATGCGGTCGGCGCCCACCTGTCGAGGGTTGGGCATCGCGACCTCCATGCCGCAGCTCTCTCCCGCGCTCACGATGAGCGGCCGATGGCCAAGGTGTGCCTCGAGGCAGCGCCTCCACGCGCGCTCGAGCGCGGGCACCACGCTCGCCACGCCCGCCTCGGTGACGTCCGAGAGCGAGAGCCCGTCCTTCGCAAAGAACGAGAAGAGTCGTGCGTGCAGCATGTCCGAGGTGTCCGTGGCGTCCGTCGACATGCGCCAGCCGCGCACGAGCGCGCCGCCCTCATCGAAGAGGCCGAGCGTGGACTGCGTGTTGCCAACGTCAATCGCAAGAAACATGGGGCACCTCCGGGGTCGGCCGCCTGGGGGGCGGCACGTTCTTCTCGCGAGCATTTTACGCGCAATTCTCCACAGACGCGCCACAAGACATCTGATATAGTCATACGGCTATTGTGTCTTGGTCGGAACCAAGACGAACCCCTGCCCTGGTCGGAAACCAGGGCCGAAGAAGAGGAGTCCTGCCATGAAGCAAGGTATCCACCCCTACTACGTGGAGTGCACCGTCCGTTGCACCTGCGGCAACACCTGGAAGACCCGCTCCACCAAGAGCGAGATGACGGTCGACCTCTGCGACAAGTGCCACCCGTTCTACACCGGCCAGCAGAAGCTCGTCGACACCGGCGGCCGCGTCCAGCGCTTCGCCGACAAGTTTGGTGGCGCCGCTGCCGCCCAGCTCAAGAAGGCCGAGGAGGCCAAGGCTGCCCGCGCCGCCAAGGCTGCTGAGGAGGCCGCTGCCAAGAAGGCCGCCAAGGAGGCCAAGGCCGCCGAGAAGGCCAAGCGTGCCGCTGAGTACGCCAAGAAGGCCGAGGTTGAGGCCGCTGCCGCTCCCGCCGAGGAGGTTGCCGCTCCCGAGGCCGAGTAACCCTCGCTTCAGAAGTGCGCGGGGGCGCCCTGCGGCAACGTTGCCGCAGGGCGCCCTCTTTGCGCAAGGGTCCTCAGCCGTCCCCATCAACGTGCTTCGTTAGCTCGTCTTTCTCAGCGTGAAGAGATCCGTGTAGACAAGCGTCTCGTCCACGGGGAAGAAGAGGAACGAGCCGGTATGCGGGTAGGCGCTCTTGAGCTCGCCCGTGACGAGGTCTGGGTCATCCTCCGACCCAAAGCGCAGCGTGAGCGTGGCGGTTCCGTCCACGTCCTCGGGCAGGGCGGCCTCAAACGTCAGGCCCTCGCCCCCCGTGAGCTTTGCCGTGAACGGTACGTTCTCGAAGGCGAGGTCCCCCTCGCACCCGGCGGCATCGTCGCTCGGGTGCTCGTGATAGTGCGCCAGGCCCGAGACTGTTCCGGACAGCTCGTCCTCGGACGCCTCACCAATCGTCACGATGAGCCCCGCCTCGCGCGCTGCCAGGCACTTTCCGCCGTCGGTCTGCTGGCTCTGGAACGTCCCCTCCCACGTGCCCATCAAGGGGTCGAGGTTCCTCGTCCTCGCGCCGTCTGCCACGCTGACCTCCGTGACCTCCCACTGCCCGCTTGCTGATCTAAAGGCAAACGACACCGTGAGGTCGCAGGTGTAGGAATAGTAGCCCGCGGCCCGCTCGCAGCGAATCTCGAGCGTGTCCGTCTGTGCCTCGGAGTCAAAGACCTCGCTTGTCACCTGCGCCTTGGCGCCGTCATAGAGCTCGACGAGCGAGGGGCTCTCATCCTCATTTCCCGTCGCCTGCTCGTCCGCACGCCCAAGGAGCAGGTGCACGTTGCGCACGACCTTCTCCTGGTCGACGCCGGTGCTCGTGCTCCAGGCAACCTGCACGTCGCGCGCCTCGCCAATGCCCGCCCAGGTGCCGTCCACGCAGGCGTACTCGAGCGTCGCGCCCTGGTTTGCCGAGACAAACGAGCCCGTGTAGGAGACCACCACCTCGGCGCTCGCGTAGCCGGATGCGCCAAACTGCGCGCTTGCGTCATCGCTCGCCGAGCCGGAGCGCGCGAGGGAGCGAACGTCGGCCTCGCGCGCCACGAGCACGTCGTCGTGTCCGTAGGTGCCGCTGGAATACGCCGGCGCGGAGAGGCGCGCCAGCGCGTCCTCCCTCACGACTTCGGCTCCGGGAACCGCTCCTGCCTGCACGAACGCGATTGCAAGGGCGGCGACCGCCGCAACGGCAAGCACGGCGAGAAGGGCGGTTGCGGCGCGATGCGTTCGCGCAAAGCCTGCGAGCGCGTCACGGCGGCCCCTGACGTAGCTCCCAAAGGTGCCCGTCACGTCGCGCAGGCGCGGCGAGTCCTGGGCGGCCGGCTCGGACGCGGGTCGGGGCGCCGTCTGGTCGACGAGCTCCCTGCGCGCGGTAGGCTGCTCCTCGACGTCATCATCGCGCTTCTCGTCCGCGAGCTCTGCGGTCTTTCCCGCAAGGGTCGCGTCGGCGTCGGTCGTGGAGGGGTTCTCGGTATGTGTTCTAGGCGTGTCCATGGCGCCTCCGTCTCTTACGTAAGATGTGCATAGTTTCTCATACCCCAACGGAGAAACGCTCACCACCTTCACAACTCCGCAGCGTCAGCCGCCCGAGCGACGCACACGGGGTATGATGTGGGGGCTCAAGTCACAACCATTTGGGAGGATTCGTGTATCTGAGGTTCGACATGCTCTAGCTGCGCTTGCCGGGCGAGAGCCCGTGATTGCGCCGTCATCAGAGAACCCCACCGCACGAGGAGAGAACATGCGAGACAAGCTCACCAAGATCATTGCCGCCTATGAGGAGCTCGAGAAGAAGCTCATGGACCCGGCCGTTGTGTCCGACCCCAAGGAGTACGCGCGTCTGGCCAAGGAGCACGCCAGTCAGGCCGAGCTCGTGGCCAAGGCCCGCGAGTACCTGAGCGCGCTCGACGACATCGACGCTGCCAAGGAGATGCTGCACGAGGCGGACGCCGACGAGAAGGCCATGCTCCAGGAGGACATCTCCGCCAACGAGGCCAAGCTCCCCGAACTCGAGGACGAGATCAAGTACCTGCTCATTCCCGCCGATCCCAACGACGAGAAGGACACCATCGTGGAGATTCGTGCCGGCGTCGGCGGCGACGAGGCGGCCATCTTCGCGGGCGACCTCTTCAAGATGTACGAGCGCTTCTGCGAGGGTCGTGGGTGGAAGATCCAGGTCCTCTCGTCCAGCCCGAGCGAGGCGGGCGGCTTCAAGACCATCGAGTTCAAGGTCACGGGCGAGAAGGTCTACTCCGTCATGAAGTACGAGTCGGGCGTGCACCGCGTTCAGCGCGTCCCCAAGACCGAGAGCCAGGGCCGCATCCAGACCTCCACGGCCACGGTTGCCGTGCTGCCCGAGGCCGATGAGATCGACATCCAGATTGACCAGAACGACCTGCGCATCGATACCTACTGCGCGTCCGGCCCGGGCGGTCAGTGCGTCAACACCACGTACTCGGCCGTGCGCATCACCCACCTGCCCACCAACACCGTGGTGCAGTCCCAGGATCAGCGCTCCCAGATCCAGAACCGCGAGGTCTGCATGCAGATGCTGCGTGCCCGTCTCTACGAGATGGAGCTCGAGAAGCAGCAGGCCGAGCAGGGCGCCGCGCGCCTCTCCCAGATTGGCCACGGCAACCGCTCGGAGAAGATTCGCACGTACAACCAGCCGCAGGATCGCGTGACCGATCACCGTATCGGCTTCAACGGTACCTACAACGGCGTGCTGCTCGGCGACTCGCTCTCCAGCGTGATCGAGGCGCTCGCGGCGGCCGAGCGCGCCGAGAAGCTTGCCGAGGCTGTGTAGCGCGCGTCGCGTGAACTAGGGCCGGCACGTCCCCGCCGGGCGTGCCGGCCATTTTGTGCAAAAGTGGCCTTCGTGCCACAAACGAGCGAAGCCAAGTGCAAAATCGCCGTTCGTGCCACAACCTTTCTGTCAATTGACTCGGATTTGATTCCATAATTTATGTAGCTATCTGGGGAAACGCGGATTCGCCCTTGGCTGGGGCCCAAAAAGATGTGGCACGAGCGGCGATTTTGCACAGGCCACCCCCTGGTTTGTGGCACGAAGGGGCTTTTTGCACCGTGAGCGGGCCTCGATGAGACGGTGCCTCGGGGTTATGATGCTGTGACGCATTCGAGCGAAGGAAGGGAAATGTCTCAGAACGAGCTGTGGACCATCAAGCGCGTGCTCGATTGGACGAGCGGCTACCTTGAGCGCAAGGGGGACGAGCACCCGCGTCTCTCAGCGGAGTGGCTGCTCGGCGGCGTCACCGGCCTCTCCCGCGTGGAGCTCTACGTGAACTTTGACAAGCCGCTCGATGCGGATGAGCTTGCTGCCATGCACGCGGCAATCGAGCGCCGCGCGGCGGGGGAGCCGCTCCAATATGTGACCGGTGAGATGCCCTTCCGTCATATTGTTCTGCGCTGCGAGCACGGGGTGCTCATCCCGCGCCCGGAGACCGAGATTCTCGTGGATGCGGCCCTCGAGGGCGTTGACGCCGCCGCGCGCGAGGACGACGCCACGCGCGTGCTCGAGGTGGGCACCGGTACGGGCTGCATAGCCCTCTCCATCGCCTCGGAGCGGCCGGGCACGCAGGTCGTGGCAACGGACCTCTCCCCGCGCGCCGTCGAGCTGGCAACGCGCAACCGCGAGGCGCTGGGGCTCGAGGGCTCGGTGAGCATCGTCGAGTGCGACCTCGCCTCAGGCGTTGACGAGGAGCTCATGGGCACGTTCTCCGTCCTCGTATCCAACCCGCCCTACATCCCCACCAACGTCCTGCGCGAGGAGGTTCCCGCCGAGGTGGCGGACTTCGAGCCCGAGCTCGCGCTTGACGGCGGGGCGGACGGGCTCGACGTCTTTCGACGCCTGCTCGAGCTTGCTCCAAAGGCGCTCGTGCCTGGCGGGATGCTCGCCGTGGAGCTCTTCGAGGGCGCGCTCGACAAGGCGGCAGAGCTCGTTCGCGCACAGGGCGGCTGGTCATCCGTTGAGGTTCGCGAGGACCTCACGCACAGGCCGCGCGTACTCGTGGCCATAAGGGAGGCATAACATGGGTGCCGTGATCTGCGTCGACCAGAACCATCCGAGCTCCGACGTCGTGGAGCGCGTGGCAGGGGTGCTGCGCGAGGGCGGCGTTACCGTCCTGCCCACGGACTCGGTCTACGGCATCTGCTGCGCCGCGACCCCGGGAAACCTGGGCCACAAGCGCATCTTTGAAATAAAGCATCGCGATCGCTCCCAGACGCTCCCGTGGTTTATCGCCGACGCGTCGGAGCTTGCCGTCTACGGGCGCAACGTCCCCGCATGGGCGCTTCGCCTCGCCGATGCCCACTGGCCCGGCGCGCTCACGCTGGTCGTGAGGGCCTCCGACGCCGTGCCCGTCGAGTATGCCCAGCAAACCCCCGACGGCCCCACCATCGCGCTGCGCGTCCCCGACTCGGCGCTCTGCCGCGCCGTCGTGCGCGCCCTCGGATGTCCGCTCGCGCAGACGAGCGCCAACACGCATGGCGCCCCCTCGGCCACAACGGGTCACGGCATCGAGTCCGCCATTGTCGAGGCGGCGAACCTCGTGCTCGACAGCGGTGCGGCTCCCGTGGGCGTTGCCTCCACGATCGTCGACGCCACCGGCGTAGAGCCGCGCGTCCTGCGCGAGGGCGCCATCACTGCCTCCGAGGTCCTTCTCGCCAGATAGCCAAGGGGCGCCGCCTCGGCGCTCGCGAGAAGTGCGCGCGTCGACGTGCTACCCTATACAAGGTGCGCTTTCTGACCAAAGGGGGAACACATGCGCATTGCCATCGCATCCGACCATGCCGGTTTCATCCAGAAGGCGCCTCTTGCCGAGTACCTGCGCTCGCAGGGGCACGAGGTTGTGGACATGGGGCCCGCAACGGACGACCGCTGCGACTATCCGGACTTTGCCGACAAGGTTGCCCGCGCCGTGGCGCGCGGCGACGCCGAGCGCGGCGTGCTCATCTGCGGCACGGGCCTCGGCATTGCCATGGCGGCCGACAAGGTTCCCGGCGTGCGCGCCGTGCCCATCCAGACCGTCGACTTCGCGCGCCTCTGTCGCGAGCACAACGACGCCAACGTCATTGGCCTCTCGGGCCGCTTTGTCCCCCTCGAGGAGAACGAGAAGATCCTCGACACCTTCCTCACCACGGCCTTCGAGGGCGGTAGGCACACGGGGCGCGTCGAGAAGATCATGCGCGAAGACGACCCTGACTTCCAGGGCGTCCCCGCCGACTTTGGCATGTAGACAGCAACCAGCGCGCCCGCCCAGCGGGCGCTTTTGCAAAGGAGGGGTTTCATGACGTTTGAGCACCTGAGCAGCTCCGACCCCGAGGTCTTCTCCGCCATTGGCGACGAGCTCCGCCGCCAGCGCTCCTCGATCGAGCTCATCGCCTCGGAGAACTTTGTCTCGCAGGCGGTGATGGAGGCGGTTGGCTCCCCGCTCACCAACAAGTACGCCGAGGGACTTCCCGGCAAGCGCTACTACGGTGGCTGCTGGGCCGTCGACGAGGTGGAGAACCTCGCCCGCGAGCGCGCCTGCAAGCTCTTTGGCGCGGCTCACGCCAACGTCCAGCCCCACTCGGGCGCGCAGGCCAACTACGCCGCCCTCTCCGCGCTGGCGCAGCCGGGCGACAAGATCATGGGCATGGCGCTCGACAACGGCGGCCACCTCACGCACGGCTCGCCCGCCAACTTCTCCGGCAGGCTCTATCACGTTGTCTCCTACGGTGTGGACGAGAAGACCGAGCAGATAGACTATGACGCCGTGGCCGCGCTCGCCGAGGCCGAGCGCCCCAAGGTCATCATCGCGGGTGCCTCCGCCTACCCGCGCGTCATCGACTTTGAGCGCTTTGCCGAGATCGCCCACTCGGTGGGCGCCTCGCTCATGGTGGACATGGCGCACATCGCCGGCCTCGTGGCAACGGGTCGCCACCCGTCCCCCGTGCCCTGCGCCGACGTGGTGACCACCACCACGCACAAGACGCTGCGCGGCCCGCGCGGCGGCCTCATCCTCGCAAACGATGACGACCTGGCCAAGAAGCTCGACTCCGCGGTCTTCCCCGGCAGCCAGGGAGGCCCGCTCGAGCACGTTATCGCCGGCAAGGCCGTGGCCTTTGGCGAGGCCCTGCAGCCCGAGTTTGCCGCCTATGCCGACGCGATTCTCGCCAACGCCCGCGCGCTCGGGCGCGGCATGGAGTCTCGCGGCCTGCGCCTGGTCTCCGGCGGCACCGACAACCACCTGCTGCTCGTTGACCTTACGCCTGCGGGCGAGGTCACCGGTCGCGATGCCGAGCGCGCGCTCGACGAGGTGGGCATCACGGTCAACAAGAACACCATCCCCGGCGAGAAGCGCTCGCCGTTTGTCACGAGTGGCATTCGCGTGGGGTCCGCGGCTGCCACGACCCGCGGCTTCACCGAGCAGGAGTGCGAGCGCGTGGGCGAGCTCATCGGCGAGGTCGTAAACGGCATCGGCAACGCCAACCTGCTCGACCGCGTGAGCATGGAGGTCCGCGAGCTTCTCGCAAACCACCCTCTCTACCCCAACCTGTAGTGTGACAGGGCCGGTACAGCACCCTCCCCGCCGCACAACGAAAGGAGCCATCATGGCAGAAGAGTTCGACACCGCCCGCTTTACGGTCATCGACCACCCGCTTGTGCAGCACAAGCTGCATATCCTGCGCGACAAGAGCACGAGCACCAAGCAGTTCCGCGAGCTCGTGACGGAGCTTGCCATCTTTGAGGGCTACGAGGCCATGCGCGACTTCCCGCTCGAGGACGTTGAGGTGGAGACGCCGCTCGAGACCACCACGTGCAAGCGCATCGCCGGCAAGAAGGTGGCAATCATCCCGATCCTTCGCGCTGGCCTGGGCATGGTCGACGGCATCCTGCAGCTCGTTCCCTCTGCGCGCGTGGGACACGTGGGCATGTACCGCGACGAGGTCACTCACGAGCCGCATCAGTATTACTGCAAGTTCCCCGATGACATTGAGAACCGCACCTGCCTCATCGTCGACCCCATGCTTGCCACGGGAGGCTCGCTTACTGCCGCCATTCAGTTCCTGCGCGAGGCAGGGGTGAAGGACATCCGCGCGCTCACGCTCGTGTCCGCTCCCGAGGGCGTGCGCACCGTGCTCGACTTCGATCCCGAGGTGCGCCTCTACACGTGCGCGCTCGATCGCTGCCTGAACGACCGCGCCTACATCCTGCCCGGCCTGGGCGACGCGGGCGACCGCATCTACGGCACCAAGTAAGGCACCTACCCAAGGGGACAGCTGCCCCCTTGGGTAAGTCATTTGTCAGGCTCGCGTGGACGTTCGGTTTCATCGACTTGACCTTTTTGGCGTTTGGTCTAGAGTATCCGTACTCTGACAACCGTCCGAGCAAGGAGGCGGGCCGTGGACCTTCCCATTGCCATAGCTTCCGGCGCACTCTTTGGGCTCTTGGGGTGCGTGGCACCTGCGGTGCTGTTCGAACGGGCTCTGAGGGGCGATGCCACGGTGAGCCTTGCCGCCGGCATCGCGACGGTGTTCGTCTCGTTTCTGTCGCTCACCGTCGTGCTTCTCGTGGTGCATCTCGTCACGAGTCGGCACTTCTTGGAGTTTGGGATTTCGATGGTCGTCTCGTTTCTGCTCCTGTGGGGTATAGAGGCGACAAGGGCCTGGCGAGCGGCAAACGCCCGCCCGTAGGGGGAAGGAAAGGATGAGCGTGGGCAATCCGTTGGACAGCCTGGGCGAGGAGGTCAACGAGCTCGTCGCGAGCTTCACGTCCCAGCCGATCGTAGGCGATCTGAACACGTTTGGCTTCACCCAGTACTCATTTTGGTTCTCTGTCGCCATTGTTCTGATGCTCGTGGTGCTCTTCGTCTTCAAGAAGAAGCAGGCGCGCGGGCTCGTTCCGGAGGGCGTCTTCGTCAACGGCGTTGAGTACATCGTCGAGTTCGTGCGCGACGACATGTGCAAGGGCCTGCTGGGCGACTCCTGGAAGCGCCACTTCCCGTTCATAGCCACGATCTTCCTCGTGGTTCTCGCCAACAACATCGTGGGCATCATCCCGGGCTGCAAGCCGGGCACCGGCACCATCTCCACCACCGCCGCGCTCGCGCTCTGCTCGTTCGTCTACTTCATCGTCTGCGGCATAAAGAAGAAGGGCACGCTCGGCTACGTCAAGAGCCTGGCGCCGGCGGGCGTCATGTTCCCGCTCAACGCCCTCGTCTGGCTGATCGAGGTCTTCTCCACCATCCTGCGCCTCGTCACCCTCGCCGTCCGACTCTTCTGCAACCTCTTCGCCGGCCACGTGGTCATGGGCACCTTCGCCATACTGGCCTCGCTCTTCTTCGAGCCCATGGTCCAGGCCTTCTCGGCGGCCACCGCCGTGCAGGCGGGGGCGTCGGTGCTGTGGGTCGGCATTCTGCTCGTCATCTACGCGGTGGAGATCATGGTGGCCGCCATCCAGGCCTACGTCTTCGCGCTGCTCTCCGCCGTCTACGTTCAAATCGCGGAGTCCGACGAGGAATAGGCGAGAGATTCGGTAACTCGCGGGCGTCCGCCCGCTGAGGCATAGCACGTTGGTTTGAAACTCGCCCCACCTCACACAAGTTCAGCGGGGCGAATGTCAAAGGAGGAACAGTGGGAGCTCTCGGTGTCGTTGGTTATGGTCTCGGCGTTATCGGCGCGGGCATCGGCATTGGCCTGGCCGCCAGTGGCGTTGCGCAGGGCATGGCTCGTCAGCCCGAGGTTCAGGGCCGTCTGTTCACGGTCTTCATCCTGGGCTCGGCCTTCGTCGAGGCCCTCGCCCTCATCGGCTTCGTCGTCAGCCTCATCGTCAAGTAGGTTGTCGGGCGCAAGCGAGTTGGAGGCACGCATGAAAAACACTGCTAGTAGGCTTCTTGCCCCGGTGGCTGGCGCATCGCTGGCGCTTGTCGCCGCCCCGGCGGTTGCCCAGGCGGAGGAGTCGGCGGTAGGGGCGGACATTCTCATCCCCAAGATGGCCGAGTTCATCCCCGCGCTTATTGCCTTCCTCGTCATCCTGGTCGTTCTCAGCAAGCTCGTGTGGCCGTCGGTCCTCGGGATGATGGAGAAGCGCCAGGAGAAGATCAAGTCCGATCTTGACGAGGCGGAGCGCTCCAAGATCAAGGCGGCCGAGGAGGCTAGGAGCTACGAGGCCAAGATCCTCGACGCCCACCACGAGGCCGACCAGATCGTTGCCAAGGCCAAGAAGGAGGCCGAGGAGGTTCGCTCCGCGGTTCTCGCCAAGGCCCAGCGCGAGGCGGCCGACATCATCGCCAAGGCGCACGGCGCCGTGGACTCCGAGCGCCACAAGGCCATGATCGAGCTCTCGAGCTCCGTCGTTGACCTCTCCGTGGAGATCGCCAGCAAGATCATTGGCAACGACCTCTCCGAGGAGGAGCAGCGCCGCCTTGCCGAGAAGTACCTCGCGGAAGTGAGCACTCCCGATGAGCGCCGTTAAGCGCGCCGACGCCGAGAAGGTCGAGGCGTACACCAGGGCGCTTCTGGAGGCCGCTCGCTCCGAGGGGCGCGCCAACGCCGACCTCGTCCAGTGGCAGCACGCCAAGAAGTTCACGCCGGAGGTCCTCGAGACCATCGCGGCCATGCAGCGCGAGGACGACCTCGGTCTTCTCGAGGAGGTTGCCAAGCGCTACAAGGAGCTTCTCGACGCCCAGGACACCACGGTCTCCGTGACCGTCACCACTGCCGTGCCGCTTGACGACGACCTGCGCAAGAAGGTTCGCGCAAAGGCCGAGGCCGACCTCAAGGCACCGGTCTACCTCGTCGAGCGCGTCGACCCCTCCATCATCGGGGGCATCATGCTCGAGGTTCGCGGCAAGCGCTACGACGCGTCCGTCCGCGCCCAGCTGGCAAACATCAGAAAGACGCTCTCGTCGACCTTCATCGAAGGCGAGGAACGATAAATGGAAACCATTAGCTCCGAGAAGATCATGAGCACGCTCCGCGAGGAGCTTGCCAACATCAGTGCCACGGTGGATCGTCAGGAGGCCTCCGTCGTCACGGAGGTCGCCGACGGCATCGCGCGCATCTCCGGGCTCAAGAGCGCCATGGCCGGCGAGCTGCTCAAGCTCACGAGCTCCTCTACCGGCCTTGACGTCTACGGTCTGGTCCAGAACCTCGACCAGGACGACGTGGGTGCCGTTCTCTTTGGCGATACCGAGGAGATCAAGGAGGGCGACGAGTGCCGCACCACCGGCCGCGTCCTCGACATCCCCGTCGGTCACGCCATGCTCGGCCGCGTGGTGAACCCGCTCGGCCAGCCCATCGACGGCCTCGGCCCCATCAACGCCACCCACCGTCGCCCCATCGAGTTCAAGGCCCCCGGCATCATGGACCGCCAGCCAGTGTGCGAGCCCGTCCAGACGGGCCTTCTCGCCATCGACGCCATGGTCCCCATCGGCCGCGGCCAGCGTGAGCTCATCATTGGCGACCGCAAGACGGGCAAGACCGCCATCGCCATCGACACCATCGTCAACCAGCGTGGCAGCGACATGATCTGCATCTACGTGGCCATCGGCCAGAAGGCCTCCACGGTCGCCGCCATCCGCGAGTCCTTGGCCCAGCACGGCGTGCTCGACCGTACGGTCATCGTGGCCGCCACGGCCGCCGAGTCCGCCTCCATGCAATACATCGCCCCGATGGCGGGCGCCGCCATCGGCGAGTACTTCATGTACAACGACGAGCACGGCAACCCCGCGGATGCCGAGCACCCCGGCGGGCACGCGCTCGTGGTCTACGACGATCTCTCCAAGCAGGCCGTTGCCTACCGTCAGATGTCGCTGACGCTGCACCGTCCGCCCGGACGCGAGGCCTACCCCGGCGACATCTTCTACCTGCACTCGCGTCTGCTCGAGCGCGCCTGCAAGCTCTCCGACGCCAACGGTGGCGGCTCGCTTACGGCGCTGCCCATCATCGAGACGCAGGAGGGCGACGTCTCCGCCTACATCCCCACGAACGTGATCTCAATCACCGACGGACAGATCTACCTGCAGTCCAACCTCTTCTTCCAGGGTCAGCGCCCGGCCGTTGACGTGGGCATCTCGGTGTCTCGCGTTGGTGGCGCGGCGCAGATCCCCGCCATGAAGCAGGTTGCCGGCACGCTGCGTCTTGACCTCGCGAGCTACCGCGAGAAGCAGGCCTTCTCGCAGTTTGGCTCCGACCTTGACGCCACCACGCAGTACCAGCTCAACCACGGCGCGCACATGATGGAGATGCTCAAGCAGCAGCGCTTCTCGGCACTTCACGTGTGCGACCAGGTCATCTCGATCTTTGCCGCCAAGGAGGACTTCCTCGACGACATCGACCTCGAACACGTCACGCTCTTCCGCGATGAGCTGGCCAAGTACATGACGGGTCACTGCCCGAAGCTTCGCGCCGCGGTTCTCGCCGGCAAGCTCGACGATGTCACGTCGCGCAAGCTCAAGGCGCGCATTGCCCGCTTCAAGAAGTCCTTCCTCGCCGAGCATCCCAACAAGCGCTCTCGCGAGGACGTGGAGAAGTCGGCCGAGCCAACGGTGACGGCGCCGCCCGAGGGCGGGCACGTTCCGCTGGAGGGCCAGGAGTAGGCGCCGATGGCTAACCTTCGTGAGATACAGCGACGCATGAGCTCGATCAAGAGCACGATGCAGATCACGCGCACGATGGAGATGATCTCCACGGCGCGCATCCGCCGTGCCCTCGAGCGCGCCGAGGCGGCCGAGCCCTACAAGGACGCCATCACGCGCATGCTCGCCAACGTTGCCGAGGCTGGCTTCAGCACCGAGCAGCCCCTCCTCGCGCAGCGCATGACCGAGAAGAACGTCCTGTTCATCCTCATCGCGTCCGATCGCGGCCTTGCCGGCGGCTTCAACATCGTCCAGCAGCGCGCGGTCGAGGCGGAGATGAAGCGCCTTCACGCGCAGGGCGTCTCGTCCTCGCTCATCACGTGCGGGCGCAAGCCCACCGAGTACTTCACGTACCGCAAGATGCCGCCGGCCATGTCCTTTGTGGGCATCTCCTCTGAGCCCAACCAGGACCAGGCCGACCGCATCGCCTCGTACGTGATGCGCGGCTACGCGTCCGGCGAGATCGACCGCGTGGTGCTCTACTACTGGCACGCCAAGAACCGCGTCGAGCAGACCCAGGTTGTCGAGCAGCTGCTCCCCATCACCAAGGAGCAGCTCACGATGCCCAACAAGCCCCGTGAGCGCGAGGCCCTCACGCTCGTCGAGGGTCATGCCTACACCGACTACGCCTTCGACCCCTCGGCAGAGGAGGTCCTGGGGCACCTCATGCCGGCCTACTTCAGGACGGTCATCTTCCACGCGCTGCTCGACTCGGCGGCCGCGGAGCACGGGGCGCGCCGCCGCGCCATGCAGTCCGCGACCGACAACGCCCGCGAGGTGCTGGGCACGCTCGAGCGCACGTACAACCGAGTCCGCCAGGGCTCCATCACCACCGAGCTCAACGAGATCATCGGCGGCGCTTCCGCATTGGAGGACAACTGATGGCAGAGAAGAACCAGGAGACGCGCACCGCCCTCGAGGAGGCGGCGTACAACAAGCTCAACCGCACCGTCGGTGTGGGCACGGTCGTTCGCGTCGTCGGCCCCGTCGTCGACGTCAAGTTTGACGGCCAGGTACCCAAGATCTACACCGCGCTGGTCGTCGAGGGCGACACGCCCGTCGGGCACGTGCGCACCATCCTCGAGGTTGAGTCCCAGCTTCCGGGTGGCATCGTCCGCACGGTTGCCATGTCCTCGACCGACGGCCTCACCCGTGGTCTCAAGGTCCGCGACACCGGCCACCCCATGATGATGCCCGTCGGCCCTTCCACGCTCGGCCGCGTGTGGAACGTCATGGGCCAGCCCGTCGACGGCGGCGACGTCCCCGACGACGTCCAGTACTACCCGATCCACCACCCGGCACCCGCCTTCGACGAGCTCACCACCCAGACCGAGGTCTTCGAGACGGGCATCAAGGCAATCGACCTTCTCGAGCCCTATGTCCGTGGCGGCAAGACGGGCCTGTTCGGTGGCGCCGGCGTGGGCAAGACCGTCCTCATCCAGGAGCTCATCAACAACCTCGCGCAGCAGCACGGCGGCACCTCGGTCTTCACCGGCGTCGGCGAGCGAACCCGCGAGGGCACCGACCTCTACCTCGAGATGACCGAGTCGGGCGTCATCGAGAAGACCTGCCTGGTCTACGGCCAGATGAACGAGCCGCCCGGAGCGCGCATGCGCGTGGCTCTCGCCGGCCTCACCACGGCCGAGTACTTCCGCGACCAGGGCCAGGACGTGCTCCTGTTCATCGACAACATCTTCCGCTTCTCCCAGGCGGGCTCCGAGGTCTCGGCCCTTCTCGGCCGCATGCCCTCCGCCGTTGGCTACCAGCCCACGCTAGCAACCGAGATGGGCGAGCTCCAGGAGCGCATCACCTCCACGAAGGAGGGGTCCATCACCTCGGTCCAGGCCGTCTACGTTCCCGCCGACGACCTCACCGACCCGGCTCCCGCCACCACGTTCACGCACCTCGACGCCACGACGGTTCTCTCTCGCTCGATCTCCGAGCTGGGCATCTATCCCGCCGTCGACCCCCTGGCGAGCTCGAGCTCCGCGCTCGACCCCTCCATCGTGGGTGAGGAGCACTACCGCGTGGCAATGGCCGTCCAGGAGACGCTCCAGGAGTACTCCGACCTCCAGGACATCATCGCCATTCTCGGCATGGACGAGCTTTCCGAGGAGCAGCAGCACGTCGTTGCGCGTGCCCGCAAGATCCAGCAGTTCCTCTCGCAGTCCTTCCACGTGGCCGAGAAGTTCACGGGCAACCCCGGCACCTACGTGACCGTTGAGGACACGGTGCGCTCCTTTGCCGAGATCGTTGACGGCAAGTGCGACGACCTGCCCGAGCAGGCCTTCCGCTTTGCTGGCACCATCGAGGACGTGCGCCGCCGCGCGGCGGCCATGTCCCAGCCGACCTCCGACGAGGCGAAGGAGTAGCTCATGGCAGAGCTCAACTGCCAGATAGTCCGTCCCGACCGCTCCCTCTACGAGGGGGCGGTCGCCAACATCATCCTCGTCACGTATGCGGGCGAGCTTGGCGTCTGGCCCGGCCACGCGCCCGAGGTCGTGGCCCTCGGCGATGGCGTCGTTCGCATCAGGCGCACCCCCGAGGATGGGGGCGGCGAGTTTGACGTCGTGGTCTCCGGCGGCTACGCCGAGGTGGACCGCGACGGCGTCATCATCCTTGCCGACCACGCCCGCCGCACCGACGATATCGACCCGGAGGTCGTTCACCGCACGCGCGACAAGGCCATCGACGCGCTCGACGAGCTGGAGCCCGGCGACTATCGCGCCGCCTATTATGAGAAAAAGGTCAGGTGGTGTAACCTTCTGCTCAAGCACGCAACGGGAGGGCCTGCGCAGGGCCAGCGCTAGCACGGAGGTTTCATGGACGTCATCCAGGTAGAGGGCGGTCATCGCGTCGCCGGCGAGGTGCGCGTCGAGGGCGCCAAGAACTCGGCGCTCAAGCTCATGGCCGCCACCGTCATGGCGCCGGGGGTCACAACCCTCACCAACGTCCCCAACATTGCCGACGTCCACGTCATGGGCAAGGTTCTCAAGAACATCGGTGCCCAGATCGAGGTCGTGAACGAGCACGAGCTCAAGATCGACACCTCAACCGTTGATTCATGGGAGACGCCCTACCATCTCGTTGCGCAGATGCGCGCCTCGACCGCGGTTCTCGGCCCGCTCCTCTCGCGCTTTGGCCGCGCGGTCGTTGCCATGCCGGGCGGCTGCAACATCGGCGCGCGCAGCATCGACATGCACATCCTCGGCCTCGAGGCCCTGGGCGTGGAGTTCAAGGTCGACCACGGAAACATCCACGCGAGCGCCCCGCATGGCCTGGTGGGCGACACCGTGACGCTCTCCTTTGCGAGCGTGGGCGCCACCGAGAACCTCATGATGGCCTCGGTCTTTGCCAAGGGCACCACCGTCATCGACAACGCGGCCCGCGAGCCCGAGATCGTGGACCTCGCCAACCTCCTCAACGAGATGGGCGCCAAGATTTCCGGCGCCGGCTCCCCGGTCATCGAGATCGAGGGCGTCTCCGAGCTCCATCCCGTGACTCACGCCGTGGTGGGAGACCGCATCGAGGCGGGGACGTTCCTCGCCATCGGCGCGCTTGCCAAGGACCCGGTGCGCGTGATGGGCTTTGACCCCAAGCACCTGGGGCTTGTCCTCAGGAAGTTCGAGCAGATGGGCGCCTCCGTCGAGCGCGAGGAGCGCGGCTGCACGGTCTGGCGCGACAGCCCGCTCATGCCCACCGACATCCAGACTCTCCCGTTCCCGGGATTTCCCACGGACATGCAGGCCCAGACCATGTGCCTGCTCGCCCTGGCAAAGGGGAGCTGCATCATCACCGAGAACGTCTTCGAGAACCGCTTCATGTTCGCGAGCGAGCTCTCGCGCATGGGCGCCAACATCCAGATCGAGGGGCACCATGCGATCGTCCATGGCGTTGACGGCTTCTCGGGCACTCAGGTGAAGTCCCCCGACCTTCGCGGCGGCGCCGCGCTGGTGATGGCGGGCCTCGTGGCGGACGGGATCACCACGGTCTCGGACATCTATCACATCGACCGAGGCTACGAGCGCTTTGTCGAGAAGCTCGAGGCGCTTGGCGCCCGCATCAGGCGCGCGACCCTTCCGGACGTGGAGGACGACCTCTAGGTCGCCAGCCGGAGTAAGGAGGCGGCACATGAACAGCCCCATGCCAAGCGACCACGCGTTGAGCCGCGCGGGCGAGGACTATCTCGAGACCATCTATCGCCTCTCCCTGGAGGGCGCGGGCGGGGACGGCTCGGTTCGCTCCGTCGACGTTGCCGACCAGCTCAAGGTCTCCAAGGCAAGCGTCAACAAGGCCCTCTCCACGCTCAAGGAGGCGGGCATGGTGACACAGAGCCGCTACGGTCGCGTCTCGCTCACCGAGGAGGGCAGGGACTACGCCGCCCTCGTCTGGCGTGCCCATCGCGCGCTGAGGATGTTCCTCGAGAGCGACCTGGGCGTCGAGTCCGAGATCGCCGACGAGGAGGCCTGCCTCATGGAGCACGTCCTTTCCGCGGACACCATGGGCCGGCTTATCGGATACCTCGAGAAGCAGGGCATCGTCGTACCCGAGTAGCGCAGCTCCGTGCCGCGCCGAGAAGTGCCGGGGTCTGTACCGGCTTCTCTGGCTGTGTGCCGAGAAATACGACCCCTGTACCGCTTTGCTCACAGCGCCGCCGAGAAATGCAGTCCCCTGTACTGCTTTGCTTCTGGTGCCGCCGAGAAATGTGGTTCCCTGTACCAGCTTGCTCACACCGTCGCCGAGAAATGTGGTTCCCTGTACCAGCTTGCTCACACCGTCGCCGAGAAATTCCGCCCTCTGTACCGCCTCCTCTTTCCGACCGCCGATAAAACGCGCCCTCTGTACCGCCTTCTCTTTCCGACCGCCGATAAAACGCGCCCTCTGTACCAACGCTGCGACCGCGATTGCCTTCGTGCTGGTACAGGGGGCTGCTTTTCTCGGCATATTCTCGGCTGGATGGTACAGAGGGCCGCATTTCTCGGCCGTCGGACAAGCTTGCTGGTACAGCCCCCAGCTTTTCTCGCAGCCAAACTAAAAAAAGCGGTACAGGGGGCCGTTCTTCTCGGCACCTGATGGCCGGGCGCATGTCGCGGCTCTATGTGAAGCAGATGTGACCCCTCCACCCAAAGATGACGGAGAGCGGGCATATTGGCCCGCTGACAGGTATGTGCGGTTCGTCCTTGCGCCGAAGGGGTATGTTTCTTGTGCCGCCGGTCTAAGCCGACGGCGTGTGTTGTCGATCCGAAAGGACAGCCATGAAGGCACTCATTCCTGCCGCCGGCCTGGGCACTCGCTTTTTGCCCGCAACCAAGTGCTCCCCCAAGGAGCTGCTCCCCGTGCTGGACAAGCCCGTTATCCAGTACGTTGTGGAGGAGGCCCTCGAGCCCGAGGGCGTTGACGGCGTCGTCATCATCAACTCGCACGAGAAGCCCCAGATCGAGCAGTACTTCTCGGTGGACGAGGCGTTTGAGTCCATGCTTCGCGAGCGTGGCAAGGCCGCCGAGGCCGATCGCGTTCATGAGGCGTCCGCGCTGCCCGTCTCCTTTGTCTATCAGGACGAGGCGCGCGGCCTCGGGCACGCTGTCCTCCAGGGCGCCGACGAGATTGACGGTGAGCCCTTCTTCGTGTTGCTGGGCGACTACTTTGTTCCCGGCCGTCAGATGTGCGTCCGCATGGCGGAGGTCTCGCGCGAGCACGGCGGCGCGTCCGTCATTGCCGTTGCGCCCGTTCCCGCCGACCAGGTGAGCCGCTACGGCATCATCGCAGGCGAGTGCGTGGGGTGCCTTCCGGGCTGCGAGGCCACCGGCGAGCAGGAGGGTGCCGTCTGGAAGGTCTCGGGCCTCGTTGAGAAGCCCAAGCCCGAGGAGGCGCCGTCCCACCTGTTCATCGTTGGCCGTTACCTGCTCTCCCCGCGCATCATGGAGCTCCTTGCCACGCAGGGGCCGGGTGCCGGCAACGAGATTCAGCTGACCGACGCAATGGAGCGCCTGCTCGCCGAGGAGGAGATGTACGCGCTCGTCGTCGACCCGTCCGAGGGCTGCGACACGGGCACCCCGGCTGCCTGGGCTGCCACCAATGCCCGCATGGCGCTCGAGGACCCTGCCTTTGCCGAGGCCTTCCGCGAGGAGTTTGGCGAGAAGGGCGCGGCGCTTCTTGGATAAGCGGGGAGACATCATTCGCTTTGGCGCGGACGGCTGGAAGGCGCGCTTTGACGACGGCTTCGACGCCGAGGGGGTTGCCCGCGTGGCGGACGCCCTCGGCGTCGTCTGGGCCGACGCGGCACCTTCGGCGACGATCTACGTAGGCTATGACACGCGTCACGGGTCGCGTGAGTTTGCCCAGCTCATGGCTGGCATCCTTTCGTCGTATGGCCTCGTGGTCAAGCTCTCTGACGTCTCGTGCCCCACGCCCGCGGTTGCCTGGAGCTGCGCGCGTGACGAGAGCGCCTATGGCGCCGCCATCATCACGGCAAGCGAGCTCTCCTGCGAATACGGTGGCGTCCTCGTGCGCGGGGCTGATGGCGGGCCGGTCCCGAGGAGCTTTCTCGACGAGGTCGAGCAGGCCATCTCCCTCGTTCCCGCTCGGGACATCGGCGCGTTTGAGGAGTGCGACCTCATGGGTCCCTACCTTGCTGAGCTCGCGTCCCACATCGACCGGGCGTCGATTTCCGCACGGCGCCCGCGCGTTGTCGTTGATGCGATGTGCGGCGCCGGGACCACGCACCTCGCCGGCCTGCTCTCGGACCTTGGCTGCGAGGTCATTGAGATGCACGTGGAGCCGCGCGAGGATTTTGGCGGCATTCACCCCGACCCTCGCGATCCTTGGGCGGATGCGTGCGAGCAGGCCGTTGTGGCGCACGAGGCAGACATGGGCCTGCTTCTTGACGGGGACGCAGACCGCGCCGCCGTCATTGACGAGAAGGGCTCGCTGCTTCCGGCGCGCGTGCTTGTCCCCATGCTGCTCGGCAACCTCGTCATGGGTCACGGCGCGCATGGGCGAGTGGTGACCACGCTCACCTGCTCCGCCTGCATCAACCGCGAGGCCGAGCGCCTTGGGTGCGAGACGACGCCCGTTCCCGTGGGCTTCTCTCGTATATACAGAGAGACGCTCGACTCCGATGTGATCATGGGGGTGGAGGAGTACGGTGGCGTGTGCGTTCCCGAGCATCTGAGGGAGCGCGATGGCCTGCTCGTGTGCCTTCTTGCCGTGGAGATGCTCGCGAGGTCCGGGAAGACCGTCTCGCAGATGACCGCCGAGCTCGAGGGCATCATCGGGACGATGAGCTATGCCAGGCGCGACATGCGCCTCGAGCCTGCCGCAAGCCAGGCCTTCCGAAACGTGCTTCCCGGACTCAACCCGGGTGAGCTTGCGGGGAAGATGCCCGTCGAGGTGTCTCATGCCGACGGCCTTCGCGCACAGTTTGACGATGACTCTTGGGTGCTCATCCGTCCCTCGCGCACAAGCGCCGTGGTAAGGGTCTATGCGGAGGCGCCGACGTCGCGCGCGAGAGACGAGCTGCTCACCGCGGCGTGCGAGCTGGTGAGGCGCGGAATCTAAGGCCGCTGAGGTCGGCAGTAACATTCCCGAATGTGTAGGGATCGTGGAGGCGCGGATTCTCGCCCCCGACGGCCGCGGGAGTGCGTATAGTTATTCCCCGCGCAGCGACGAGGACATCGCCTCCGACCTGCGCGGGAGTACCTTGAGAACCGGATACTGCGATCGA
>CASEGE010000002.1 GCA_949287335.1 uncultured Olsenella sp. | reverse complement strand
TCGTCCCGTATGCGTTGGCGAGAAGAACGTCTGGCCGTAAGGAGGCGCCATGTCCAACCGCTCGATCGCTCGCTGCGGCATCTGCGTTGCGCTGCTCGCGTGCAGCGCCTGGATCACCGTGCCGCTGGGGCCCGTGCCCTTCACCATGCAGGCTCTTGTGCTGGCGCTGCTGCCGCAGATCATGACCACGCGCGACGCGTTTGTCACCGTTGCGCTCTACCTGCTGCTGGGAGCAGCGGGCGTGCCGGTGTTCTCCGGCTTTCAGGGCGGACTCGGGGTGCTTCTGGGGCCAACGGGCGGCTACCTCCTGGGCTTTGCCGCGGGCATGCCCGTTGCGGGTGCCGTCATGCGTGCGAGTTTGCTGCCGAGAAGGGCACGCGGGGTGGCGGCTGGCATCGCGCTGCTGGCGGTGAGCTACGTGCTGGGAACGCTCCAGCTCATGAACGTCTACGGGATTGACGCCCCGGCGGCGCTTGCCGTGGCGGTGGTGCCGTTCGTGGTGCCGGACGTGGTGAAGGTTGCGGCAAGCGTGGGCGTGGCGGAGCGAATCAACAGGGCGCTGGGGGCGGTATCGGAAGGGCGATAGACCGGCGGGAATCTCTCCCCTATGCGTTCATCAGGCCCTTGTTGTCAGCGAACTGACCCCTCGCCAAGAATCTCTTCATTTCATCTGAGAATAACGTGCCACGACGTCCAGATATGACCTAGATGATGTGGGGCGGTTCCTTGCGGAATCCCTCCCGATCATGGCCCAGAAACACCCCAACGTTGCCTGAGCATCCCTCAACGCATCATGGGCACGCAAAGGAACCCCGTAGTACGTTGCACAGTAGGTCAGAGAGACCCAAGCGCATCTCTGGCGGTCAGCATCCCATCGCCCTGCAACGGGCGCGAACTCCCGTATCACGTCAAAGACCGACGCGTTGCCGAAGGAGATGCCTGCCGTCTGAAGAAACAGAAGGTCAAAGGCGACGTTGTAGCCGACGATAAGATCAACGTCCTCGAAAACCTTCTCTATCTCCGGCTTCAGTGAAGCCAAAGACGGGCAGCCCTCCACCATCGAAGGAGAGATGCCGTGGGTGCGCTGCGCCAAAGGCCAGCTTGAGTGATACTCGGGTCGCACGTAGCGAGACAGCAAGACCTCGCCGTCGCCACGAACAAGAGCGACCTGCAGAACCTCATCGGTACGCGGATCGAGCCCCGTGGTCTCAACGTCAAGGCACACGACCCTATCGCGCGATAGCTCGCGTTGAGCGCTAATGTCCCCCGTTCTGTACCACAGCCTCATTGATCCTCCGTTCGCGATGGCTTCAAGTGCCTAGACCATAGCAACCGGACCGGACAACAATTCCTCCTAGGGCACACGGAGGACGTTTACCCCTCAACCCCATACCGTGCCAGCAACGCTTCGCGATTCTCGGACAGGTACTCCCTCATGAACGGAATCGAAAAACCCACGTAACCACGGGCCGTTGGCTCAATGACCTGACGAGAGACGAGCAGCTTTCGTGCGGTAGAAAGGGACGAGGCGGGAACGCTCAGACGGCTGGCAATCTCCCCCGTCGAAGATGCCAGCGCGTCCTCCGACATCGCAACCAAATACTCCATCGCTGTCTTGGGAAGATGGGCAATCGCCGTCTCGAGCACCGTCCGCTCGAACTCCCGCCGCGCGGCGACAACGCCCTTCTCGACATCCTCAACAGAAATGGCATCGAATTCCCCGCCGCCACGAACCTGCGCGGCGCGCCAGACGTTGTAGCCCACCAGCTGAATGAGATAGGCATACCCCGCGGTCGAGTCGGCGGCCGTTGCGAGCGCGCCCTCGTCAATCCGGATGCCATTCTTCTCGAATGTTGCCCTGAGCGCTGTCTTGACCTCGTCTACTGGAATGGTGTCCAGCTCTTCCGGGTACGCGCGCCTCAAGAACGTAGGCCCGTCCTCACCCAGCAGATTCATCACTCCCGCTGTCAGCCCAGCAAAGACAAAGGCGATGTTGCGACGCTCCCTGATAAGATGCTGAATCGCTACGGCAATCTCACGAACGTCCCCAACGCTGGCATCCTGAATCTCGTCAATCGTCACAAGCAAGCCTTTGCCCTTCTCGGTCAGCTTTCCGGCGACGCGGTCCAGGACTTCATAGATATCCTCGAGCCTTTGAGGCTCGTCCTTCTGAGCCTTCGCCTTTACGACCATGAGATCAAGCTCTACCGAGTAGTCAACACTGTCCGTCTTTTCAAGGCGTCGACAAATCAATTGGGGAAGGTGCTCTGCCGCCGTCACGTCCACAACGCGCCACCCGCGCTGACGGGCAATATCGCCCAGCTCAGTGAGAAGAACAGTCTTGCCCGAGCCTCTTGGGCCTGTAATGCGCATGAGCCTGCCAGGAGCGCCAACGCCCTCCTCTAACCCAATCTCAAAGTCATCGAGAACCGCATCGCGACCTGCTAGGACTGGGGGCTCTGCGCCCGCGGTCGGCTTGAACGGGTTAACCTTCCTCATGGCGCCTCCTCGCGTCGAGGGCTCCGTTTTCGTTATTTTATCCGTTTTCGTTTTTTTATTTTTTCTCGTTTTTTTATTTGAGATGAGAGGCGGTCGGACGCAGCTGCGGGATCCGCGACCGCAACCGAAAAAGACCCGGGAGCATCACTCGTCTCCCGGGCCCGCACGCGCTATCTACCAGTACCTACACCGTCATGCCACCGTCAACGGCCAGGACCTCTCCCGTCACATAGGACGCGAGGTCGCTCGCCAGGTAGACGAAGGCGTTGGCAACGTCCTCGGGCTGCCCCACACGACGCAGCGGGATGCCGGCGGCGATGGGGGCGATCATCTCCTCGGGCAGGCTTGCCACCATGTCCGTGGCGGTGACGCCCGGCGCCACGGCGTTCACGCGGATGCCGCGCGGCCCCAGCTCGCGCGCGAGCGAGATGGTGATGCCGTTCACCGCAAACTTGGACATGGGGTAGCCCACGCCGGAGGGCTGACCCATCTTGCTCACCATGGAGCTCGTGTTGATGATGACGCCACCCTCGCCGAGCACGCGCGACGCCGCCTGGCAGCCGTTGAGCACGCCCTTGACGTTGATGTCGATGATCTTGTCAAACTCCTCGGGCGTGTAGGCGTCAAGCGGCGTGGACTGGGAGATGCCGGCGTTGTTGCACACGATGTCGAGCCCGCCAAAGCGCTCCGCCACCTGGCGGAAGGCGGCCTCGAGCTCGGCCTCGTCGGAGACGCTCGGCCAGATGGCCATGACAGAGGCTTCGGGGTTTTCGGCCAGGATGCCGTCGAGGGCCTTCTGGGCTGTCTCCTCGCGACTCCCGCAGAGCGCCACGTTGGCGCCCTCCTCCAGGAAGCGCTTGACGATGGCGAGGCCGATCCCGCGCGAGCCTCCGGTGACGACAGCGGTCTTTCCCTTGAGCAGCATAGCAATTATCCCTTCTACGTGGGGTTGGTTTGGACTGCCCCCGCCCTATCCGGCAGGGGCAAGAGAAGCGAGAAGAACGAGCGACCGAGGCCGTCACGCGATGTCGAGCACCGCCTGATACGCCTCGCGGATGGCGTCGAGCGCAAGGCGCGGCGCCTCCCTGGCGTCGCCTACCACGGTGCACGGGATGCCCCGCGCCTCGCACGCCGCCCTGAGGTCATCGGTCGGACGCGGCTTGGAGCCCACCGCCAGGATGACCACGTCGGCGGGCACGTTCCTCTCGGCACCGTCCACCTCTACCGTCGCCGCACCGTCCGCGATTGCGGTGCAGGTGGCATTGGTGAGGACCGTAATTGGCTCCTGGGCGAGCGACATCTGCGTGGCAGTCTTGCGCATCTCCCCCATCTCGACGAGGATCGCGTCTCGCATCTCGATCACCGTGGACGCGCGGCCCTGCCCGGCAAGGTGCTCGGCCACCTCGATGCCCACGAGCCCGCCGCCGATGATGGCAACGTCGCCCTCGGGAAGCCCGGCGCCGGAGAGGACCTCGCGGGCATCGATGACGTTGTCGCCGTCCGCGCCGGGGATGCTGGGCACGACGGACGCCGAGCCAATCGCCACGATGACGGCATCAGGGGCAATCTCCCCCACAAGCTCGGGCGTCACGGGCGTGTTGAGGCGGATATCAACGCCGAGGTCCTCCAGGTTCTTGATGGCCATGTCGCACGCATAGGTGAAGTCGCCCTTGCGCGGCGCCACGCCGGCGAGCGCGAACTGGCCGCCCAGATGGTCGGACGCCTCGCAGAGGATGGGCGTGCACCCGCGCTTGACCAGGCCCTCCGCCGCCTCGATGCCGGCGATGCCGCCGCCTGCAACGAGCACGCACTTGGGCTCCGCCACGGGCTCGAGCGCCATGGCACGCTCCTCAAAGAGCGCGGGGTTGCGCAGGCAGGTGATGTGCTCAATCGATGGGTCGGCGAGCGCACGGTAGAAGTAGTCGTAGCAGCCCTGGTCACAGCCCACGCAGTACTTGATGGACGCCAGCTCGCCCGCCTTGGCCTTGTTGCAGAAGTCGGCGTCAGCCAGCTGGGAGCGCGCCATGACAATGAGGTCTGCCTTGTCGTCGTCGAGAATCTGCTCGGCAAGCTCGGGGCGGTTGATGCGCCCGCAGGGCATGGTGAGCATGCCGGTCTCGCGGCGGATGCGCGCCGCCGGCTCAACGTTGAAGCCGTTGGGAAGGTCCACCGGGGGCGTCTCGTAGATGAGGGCGGCCGAGAGGATGTTGCCGCGCGAGACGTTGAGGACATCGACCCCGTGCTCGCCCGCGTGCTTGCAGAACTCGATGACCTCCTCGGGCGTGAGGCCGCCCTCGAGGTAGTCGTCCTGCCAGCCGATGCGCATGAAGAGCGGCATGTCCTCGGGGATGTTGGCGCGGATGGCGTCGATGCACGCAAGCGGGAAGCGCATGCGATTCTCCAGACTGCCGCCCCACTCGTCGGTGCGGTGGTTGATGCCGCCAGAGAGGAACGAGTGCGGCAGGTAGGTGTGCGCGCAGTGGAACTCGACGGCGTCGAAGCCTGCGGTCGCGGCACGCGCAGCGGCGGCACCAAAGGCGTCGATGACCTCGTGGATGCGCTCTACCGTGATGCCCGGGAGCGTGAACTCGGGGGACATGGGCATGTCGGAGGGCACGAGCATCTGAGCGGCGGGGTCGCTGCCCACGGCGAGCGCGCCCTGCCAGAGCTGCACGGCAATGTGACCGCCCGCCTCGTGCACGGCGTCACAGAGCTCGGTGAGGCCGGGGACGAACTTGTCCTCCGCGATGGAGAGGAAGCCTCTGGGCGAGCTCGCCGCATCGACGGAGCAGACCTCTGTGGTATTGAGACCGCAGCCTCCCCTGGCGCGCGTCACGTGGAAGTCGATGAGCTTCTGCGTCACCGACTTGCCGTCTTCGCTCGCCGCAGACTCGTGCGTGCCCATCGCCGACATGACAACTCGGTTGGGCAGCTCGAGCCCCCTGATCGTTATGGGCGAGAACAACCTGTCAAACATGGGCCCCTCCTTGTGGTCGTGGCGCGCACCAAACGTGACTCGCAAGCTGCCCCTACCCTACCCGGCAGAAGGCGAGAAGAACGCGGAGTCAGCACGTCGTTCGGCACGGGGCGCGACGTCACTCGGCGAGCGTATGGAGCTTGACAGGATAATATGGGGGTGTTACCCGGGGTATACGGCGATGCGGCAGCCCCCAAAGCGGGCTTCCGCCGTCGACCACGTCCCCGCCAGGAAGTCGACGGGCTCGGCCGTTACTGGTTGCCGGTCGCCATCACGAAGTCGCACCCCGCCCCTCGCATGCGTGCCAGCAGGCGCCCGAAGCGCGGGACGTCGTAGGTGTAGTGGGTGCGCATGTTTTCGCT
>CASEGE010000001.1 GCA_949287335.1 uncultured Olsenella sp. | reverse complement strand
TCTGCGGCGTGATTGCCGCCGTCGCGGCCGCGCTCGAGAAGGCGGGCATCCTTCGCTAGGGGACCGCTCTCGCCCACGGGCCCACGCTCAGAGAACGAGGAGATGTTGTCATGCGCTGTCCACATTGCGGTGCGCAGGTTGCCGACGAAATGAAGTTTTGCACGTCCTGTGGGGCACCAATCGGGGCGCCTGCCGAGCCCACGACGCCGGTCATGGCACCCGTTGCCTCGGCCACTTCCCAGGAGGCCCCGCGCAAGAGCTCTCGCGGGCTTGTCGCTGCTGCCGTGGTGATGGTGGTGCTCGCCGTCTCTGCGGTCTGTGGCGCTCTTGTCGTGACGGGCGTCATCCCGCTCGGTGCCCCTGAGGCTCAGCAGGACTCCCAAGAGGAGCCCCTGGGCGAGGAGACGCCCTCCAAGGAGGTCGAGGCCTCGGACGAGGAGGCTTCCAAGGAGCCCGAGAAGGACGCGGACGCCGAGAAGGACGAGAAGCCCGAGGAGCCCGAGGGGCCTGCCGCGACCGCCGACGACGAGGAGCCGGAGGACGAGGCCGAGCCGGAGGCCAAGGACGAGACTGAGGCAGAGGACGATGCCGAGCCGGAGCCAGACCCCGAGCCCGTTGAGAACACGATTCCCGACGGCCCCATCGACCAGGACATCACCTACACAGCGTCCGGCTCAAAGAGCTCGGTTGTTCTCAGCCTCTCGGATTCCGAGGACTTCGAGGACATCAACATGTACCTCTCGAACTTCACCGAGACCGGCTTTGACACCGTGATTCCCTACGACGGCGTGGCCCTTGCATATGACTGTGCCAACCCCGATAGCGCCTCCGTCATGGCGTTTATCGAGGAGCACTATCGCTTGAACGATCACGACATCGAGGCCGTTCCCGAAGACGACGCCTCGAGCAACGTCTTCAGCACGCGCTCGCTTGCCTCCACCGTTAAGGAAGACCTGAGCGTCATGCTCAACACGTCGCCGAACAAGGTCTCGCTCACCACCGACACGAGCTCCGAGCGGGGCAAGTACGTGCTCTGGGCCGGGGCGCAGGGACCCTCGACCTCCCAGGGCATCGCGTCGGCGACGAGCCTCGAGAACCTTGGGAACAACTACTACAAGGTCTACTTTGACGTGTACGTCCCGGATGACCTCGCGCCGAGCGACATTGGGGCCAGCTGGTACGGCTACTCTGCGTCCGACCTCAAGGCGGCCATCGGTGCGAGCGGCGTCGATCGCCAGGGGGTGGCGGTCTTCAAGGTGAACGTCATAGGGACGTCGTTTCGCTACGGCCTGTGCGAGCTTGCGGTCTCGCGCTAGTGGTGCTGGGCTGCGACCACGTGATACCATAGGCTCATGCCAAGTTGGAACATACATACCGCGCATGTTGAGCGGCTCCTCCGCGAGGAGGGGGCCGAGGCCCTTGGTATCACGGACGTCAACGCCTTTCTTCTTGGCAACTTTGTCCCCGATATCTACGTGGGCTACATGGTGCCGGACACCACCGTGCGCATAGACTACAAGCTCACGCATCTCGCGCTGCGTGAGCACATCCCCCTGCCGCGCTACGACGACTTCTGGCGCTTCTACGTTGCTCGCCAGGAGCGCGTCACCGACCTCGTGCGCGGCGTGTGGGCGCATCTTGTGGCTGACCATGTCTACAACGCCCACACTCGTGCCTATCTGGGATCGATTGGCGTCAAGCCCGGCGAGAAGGCTCGTGTGGGCAAGCAGGCGGACTTCGCGCTCTTTGGGCGCACGCTCGACATCTCGATGACGCCGCGCGTCGACGACGCGCTCCTCTCGCAGTGCGAGGCGTTTCCCATGTACTCGATTGCCGAGAAGGACGTGCGCGCCGCGGTGGACGTTGCGCGCGCCATCGTGGAGAAGAACCAGGCGGAGCACGTGACGGGGGAGCCCACCTACCAGCTGCTCAGCGCGGAGTTCTTCGAGACGGCGCGCAGGGAGGCACACAGCACCATCGTCACCGGCCTCAGGGCCTGCAAGGGGTTCTAGCGAATTCTCGAGCTCTGGCAACTTCTATCGCATGACATGAAGCGACCGGCCAAGCCGAGGGCTTGACCGGTCGAGAACGCGTGTCAGGATTGGCCACGTGGGCTACTTGCCCAGCGCCTCAAACATGAGCTGCTTGTATGCCTCGACGCCGGGCTGGTCAAACGGATTGACGTCGAGAAGCTCGGCGGAGAGGTAGCACGAGAACATGAAGAAGTAGAGAAGCCTTCCCAGGTGCTCCTCGTCCACGCGATCGAGCTCGATGGTGGGGCAGGGAAGCGCCTTCGCGTGCGCCTCTCGTGAGGCGGTAAAGCTCGCCTTATTGATGTCCCAGAAGTCGACGCCGTCGAGGTAGCCAAAGCGGTCGTCGATGTCCGAGCCGCCCAGGACGAGAGAGTCGTCCGCTCCGGGGCCGCTTACGTCGAGGAAGGTCTCCATGAGCTGGGGGGTACCGTCCTGGACGTACTGGCCCAGGCTGTGGAGCTCCTCGGAGTACTCGGCGGAGGCGGGGAAGAGTCCGCGCCCGCCCTTGCCCTCGCTCTCCCCAAAGAGCTGCTCGTACCACTTGGAGAACCAGCGGAAACGAGGCTCGAAGAAGCTCAGGAGCTCCACGCGAAGGCCCGCGTCCCAGGCAAGGTTGCGGACGAGCGCGTAGCGCCAGGCGGGGTTCTCGTCCGGCCTGCGCCCGGCATCGCGCAGCAGAGCCTCCTCGGCGCGGGCGCCCGCTACGAGGGCGCGGATGTCAGCGCCGGCGAAGGCCAACGGGAGCAGGTGCACCTCAGTGAGTGCCGTGAAGCGCCCGCCCACGGGCTCGGGAAACGTGGTGAACGTGTAGCCGTGCTCGTGACAGAGGTCCTC
Organism: uncultured Olsenella sp.; assembly: GCA_949287335.1. Classification (GTDB taxonomy): domain Bacteria; phylum Actinomycetota; class Coriobacteriia; order Coriobacteriales; family Atopobiaceae; genus Thermophilibacter. The sequence continues at coordinate 1,235 of CASEGE010000001.1, read as the reverse complement.
GAGGTGTGAGCCGGGCGTGCCGCAGCAGACGATGCGCCGCGCGGCGTCCTTCTCGCCATAGCGCGAGACGAGCCATTGGCGCAGAAGCCTAAACGACGAGCCGGGCTCCAGCGTCTCGAAGTTCTTAGCCACGCAGTCGATGACGACCTCGTGTCCCTCGAGGTCCTCTAGGACGCGTCGCAGCTCAAAGGCGGAGAGGGTGTTGCCGGCGTAGATCACGCGGTGCGTCCCGTCGAGCGAGCCGTCCCGGGCGCCGAGTGCGGTGAGCACCGCTCGCGCCGCGTTGTTGGAGCCACCGACGCCGATGAGCACGAAGGTGTCCGCCTGCGCGCGCAGGCGCGCGGCAAGCTCCTCGACCTGGGCGATCTTCTCGTCAGAGGCCCAGTCGTCCACGTGGAGCCAGCCGAGCGAGTCCGCGTAGCGCTCCTCGCCGGCCTGGCAGCGCGCAAGCACGTCAACGTGTGCGGCCGAGCCCCGGGTGACCTCGTCGGAGGTCACCCGGGCGCCGAGGTATGTCTCGTTGAGCCGAAGCATCCGTTACGCCTAGCAGCCGCAGGGGTGCGCAGGCGCGTCGTCGCGGAAGTGGCTGTTCTGGGACGGGTCCTTCATGCAGAGGTGCGGCACAGCGCGGTTGTAGGCGTGCGGCAGCGCCAGGATGTTGGGGTTGCCGTCGGTGAACTTGCGCGTGGCGTCCGCGATGGCCTCCTCGAAGGTCGGGCGGGTCTTGAGGCCCATGGTACGGGCGATGCCGGGCTTCTGCGCGCCCACGATGTAGGTGGCGCTGAGGTACTTCTCGGCAAGGTTTCCGCAGGTCATCATGCTGAAGCCGTGGAACGGGTGGAAGGCGTTGGCAAAGCGGTACTTGCGGATGTACTCCTCGTTGGTGGCGAAGTACTCGCCGTACTTGATCATCTCGTCGAGGGTGTTCATCTTGTCGGACTGCCAGAGCTCCCACTGCTCGCGCAGGTAGGGCCAGCGCTCGTCGTGGAACCAGCCGTTGCAGTAGCTGGCGATGACAAAGACGCAGTGGTCGGAGAGGATGCGCTTGTGGCGGATGACCTGGGCGGAGACGGCCTGCATCATCTGGATGGGGTTGGTGCCCATGCCGTCGCCGTAGTGGAAGTTGGTGGGCATGCCCATGACCACGATGTCGTACTTCTTCTCGGCCCAGTGCACGTAGGTGCGCTTGTCGGCGAGCTTCCAGGAGACGGGCTGCATCTCGGCGGCGTAACCGG